>DGTD01000123.1 GCA_002396385.1 Bacteroidales bacterium UBA4345
CTATCGTAGCCTATAACCATTACGGCGAGGTGTTTGTGGAGGAACGCAACGGTAACTGGACTTCACCATACCTGTTCAATGCCAAAGAGTTGGACTAGGAGACAGGGCTGTATTATTATGGAGCGAGATATTTGGATCCTGCTATTGCTTTGTGGTTAAGCACTGACCCGTTGCAGGAAAAATATCCGGGCATGAGCCCGTATAACTATTGTGCGGGGAAACCGGTGAAGTTCGTGGCCCCGGATGGTAGGGATGAGTTTCAAAGAAGGAAACGTTAAGTTTTTAAGATGCTCATAAAAAACAATGTGACTTCTCTGAACGCGAGGTTTGAGAAGTCACATTGTGCTATAATGGGATCAGAATGTCATCGTTTCACAAACTTGGCAGAGAGGGTTCTGCTGCCCGACAGAATGGTACAATGTAGATGCTAGGTTTCAGACCACCCACATAGATGCATCCTCCATTTTCGACGACGTCGCGATTCAGTGTAGTCGACAATAGAGACTAATCTTATACAGCATTTAAAAACTGAGGAAGAATGGGTTGGTGCATACGCCAATTGATACTCATTGGTCTGTCGTCACAAGATGATATATAATCTACTAACCCAAAACAATAAAACGGGCAGGTGTTGCCAAATCCGTCACGTTTGTTTTCGCGTACAAATAATAAGAATTTCTTTTTATTCTTTGCTTGTTCTACGAAACGTTTACCTTTGCCTTGATGTGTATCAGTATTCTGCGATTTCCAGTGGAACTGGTTTTCACTAACAACATAATCATCATACATAGTTGATGCGGAAAAATCTTTATCAGACTTATTCAATGTTACAAAGAACAATTCTGTATTCAGTTCATCGATGTTGAATACGCCTGCCACACTACCCTGCATTTTCTTATCTGCAGTCTGACGGCCAAAGATAGCGAAGACTTCTTCTCGCGTATAGTTTCCGTATTGCTCCAATGCAGGTGGCATTCCTTCTCCAACGGCAAAGGTCTTTGTCTCTATGTTTGCCATCAAATACTCTACGACTTCATTTATCTCTTCAATAAAAACAGGATATTTCCTCAGCCTTCCTATTGCTACCTCAATGCTACCAATGCCTACTTTGCTTAACTTATCACCATACAGAGTATAGTACAATATAACGGCATATTTTTTTTCTCGTTCATCCGTAAAAGAAACATTATCAATATTATTCACAAGTTTCTTAACAAAAAGCAAATATGACATGCAATTGGCATGAACAAGATTTGAGATATACCTCTCAAAACGTCTTGTATTGTCGTCATCTGTATAGGTACATAATCCTGCCTCACGTTTCAGACTTGACCAACAAGTACCTTTATATAGAAGTCTGACGTCCTGTCCGTTATTTTCAACAAACTCTTTTAGAGAAGGCACGTGATCATAAGAACGTAGCTCCTGAACAAGCCGGTTCTTATTGTATATAGCTGCCTTTACATTTTCCAGCACATATTGTTGAGCTTTTTCTTCCATGTGTATAGTACAACCATGAGGAAGAAGCGTAAAACCGTTTTTTATCTGTTCGACAACACTTCCGTCTTTGCGAACCATAAGACTACGGAAACGGCTCGTAAAGTCATACTTGTTATTAAGATGTGCGACAAAGTCGAAAACATTTAACAACTGTTTACCGGGGAATAAGCGAAGTCCTCTACCTAACTGCTGCAAGAATATTGTTAAGGATTCTGTAGGACGCAAGAAGAGGACAGTGTCAACTTCTGGTATATCTACGCCCTCGTTGAAAATGTCAACAACAAAAAGGTAATTTATTTCACCTTTTGCTAATTTGCGATTCAAGGTGTCGCGTTCGTCTTTTTTTTCACTTGTCAGATAATCCGCTCTAAATCCATATGCCTGAAAACTCTCAGCCATAAAGCGAGCATGTTTTATAGTGGCACAGAATCCTAAAGCCTTACATTTATGTTCATCTGGAAGATAATATGCCAATTTGTCGATAATCAGCCCAACACGTTCCTTGTTGCACAACTTTTCTGTGAGCTTTGTAGCAACATATTTGTGTCCTTGCATCAAGTCGTCATCGGTAAGGTCTGTGTTATCGCTGATACATAGATATTGGAAGGGAGTCAGCAAGCCTTCATCAAGTGCTATTGGCAAACGAATCTCCGCACTTATCCTATTGCAAAAATCAGGCAGCAAGCTAACACCATCCATACGTTCTGGTGTGGCTGTAAGGCCAATTAGTAACTTGGGCGAGAAGTGATCAGGTATCTTACGATAACTATCTGCTTCAAAGTGATGAGCCTCATCTATTACAATATAATCGTAATAATCATGGGGTAAGTTGCTAAAAATCTCTTTAAACTTTGAATTGAAAGTCTGAACGGATATAAACAGATGTTCTAGGCCATTTGCAGGTTTGTATTGTCCCACCCAAATATCTCCGAAGTTGGTATCGCAAAGCACACTCCTATATGTGCTGAGTGACTGCTTCAATATCTCCTCTCTATGAGCCACAAAAAGAATTCGGTTACTGTGTGGATTCGCATCTCTGAAACGTCTGTAGTCGAATGCAGAAACAACAGTTTTTCCTGTGCCAGTTGCTGCGACGATGAGGTTTCGTTTTACACCTTCTTCCCTCATGGCAGCCAAACGGTCGAGCAGCTGTTTCTGATGAGGCAGAATTGAGTATCTCGCCAATGTTCCCATTGACGGATGATGCGGATTCTTCTGTATCTCGAGTTCTTTATACAATTTTTCCTCTCCACCATCCTTAAAATCCTCAAAATTGTGACTATTCCAATAAAGATTAAATGTAGCAAGTGCGGTTTTAATAATGTGCGGGTTTTCTACATTGGTTACACGTATATTCCATTCCAGCCCATCGGTCTGGGCTGATTTTGAAAGATTGGATGAACCGATATATGCAGTACTGAAACCCGAATTACGCTCAAATATGTACGATTTGGCATGTAAACGTTCTATCTGTGTATTATAAGAGATACGTATTTCTGTATTAGGTAAAGTAGCAAGACGTTCTACTGCTTTTGCTTCAGTAACTCCACAGTATGTAGTTGTAATGATGCGTAAATGGTGTTCGGGATGCTCGCAGAACTTCTTCAACTGATCATAAATCAGATTCACGCCTGAAAGTTTCAAGAAAGAGACTATCAAACTGATTCTGTCTGCGCTCTCTATATCTCTCTTTATCTCTTCATTTAGGGGTACTTTACTTTGTCCACCCGTAAAAAGATTACTCGTTCTGAATCCTGTCAATGGCCGATTTAGAGTCTGTTTTGTCGCTTTCAGTCGTGCCTCTACTTGTTTAGAAACTACAGCAGACAACATTTGCATATCATTTTGGACCTTTTCTGCCTCATTCCTTTCATCAAGTAATTCAATCAAACGGTTTACTATGTCTTTTTTTTCTTCTATCGAAAGGGTTTCATCTGAAAGTTTGTTTAAAACAATTTTGTTGACGTGTTCTGCAAGTATATAGGGTGATTCTGCTTCATCAATTTCATCTTGCTTGCATACCAAGCCATCACGTTCTGCTTGCAACATATCTTGCCGCAATTCGCTTGTGATGATATTTTCGTATGACCCCTCTTGTAGTTTCATAAAAGTATTGTTCCAAAAAGTTCTTTATTCCTCAATTCTCGTCAATATCACCGGGCGTTTCTCTCCCATATAAGGTAGTGCGCCAATGGTGTTGAAGTCAATAAACTCGCAAGCTTCTTCGTAGTCCATACCATCAGTTGCCATCAGATGCTCAACCATTCTCTCGTAGTCGTAGATAAGTCGGCCGTCGTCACTAACACCAACAATGGCAGAAAGATAATCTGGATTTTCAAGTACAATGGTTTCTTCGTAATCACGGTCGCAGAGCCAATCTTTCAGATTGTCGATAGTGCGCTTTGTGTCAATGTTTTCAGCCATTGAAAATAGTTCGCTCACACTTATGCCGAGGCAATTGGCTACACGTTCGATAACGTCAATTGATATGTTACGTTTGCCGTTCTCAATGTCGCTCATATAGCGGCGGTCGATTTCAGCGTCGTTGGCGAACTTCTCTTGCGCTAGTCCGCGTTGCTTGCGCAGTTGTATTATTGCTTTCCCAAGTTTCTCTTGAAGTGTCATGACTAATAATGCTTTAACCATACAAAATAAAGGTTTTATGGCTTGTATAACAACGGCCTATTGACCGTGAAGCGTCCGACATATACCGTCAAAACGGAAGAAATTGTCACTTTCTTACTTACTTATACCATAATCGATTACTTTTTTTTCGCAGCACCAGTTTATATAAAATAATGATACCTGAAAAATATTAATAAATATTTGTTTTTTAATAGTTAACAAAAAATGTCTGCGTAGTTAAAGATAAATAAAACGGTAGGGAAAGGAGAAAAAAAATCTCCGGGCAACGGACCCGGAGACTTTCTTATCGGTTCTATTTTTCAGTTATTACCGTTTCACAAACTTGGCAGAGAGGGTTCTGCTGCCCGACTGAATGCGTATAATGTAGACACTAGGCTTCAGACCACCCACATAGATGCTGCCTCCATTTTCGACGACGTCGCGTTTCAACAGCAGACCTGTGTAGTCGATAATAGAGACGGTAGCACGATCGTCGCTGCCCAAAGCAAACCAGAGATAATCGTCTACAGGGTTCGGATAAACGCGAACGTCAACCCCAGTTTCCTGCACCAGTTCCAAACCATCCAGAGTAGCAGAGTGGGCAGGAGCGAATACGTTACGCAACGCAAACGTTGGTCTGCTGGTAAGCGCCCATGCGCCATCACCCTCGTACGAGAACCTTGAGTAAGAATTGCCACTGGTGTGTACCTCGTAGCGGATAGAGTCGATTACCGAAAGTTCACCGTTCACCATTCTCGACAAAGTGACGGTCTGGCCTTTTTTCGTAGTCAGCTGGAAGTTGGTATGCAGAATGCCTTGGCTGGAAGAATCGGCGTCAGCCCAAAGGATTAGGTAACCTTTTGCCGGCACAGTGGTTTCTTCTTCGTAACCAGTAGGTATCTGGTAACGGGTCAGATTGGTCCGTTTGTCGGAAATGAACATACCGCCCAAATCGACAGGCGATGTTCCGTCGTTGTAGATCTCTATCCAGTCGTCATCCTCCCTATAGTCGTCGACATACTGCTTGTTGGCAACACAAATTTCATTGAGGTATAGTTTTAAATTGTCAGGCGACCAGGTTGGGTCTTCCTCAAAAACTGCCTTAAGTGTCAGCGAATCGTTGAAAATGGTAGAATAGTTTTGTTGGAGCGAGTTGTCCACAACCGCTAATGCGTTTTTGCTGTCTTGAACAGACATGTCGAACACTATTGTGTTTGACTTTTTCGCGCAGTGCAGCTCTACTGCAACCACATTCGTACCCTGAACAAGAAATTCCTTGTTGATTGAAAATTGGCGGGTAGCGTAAGAGTCCATCTCAAATTCCGCATTCACGGTGTCGGAAAGTGGAACGTCAGAAGGAATGTTGAAGCGGTAGACTTCGTGACCGTTAACATAGATAACAACGCCGTCGTTCATCTTTGCGGTGCATAGTAGGTCGCCAGCCTGATCCAGATCGTCAATGTTGAAAGTGTTGCGAAGATAGGAAGTGGTGTTTAGGGTTCCCCTTGTGTTGATTTTGGTTTGCATAAAGTATGAGACGTTTGAGCCAAGTGGAGCGGCCCCCGATTTCCATTCGCTGTCGTCAAAAGCCAAACCTTTCCAATTCGGGTCAACGTCCGATTTCTGATAGAGATATTTCCAGTCAGCTTCGAAAGGAAGCAGGTATTTCTCTTTGCACACCATCCAATTTTTGAAGCGGTATCCGTCTGGAGCAACGGCTTTCACGCTGAATGGCTCACCCGTGTAGTAATAACTCTTGAAGTCAGATTTATTAATAGTCTCATGGCCATTCAATTCGAAATAGGCACCCTCTGTGTCAGAACAAAAACGTATAGGTGCAGGATAACCAATACCCAAGTTTTTCGAGACGTGGTCGAACAAGTAGTCGGGTCGAGCGGTAATAAAGTTTCTGACCTTCTCGCACTCATCCCTCCACGAGTCTGCCTCATTCCTTTTAATTCTCTTCAGGTAGTCCATATAGAAATCGGCCTCGTCGTGCACCAGTCCTATCATACTGTCTAAAACAGCCGACACATGCTGTTCGTCGAAAGTGGTTCCCGCATGGACGGTAAACTTGTCCATAAGCCGCTTTTTAACGTCAGGGTTGTTCTTTAACAATGGAAAGAACGAGCATTTGGAAGCATAGGTAAAACCATCGGTGGTCAGGTAGTTTCCATAGATAGAGGTTGAGAAGTCGGTATCGTAGAGAATCCATCTCCACTTACCGTCTTTCAGGCGTTTCCAGGCCTTAATGTTGCCGGCCGACCAGTCTTCGTTGCAGTAATAGATTTCGGTGGTGAAGTAGTTCAGCATTTCATCAACATCGATAATCTTGTCGATTTCTTCGAAAGTAGCAGACGCATTGTTAGCCACGTCGAGCACCTCTTGGTAGGCCTCGCACTCAACCACCTTGTCGGGCTTTTCCTCTATGCAGAACTCGTCGTCGTCGAGGCCGTAGTTCGAGTAGACAAAGTCTTTACCCGAACGCTCCCTGATCCCCATCATACCATAATACTCGCCGTTGACAAAAACAACGGCTGGCTCATAAGCCTGGTGGTCGATATCCATGCTCGAAGCGACCAGCGTCTGCAGGTAGCCGTCGCGGAAAAGCATACGTCCGAAGTCGTTACCCGAATTGCGTAACACAAAACTCTTCCACTTCAAATTAGGCTTTTCGTTGAAGATAGGGTAGTCGAACTTATTGTTGCCATAAACCTTGTTGGCCTTCACTTTGATAGACTTGACTCCCTTTGTCCGCGAGCAGGCACCAAAAGCACCCACCTTCACCTCCTGACTGATGCGCTGCACCTTCCCCTCATCGAAAATCTCGATGTTGCAAGGGCGGTCCCAGTCGTTCATATAGTTGGCCCTGTTTTCTTTAGCACTACAATAAGAAGGCACCATGCTACCGTTGACACCGACTGCCAGTGCGCCCAACTCATCGCCAAAAAGGTATTCTTCGTCAGTTGCTAGCGACACCACCTTGGTTGAAACTGGTATGGTGTTGTCAATAAAATAAGACGATGTAGTAACATCGCTGGCTATCTCGCCATCGACCACAGCAATGGCACGCAGCACCATTGTTGAGTTTACAGGCACTGGTCCGCTATACAGCATTTCTGCAGAAATTTTCGGCTCACTGCCGTCGGTCGTATAGTAAATAGCGGCAGCAGGGCTTGGAGCGGTTATCGCCACACTTATTCCACTGTTATAGAATCCGCCCGTCTGACTGAAAAAGGGAGCTTTTGTCTGGATATTGCTCACAGTGCCTGAGTTGCTTTGCTCCATAGAGCACGAAAGGAAGTGACCCAGTTGATCTCCTCCGTCGACAACCCTGCCAAAAGAGGTGTTCCTGAAACTCTTCGGATAATTCAGCCTGTCGAGTTCGTTCCCATTCTCATCGGAGAGAATCAAGACACCGCCGTCGCAGTCGAGTTTGAAACTGGCATGGTTGTACTCGTCCAGTTCGTCGAAAAAGAAGACAGCGTACTGTTTGGGCGCAAGAACTGTTTTGTCCTGATTCCGCCACTTGAAATGGTCGTCGTCCGTGTCTGAGAAAAAGCAATTCGACAAGTCGACCTCCTCATCGCCAGAATTGTATATCTCGGCCCACCCCTCGAAATTGAGTTCGTCGTTAATAACAGCCGAGGAGTTCCGCACCATTATCTCATTAATGTGAACTGCCGCATTAGCCGTCAGGGCATAGGAAGTCCCCAGCAGAATGCTGAAAATGTAGTGTTTCATTTGTATTAGTTTGTTAGTGTGTAAAGTAACTTAATACAGCAAAAATACGCTATTTTTCCGAAACACTCCTTCCTTTCGCTAAAAGAATTGTAAAATTCTCTCTATGACTTAGGTAGTTAGAGAATTGTATTTACACCGCCCCCGGTTAGATGGCTACCGTCATCCAGAAATAAGAGAACAATCGCAACCTACTTCCAATGCTTCAACTGTGAAAGGTGGGCGTCGAAAAGTTTCCTTCTTTCATCATCGCCCATGTTGTCGGGATTAGGCATCGCCTTGACCAAAAAATCAAGCAGGTCTACCTTCTTCTGATACGTGAATTTACCATCGGTGTAGCACCATTTGCAATAATCTTCGTTAAAGTCGCCGTAAACATCCCTACTAATCATTGAGTCGTCAGAAAGTGGCATACCGCAACACTGGCAGACCAATGTGCGTGGAGCGCCCAGCAACGTATTGATGGAGACGTTGAACTCGCGCGACAGCACTTTAAGCATTTCCGGATTAGGCTGTGTCAGGCCTGTTTCCCAGCGGCTGACGGCCTGTCGGGTCACATTAATACGCTCTGCCATCTGGTCTTGTGTCAGATTATTCTTTTCACGAAGATTCCTTAAAATTTCTTTTACTTCCATAATATCTTGTTTTTGTTGGCACAAAGTTAGCACTGGAACAAAAGCGTGTCAAGAAACAAGTTGTTGCTTTTTCATATCTTCACCTTATTTAGTTCCGTCCCTACAGGTCAGGAGTAATCTTTTTACTAAATTTGTATGAAAATTATTAATAAACAACTCTAGGCATACCGCTATTAGCATTGTTGCCAGTTGTAATAATCTATAAGTCTAACGCCATGGCATTCATCATCCTTTTCCAATTTGCTGTTATCGTGTTGCTTATCTACCTGCTCATCTCGAAAAATAGGGAAGTAAAGAGCATGGCCAGCCTGACACCTAACTCGAGGACCGAAACTAAAAGCATTACCTACAGTTGGAAACTCGACTCTGCCAGAAAAACCAAACTGAAAGGGCACCTGACCCTCCGGTTCGACCCCGAAGAGATAGAGGAACAGCGAATGAACAATCCGTTTGCGTTGTTACCCAACCATGATACCGAAGACAAACTACGCAAGATGTATTTTTATATGCTGGGCAATCCGCGTACACTGATGCATGCGGCAGAAGTCGTTAAATATATCAACCGGGAATGCAGCCGCTACAATGTGGGGGAACTCGACAAGTTGCAGTTTGTATTAGACTTTGTGCAAGAACCCAACCTAAGATACAACTACGACCACGATTGTGCAGAAATACAACATCCGCAAGAGTACATCCGCTTCCCCGACGAGACACTCTATGACAGGAATGGTGACTGCGACTGCAAAGCGTTTCTAGCTGCCACCCTGTTCCATCTGATGGGATACAATGTGCTTTTCCTCCTCTCTTACAAAATAGGGCACGCCGCCATCTGCATTGAATACGACCAGCGCTGGCAGGCACTGCTACAAGATTCGCCAAAAGACGTGACGACAGAAGTGGATGGCCGAAAATATGTCTATTGTGAGACTACGTCAGACAACTTCCGTATTGGAGGTATTTCGCCCGAATACACCATAAAGGATTTCGAGACCAAGATAGAGCTCAGAGGCTGACTTCTGTTTGTGCGATACATTCCTCACAAAGCAGCCTTCGAGGTGGTAACAATAAACAAAAAAATGACGGGAGTTTTCACAACTGCCGTCATTCCATAACCTTAACTATGAAAAATCTATCTGTTTTGTTTGCACTACAAAGTTAGTTATCATACACAACATATACAAGCATAACAGTATTCTACATTTACGAAAAAAGTGTTCTTTTTAAGAAAAACAACTAAAAAACAGTATATTATATCGGATTTTGTCGGAGAAAATTAATGGTTTCCAGACGAACCTGTGCTTCGGAATAAACTCAAACAACAGAATAAAACTTGAAACATATTGAACTATGTCCATTGAAAATAGCCCTATATTTTGGCAATCTTCCCAAAAACATATAAATTAGTTTATACAATCGGATTGGTGCCGAATACGTTTCAAGATGCGTCAAAACTACACTGAATAAAGAAACGTACTGAATGCCCAGCCACAGAACCTGAATTACAAATTATTAAATCAGGCATGTGCCTGACAAACAACGTAACATTAGTAAATCTTATGGTAAGTTCTAGAAACACAACTAAAATTGGCAGTTGTAAGAAACTGGAGGGAAGTATTTATGTTTTGTCTGTATTCATATCCGTAAAAGGTTGCGAATGGGATAACAACAGTGCACAGCAAATGTACAACCTTTTATTCCAGGCTGAAAATTGGTTGACCCAACAAGCCCGGCGTTATGGGAAAAGCATAACGTTCGAAAATGGCGGATACGGAGCCGACGGTTCTGTATTTGCAAACCGATATGTCAATCTTACCACCGCCCGTTCAGGCAACCTTCACCCATACTTCGACGAGGTTATGCGAACCATCGGCTACCAAGATATGGCGCAATTCTACGATTGGACGAAAAACCAGAAAGGCGCCGACAACAGCCTTATTCTGTTCTTCTTCAATACCGATGACCGCAGTTTTGCCTATTCTGCCACATCTGGTATGATGAGCTACGACCCACACAAATTCAATTCAGAATACGCCGTTATCTATCGGGCAATGTCGGGGTACATGAGCGATGCGGGAGTAATTGCCCACGAAATACTGCACCTGTTTGGCGCATGGGACATGTATCCGTCAGAATATCTCACCAAAGAGCAATCAGATACGGCCGCACGTATGTACCCACGTTCCATCATGATTCAAGGGCAGAATATTGCCCAGCGCGAAATAGACGAGGTGAACGCCTGGTTGGTCGGACTGGGTCCGGAAAAAAACTATTTCCGCTGGTTCCAAAGTGCAACGGCATATGGCGCTGAATACGAAGTGGATAGCGAATTTGATGACGATGAGATTACTTCGCCGCAAGAATACGATGAAGAATGCTACGACGATGACGAAAATGGAGAAGAGGGAGCCTATGAGGAAGAGGGAGAGTACGAAGAGGAGGAAGAGGAAGAAGACCTCGAGGACTTTGAGTGCTTCAGCGCCACCATCGGAGGACCCGATTCCGGCCAATGCTCCTATATCTCTATCTGCGACGAAGATGTCTATTCCGATGAAGACGAAGACGACCTCGAAAATGTGGAGATTGTATTTACAGGCAAGAAGTTTATCTCGGCCGACGAAGCCGACAACGAAATTGTATGCGAGAACGGCAACTCTGCTGAAATTGAAACCCTGGAAAAAGGTGAACGCTACGCCTTCGGTACTTCTACTGGCTATTATGGCTATATTGTGATAGAAGACGGCAAGATGGGCAAGTCCAGCTCGGAGTTGGAGGTGACTATCTACTATACCGAATCGGACGAAGACGAAGAGTAAACAGCTACATGCTACAAAATAGAAAAGGATGTGCTAAAACCAGAAGATGGAGGCATATCCTTTTTTCTTTCACTCAACGCGCCAGCATTAATGTGCGGAAACATAAAAAAGTGACGGGAGTTTTCACAACTGCCGTCACCCTAACCTTAACTATGAAAAATCTATCTGTTTTGTTTGCATTACAAAGTTAGTTATCATACACAACATATACAAGCATAATTGTATACTCTATTCACTAAAAAGTGTTCATTTTGCGAATAAATTATCAAAAAGCTACAAAACAATTGGTTATATAGCCTAAAAAAGGAGAAATAATGCGTGAAATAAGTTCAAATTCAAGCTGAAAACAAGTAAGCGACAGAACGAAAAAGGGTATTACCATGAAATCGTTCCGCTTTGGGATAAAGAATTAACAGTATTATTCACTACCTTTACATAAAACTAGCCGTTGACTAGTTTTTTGGGAGGTTTTGTCGCGGCAACACCCCCTTTTACACCTCTGTAAACAATGAAGATATGAAGATACTTCACATAAGCGACCTGCACCTGGGTAAACGCGTGCTCGGATTCCCAATGCTTGAAGACCAAAACTTCATCTTAAAGGAAATTTTAGAAATTGTGGAACAACAGCAACCCCAAGCGGTTGTTATAGCAGGCGACGTGTTCGACAAAGGAGTACCCAGTGTTGAGGCCATAGCGGTATTCGACGGTTTTCTGGTTTCCCTGTCGAAGTTCCAGTTAGAGGTTTTTGTCGTCAGCGGCAACCACGACCAAGCAGAACGGCTTTCTTTCGGGTCGCGTCTGATGATACCGAATATCCACATTGCTCCAGCATACAATGGTGCCATACAACCGGTTGTGCTTAACGACGAGTATGGCGAAATAAACATCTACATGCTGCCGTTCATAAAGCCAGGCTTCATCAGGCCATATACCACCCGCGAGATTGACACCTACCAAGACGCCGTGGCCGAGGCTGTCGACCAGATGGCTGCCGACCCTGCCGCCCGCAACGTGCTTGTGGCGCACCAATTTGTAACGGCCGACGGCTCTACAGTAGAGCGTTGCGACAGTGAAGAGTTAAGCGTTGGGGGCATCGACAACATCGACGCACAAACCTTCCAAGTTTTCGACTATGTGGCACTTGGACATCTGCACCGGGCCCAACAAGTTTCACGTCCAAGCATCCGCTACAGCGGCTCTCCGCTTAAATATTCGTTCTCGGAAATCCACCATAAAAAGTCGGTCACTATAGTGGAACTGAAAGACAAAGAACAGGTAGAAGTCAGCTCCATAGAACTGAAACCGTTGACCGATATGGGCGAACTGAAAGGCCGTTTCGACGAACTAACAGACAAAGACTACTACCTAGGGAAAGCGTTCCGGAACTACTACCTGCGCATTGTACTGACCGACGAGCAGGATGTGCCCGACGCCTTCGGACGGTTGCGCAACATCTACCCGAACCTGATGGAACTGGGCTACGACAACCACCGTACACGCGCCACCGACACCGTAAGCGGCAATGCGGCTGTTGAAGTGCTGCAACCCATCGACATTTTGAAACAGCTCTACAGCGAACAGAACAAGCAAGAGTTGAGTTTGGAAATGGAAAAACTGGCTAACGAGTTAATCGAAAAAATCTGGAACTGAGAATGAGGCCCATCTTACTGACACTTTCGGCGTTCGGCTCCTATGCGAGCGAAACCCTTATCGACTTTTCCAAATTCGGGAAGACCGGACTTTTTGCCATTACTGGCGACACGGGTGCGGGCAAAACCACACTATTCGACGGCATTATGTTCGCCCTGTACGGCGAACCCAGCGGCGACGTCCGCGACGGCAGCATGTTGCGCTCGAAATATGCCGACGCACAGACCCCCACCTTCGTAGAGATGGTCTTCCAGAGCCGTAACAAACTGTACCGCGTAAAACGGAGCCCCAAATATATGCGTCCTGCCAAGAAAGGCGACGGCGAAACCCCGCAAGCAGCGAAGGCTGAGCTTTATGAGATAACTGGCGGCGAATGCCGCAACATGGCCCGCAACACCAGCGATGTGACCCCCGCTGTGGAGGAACTGCTGGGCATTAACCGCGAACAGTTCAAACAGATAGCCATGATTTCGCAAGGCGACTTCCTAAAACTGCTGTTGGCGGGTACAAAGGAACGCATGGACATCTTCCGAAAAATTTTCAACACAGAAAACTTCCAGACACTGCAGAAATCAATAGCAGAAAAATATAGCGAGTTGTCGGCCAACTTCAACAACAGCAACAGAAGCATAGCACAATACGTGAACGGGATTATTCTGCCAACCGACGGTCCCGTAAAAGACCAGTTGAGCGACGCCACACAAACAGAACGGTATGGCGAGGTACTCGACTTGCTGGAACAGCAGATTGCGACCGACGAACAAACAGACAAACAGCTACAGGCCGACCTTGAGCAACTGTCGAGGCGCATTGCCGACACCACTGCCGCCATTCAGCTGGCCAAAACTTTCGAGAATGCAAAAAAGAGTCTTCCGCAAAAAACAGATGAAAAGAAGGCGGCCGACGCTGCCCTGAAAGCGGCTATGCGACTGAAGACCGAGGCCGACCAACGCAAACCCGAGGCTGAGAAACTGGGCGAAAACATTGCCCTGCTGATCAACTCGCTGGGCGACTATGACCTGCTGGAGACAAAACGGGCCGCCCTCGACCAATTGCAAAAAAAGCAGGCGGAAGACCTGAACACCCATCTGCCGAACATAAAACAGGAACTTTTGGCGCAAGAGGAAAAAACAGAGCAACTGAAAAAGGAACTAGCCCTATTGGGCAACGCTGGTGAGAACAGGGCTAAACTTGAGGCTGAAAAAGAACTCCTGACCCAAAAACGCGCCAACTATGCCGACCTGTACAAGGAACTGAATGCTCTGGAAGAGATGCAGACGAAACTGGCGCACCTGCAACAAGACTTTGTCGCTGCGCAGCAATCAGCCACGCAGGCAGAAAACAGGGCCAACAGCCTGCGGGCTTCGTTTCTGGCCGAACAAGCCGGCCTTATGGCGAAAGACCTTGCCGAGGGTGCACCATGCCCTGTATGCGGTGCGGTGCACCACCCGCACCTGGCCGAACTGTCGGTTGACGCGCCTGACGAAAACCAGGTGAAGCAAGCGGATAGTGCCGCTAAAAAGGCACAAGATACCGCCACTAAAGCGAGCGCAGCCGCCAGCACCCAGAAAGGAGTGACCGACACGAAAAGGACACAACTGGAACTGCTGAACGAGAGCCTGATGGGTGACCGCATACTAAACAAGCAGCGCGTATGCGAAAAAGGGATGGAAACTAGGAACAGACTCGACGAACTGCAACTGAAAATAAACACCGAAGAAAAAAATGCGAAACGCAAGGCTGACCTCGAAAAACTGCTTCCGCTTGAAGAGGCCAAACTTCCAAAACTGCGCGACTGCCTGACCGAAATTTCCACCCGCCTTGCCGGCTACACTTCGACTATTGCGGCCGGTAGGAAAGAGGCGGACGAGATAAAGGCCCGGCTAAGATACGCCGACAAGACTGCCGCCTTAAAGGAGATAGACACAATTAAATCGGCCAAGCGGCTGATTGACGACCTGATAGCGCGGCAAAACGACCACTACGTGAAATGCAGCGAAAAAGTGGCGGTACTGGCCGCCGAGATTACCGCACTGACCGAACAACTGAAAAACGACCCAAAAATAGAGGTGGAACAAGCCGAACAGGTGCGCGAGCAGCTGCTACATGAACAGAGAGAGGCAAACACCCTGCAAGACGCCGTTCACCACCGCCTGCAAACCAACCGGGAGTTGGACGAACGCATCGCCAACGAATGGAAACAGTTCGGCAACCTGCAAAAACAGTTGCAACTGGTGGCCAACCTTTCCGACACTGTTAACGGAAAACTGAACGGAAGGCCAAAAATTGAGTTGGAAACCTATGTGCAAATGCACTATTTCGACGCCATTGTGAGTCGTGCCAACCGTCAGTTCCTGCGTCTGAGTAACGGCCAGTACGAGCTGGTACGCAGTACGGGCTCGGGCGGCAACGCCAAATGCGGCCTCGACTTGAACGTGATAGACCACTATAACGGTAGCGAACGTCCGGTACAGTCGTTGTCGGGAGGGGAATCGTTCAAGGCATCGTTGTCGCTGGCCCTGGGACTGTCGGAACAGATACAACACGCAGCCGGCGGCATAAAACTCGACACCATGTTTGTAGACGAAGGTTTCGGTTCACTCGACGAAGACTCTCTCAGGGTGGCAAAACAGACCCTGATCAACTTGGGAGACACCGACAAACTGGTGGGCATCATCTCCCATGTCGACCTGCTCAAAGACCTCGACAAACGTATTGAGGTTACTAAAAAACAAGCCGGCGGCAGTAGCGCCGTAGTGGTGGTGGAGTAGAAAAAAAGAAAGGTCCCTTTTCCTGAATAAAAGGGACCCCAAAAGACTTTACTGTTCAAGAATTTTCACAAGTCGTTCAATGCATTTTTTCTTATGTTCCATATTCGGGTGGACATACAGGTTCATAGTAGTGCTTACATCGGCATGGCCAAGCAAAACGCTCACCGTCTTATAGTCGCAGTTGTTTTCAATGCAACGTGTAGCAAAACTGTGTCTCAGTCCATGAAACTTCAATTTTGCAATACCGAGTTTGGAAAGAACCTTATTGTAATAGTTTCTGTAAGTTCTAGGCTCTATTGGTTTTTCACTGTTTGATATTATGTAGAAATCCTTGTTCACCACTTTCCTAAGTTCCTTTAAAACCTTTTGAAGTTTCTTGTTCATGGGAATGGTCCGGTTGCTGCTCGCCGTTTTTGGCGTACTCACAACCACCCTGCTTTTCCGTTGGCCATTGTCAATCGTGTAGATTCGTTCAATTGTTCTGTTAATAGTCAAGGTGTTATTGCTGACATTGTAATCACTCCATTTCAAACCACAAACCTCTCCAATTCTGAGCCCAGTAAATAGGCATATTTGGAGACCCAGATTCTTGAATGTGAAATTTTCCTTTACATACTTCACAATTTTCTGTTGGTCTGTCACTGTCATAACTTCAAGTTCAATCTGCTCACGTCTTGTAGGGAAAATGATTTCCCAATCTGTCCGGTTGTCCCATCCCGCATGCTTGTTTGCCCATCTCACCACCATCTTTAGCACAATTAAGACGTCCTTGGTCGTTCTCTCAGAAAGACCCTTGTCCAGTTTGTCTACCACAAACTGCTGGACGTCCTTTTCCTCAATCATTGTTCTGTCACCAAAGGCAGGCAACAAATGGGTTTGCAACTGTAGGCCGTACACAGCCATTGTCGTTTCCTTGACAAACCGTTGTTTGTCCCTCTTCCATTCGGAAGTGATTTCTCTAAATGTTTTCATTATAAGTAATGTTAAAGTTTACCCTAATGAATAACATTGATTATCCTTTTTACCTAATGCGCCCCTTTTGAGATTCCCGGAGTTTAAGGACGAGTGGAAGGAAAACACACTTAACGATATAGCAGATTTTTCAAAAGGGCAGGGAATTTCAAAAGACCAAAGAAGTGAAGATGGAACTCCCTGTATACTCTATGGAGAACTATACACTACATATTCGTCGGAGATTATCGACAAAGTATTTAGTAAAACAGATATAGACTCTAAAAAACTTGTGAAAAGCAAGGTTAATGATATAATTATTCCTGCATCTGGGGAAACTGCAATTGATATTGCAACTGCACGCTGCGTAAAAAATGATAATGTTTTGTTAGGTGGTGACTTGAATATTATTCGAATGAAAGACAAGAAAAATCTAGGTGATTTTTTCAGTTATGAATTAAATGGAATAAGACGCTATGATATTGCGCAAATTGCCCAGGGTGTTTCTGTGGTACATTTGCATGCAAGTGATCTAAAAGGCTTAAACGTGCGTGTTCCATCATTTCAAGAACAGCGTAAAATTGCGGGCTTTCTTTCACTGTTGGATAAGCGTATCGAGTTGCAAAAGTCGGCCATTGAGAAATTAAAGTCGCTAATGGCGGGGATTAGGAAATACGCACAAAGTCTAAATTCCTGTAAGAGAACATTTCTTCGTGATGGAAAAAACGCATCATATCCAC
>DGTD01000106.1 GCA_002396385.1 Bacteroidales bacterium UBA4345
AATGTCTCCATAGGTGGCTGGCTGGCATTGGTACACCATTTACTCACAGTAGTAGGTGCACATTCCAACTGCTCGGATAACCACTTGTTTGTTCTCTTCTTATCCGCAAGAACTACTTTGATTCTATTTTCCATTCTTATTGTGCTGAGGTTGTACCTTATTATAATTAAATACGCGAACAAAATTAGCTAATTTCCCACGAAATAACGAAGGAAAATCATCTTTTCTGCAAAATACAATCACTTTTATGCCTTTTTCTTCACTTTTGTATCCTTTGGCTCCAAACTTGCAACCTTTTCATCCAAGGTTGCAACCTTTGAACTGGAGATTGCATCTTTTGCATCAATACTTGCATCCTTTTCTTCGTCTTGGGACAAGCTGGGGACAAGCTGGGGACATTACCGCCATTATCTTTTACATAGCTTGGGTTCAATCCCCATTCATGAAGGAAGCAAAGAACGTTCTTTGCTTGGCAAGGCGTCAAAGCCAAGCGCGGGAACATCCATACAAGAGAAATCAAGCGAAAAACATATATTTTGCGATTTAAGTGCGATTTTTGCGAGAAAACTACAAAAATCGAACTTAAAAATGGGGTGAATATCGATTTGGGGAATATTATTCTTATCTAATCAAAAGGGACGTAAAGAGGAATGGGCTAATAAAAAAAATGTCAAGATTGGCAGTTTTTTAATGTAAAACTTGTGTGGAAGTACAAAAACGTCATTTTTGCTCCGTAAAAAGTTGCCAATACTGGCAGACATATAATGTATACGATGGAGATAAAAGAGTTCGGTATCTAAGGCTGCTGATAGAAAGTTGATGCCTTTGAATGAACATTGGACATCTATCTTATCCATGTCGGAGTAAACAAACAAGCCGATTGTTTATTTTCTTCTTCTGTCCCTTACTTTTCTGCCTATCATGTTGTTTTTATGCTTTTTCTCTGGCTTTCTTTCTGAGTTTTTTGTTTTTGTGACAGAATAATTTAACTTTGCGAAAACAACTTATTTTATGGCAAACAAAATACTTAAACTGTTTACAGTGACTTCACTGTCTGTTGTCTTGGCATCGTGCAATTCTCCTTCTGTTGAACGTAAGGATGCCGGCGTTTCTGTTAATGATTCTGTTCCTGCGTGCGATACCATGCTTGTGCGTGTGGCCGATTGTGGACTCCGTTCTATGTCGTTGGTGAAAGAGGGTACCTATGGTAACGATACCTTCCGTGTTGTGGTTACCGACAGCACCGTTCACAATGGAAAGTTCTTCCCTAACAACCTGCTGAAGGTTGTTCTTGGCAAAGATACCAGCGGGCAGAGTGTCTGCAGGTATTATGCGAATGCTGACGACAACTACACTTACGCCCTTTTGTCTTTTGCCGGTAAGTGGACCAAGGAATTCCCTTCTAAAACAAAAGACAAGGTGACGGTTGATGTGCTGTTGGGCGTTAAGGGCGACGCTTCTATCAAAGGCATGAACGCGCTCTCGTTCCGTAACTGGGAATTTGCCGACCTCGAATACAAGTCTATTGTTATTAAGGGCGATAAGGAACTTGACGGTAAAACGGTTGAATTCGCCGATACGGCCAGCATTGTCGACGGCCAGTTGGTGGTGAAGGGTGGTTTCACTTACCAGAAAGTGGAGGAGTAAATCTTTATGATCCGCTTTATTTGCAAAGTGGGTATAATAATTATTCATAAGGCAGTGGCGTTACGTTTGGCCACTGCCTTTTTTGTTTTTGTTGTAGGTTGTTTTCTTTATGCTGTCTGGTGTTTGCGTTACCGCTTTTTCTTGTCCTTTTGGTTGAATAATACTACGGCTGTTACCGCTAATACGAAAGCAAGAGGAACTCCCCATATAAAATACCCCCTTTCTCCTGTAAGCATTACCATTAACGGCATGCATAGTAACGAGAGGAGGCCTGTCCCGAGAAGGAGGATTAATAGATAGAGCACTGTTTTTTTCATGAACTTGTTGCGGATTGGTTTTGTAGACTTTATTGGTAAAAAAAATGCCCTGAAAAAACGGGTTCGCTTTTTCAGGGCAATAAGGGGAGATGATTATTTCTTGTCGAGCATGCCGAACACACTTTGCAGAACGTCGCTGACACGGGCGCTCGCATTGTGGCGGATGTCGTTCTCTTTTTCCGAAACTTTCAGGAACAGGCCGTCTAGTGCCTTGCCCGTAATATAGTCCGAAAGGTCTTTGTTCACCAGGTCGATAGATGCCAGCGATGCTATGTGCTCCTCTTTCAACACGCCCGTCAGTTTGGCCAGTTCCAGTGCTGCCTTCACTGCGCTGCTGTCGAGCAGTTCTACCAACTTGTTGTTGTAGGTGGCATAGGTGCTCCAGGCCTGGGTCGGCGTTATGTTTGCTATCTTAATGGTGTTGAGTGAGTTGGTGATGCTTGGCATAAACGCACTCTGCAGGTTGGTGTAGGTGTGGTCTTTCAAATAGCTGGTGGCCGCGTTGTCTTCTCCGAACAAGATGTGTTTCGCATCGTCTATCGACATGCTGGTTATGGCTCCTACAAACGTGTCGACCGATTTGGGCGCTGCGTTCTCGGCGGCACGGTTAAATAGGGTGATGATGGTGTCGGAGCTCGGTATGTTTACGCCGGTGGCGTTCAACACCGAATTGAAGGCCTGGTTCGATGCCAGCGACTGTACAGCCCCAAAGGTGGTTATCGCTTCTTTCGGCAGACCAATCTTTACCGCTGCGTCGGCCAGGTAGCCGTCTTCTGCTCCCAGTTTCTGGGCGGCCGTCTCGATGCCGACTTTCAGGGCGGCTTTCAAGCCACTGGCAATGTCGACGCCTCCGCCGTTCCCACCGTTGCTGATGGCGTTTATTACTTGTTTGGCAGCATCGCTCTTCAGTATTTCTGATGCGGTGCTGATGGCTGATGACAAATTCTTCAGTAAACCCATATTGTTTAGTGTGTTTGGTTATACGATTCTCTTTTTGTTTGTATACCACCTCCCCGGTTGCTCCTGGAAGATGCCGCAGATGGCGGAGCGCTTATTCTGTCTTTGTCCCCGAGAAGTACGCTTTGTTCAGGCACAAGCGCCGGCACAGGCTGTTGGGCAGCCATCTGAAATGTTTGCCCAATAGGTAGCCGCTTACTTTGAAGACGCTCTGCACCACGAAGCGAGCTATGTTCTTCACGTCGTATTTCTTCCACAAGGCGGCAATGATGTATTTCGCCTGTCGGCCGCCTTCTCCCATCGACGAGAATTCTTTGAAGAGTTGTTCGTTCTCTTTCTGCGATACGCCTTGGTCGAAGAAGCGGTGGAATATCTTCTTGCAGTCGTAGTTGTGCGAGTGTCTTACCACTGCGTCCGCCTCGTAGGCAATGGAGTAGCCCGACTTTATCACCTTGTAGGCGAATAGCATGTCTTCGTTGAAGATGTTGTGGTCGTTGAATCCGTCTAGTTCCCAAAAGGTTTCGCGTTTATACAGGGCGCAGACGTTGGAACAGAAAATGACCTTTATGCCCATCTTCTTCTTGTCTTTCTCGCTCTTTATGTGGCTGGAGGTCGGGTAGTTGAAGTTCCTCGACAGGTATTCAATCGGGTTGCTCTCGTCCGCAATCTGTCTTCCGAACGCCACCACCACATTCTCGTCCATGTGCTGGAGCAGGTTCTCAATCAGGTGGTTGTCGGCCGGTATGGCGTCTTGTGTGAAGAATAGCAGGTAGTCGGCCTCGCTAAGGCGGGCACCGTCGTTACGGGTTGTCGCATGGTCGAACTCTTTCCTCTCAATGTGCCGTATCTCTATCTTTTCCGAAGTTTTGTAGGTAGCGTTAAAGACGTCCACATTGCACTTTTCTGTAATGGTGTTCATTATGAACACTTTGTTCGGAGGCACCGTCTGGTGCTCCAAATTCCCCAAAAGAAGTTGTAGCTTTTCGTCTGGGTTACATGTGGGTATGATCACATCTACTGTCATAGGCTCAATCTTTGGCCCAAACTTTTTCTATTTCGGCTATATATACCTTGTGAAAATCGTTGTTTGGGAAGTTTTTTGTGATAATGTCGGTGTCGAGGAATTCTTTTGGATCGAATATCTTGCCGTATATCTTTTTGCACTCCATTACCAGTCGGCCTTCTTCAAATGCCATGTTCCCTTTCTCGGTCTCTATCGCCGTCAGGCCTGCTTCCTTTATCTTGTCGCAGTCTCTGCCGCTCTTCCTGCCGCATATCATCAGGGCTTCGCGGTATTGTTCCGGCAAGACGGTGAGGGTGAATTCCTTTTCTTCCTCCAAAAACTCAAAGGTGTAGCGTTGCGGACGGATGAAGATGATGGCGACGGGCTTGTTGAACAAGATGCCCATTGCCCCCCAGCTGGCTGTCATGGTGTTGAATTTGTCTTTTTTGCCTGCTGTAACCAGCATCCATTGTTTGCCTATCAGGTCGAATACGTTGTCTTTCAGTTCCGTCGTAGCTAATTCTTTGAAGTTTCTCATTTTTTTCTTGTTGTGTTTTGTTATTCAAATTAACTCAATCAGTCGTTAATTTCCAAGTGTTTTTTTGTTCTTCTCGTGCTTATTTTAACTTTTTTCCACATGTTTTACAGCAGAGCCTCGTGTGGAATTTCTGTTATCCGGGTCGTTTCCAGCAGTTTCTGGCCGGTTATCCGGCGGTGCACCTGCATGGTGGCTACCACGTCTTTTTGGCAGTAGGTGGCAATCCGGTCGTAGTTCTTCTCTTTGTAGAAGACACCGGCTACCTCGCTGCCGTCTATGTCGTCTTTCGGGCTGGGCACTCCCAGCACCTGGCACAACAGTTTCAGTTGGGCAGGGTAGCGGTAGGCTCCGCATTTCCACATTTCCATCGTGTCTACAATGGGCATGTCCCACGGCTTCTTGTCGTATATTTTAAGCAGGTCGGGTACGGTTACGCCCAATATCAGCATTCGGCGCACAATGAACGGTATGTCGAACTCTTTTGCGTTATGGCCGCATAGTTTGTTTATGGTCAGCTTTTTCTGCGTCAGCATATTCGAAAAACTCTCTACTATGCGCCTTTCATCGGTGCCGAAGAACGAACTTACGCAGAAACGCTGGCTGCCGTCTTCCTTGTCGGGGTAGTAGGCTCCGAACGATATGCAGACGATACGCCCGAATTCGGCGTAAAGACCTGCCTGCTGGATGCGTTCTTCCGGACTCTGGTCTGCGGCACTCTCGTCTGTCCCTGCGGCTGTTTTGGCCAGTTTCTCCTCCCAAAGGTGACACATTGTCTCGTCGCTTTGGTCCACCAGGCTTTGCATGGGTGCTGTTTCTATGTCTAGAAATAGTATGTTTGAATCGGCTACTCCTTTTGTGCTCATGTCGTGTCGTGAAAATTTTCTGCAAATATGACACTATTTTCAAAATTTTCTGCAAAAATGGCAGTTTTTTGTACCTTTTTCTGCCATTTGAGGTCGT
Organism: Bacteroidales bacterium UBA4345; assembly: GCA_002396385.1. Lineage (GTDB taxonomy): Bacteria > Bacteroidota > Bacteroidia > Bacteroidales > Paludibacteraceae > Physcocola. The sequence goes on from DGTD01000106.1 coordinate 5,423, forward strand.
CGCCTCCTTTTGGTCTGTATTTTGTAACACTACATGAAAGTGGCTTTTGGCCATTAGTGTGTCAGAAAAATAATAAAGATTAAGATATATGAGCGAAGAAAAAGAAGAACTGAAGCAGAATGCCGAACCTCAGGAAGAAAATGCCGGACAGACTGCGGATGGCAGCGCTGAAAACACCGGTGAGGCTGCGGCTGAACAACAGCCTGAACTTTCACCCGAGGAACTGGCTGCTAACAAAATTGCCGAACTCGAGGCTAAGGTCGAGCAACAGCACAACGACTACCTGCTGCTCTATGCCGATTTCGAGAACTACAAAAAACGCAACTTCAAGGAAAAGACCGATGCTATCTGGGCTGCGAAAAAAGGTATTCTTGAAGATATGCTTTCGGTTATCGACGACTTTGAAAGGGGCATTAAGGAACTCGACAAGGTCAACGCCGATACGGTCGACTCCTTTAAGGAGGGGTATGAGAACATTTACCGCAAGTTCTTGAACTTTGTCAACCAGAAGGGTGTTTCGGTTATTGAGACCAAAGACCAGGATTTCAACACCGATTTCCACGAGGCGGTTGCTATTATTCCTGCTCCGGGCATGAATAACAAGGTCATCGACTGCACCCAGAAGGGCTATATGTTGGGCGACAAGGTTATGCGCCACGCCAAGGTGGTGGTGGGGCAGGATGCGAATGCTGATAATAATGAATCGAAATAATTATGGCTGCAGATAGAGATTATTACGAAATACTGGGGGTCAGTAAAACGGCTACCGATGCCGAGATTAAGTCGGCTTACCGTAAGATGGCTGTCAAATACCACCCAGACCGACAGCAAGACAAGTCTGAGGCTGAGAAGAAACAGGCCGAGGAACTTTTCAAGGAGGCTGCCGAGGCTTATTCTGTCTTGAGCGACCCGCAGAAACGCCAGCGTTACGACCAGTTCGGTAAAGCGGGTGTCGATGGCGGTGCCGGTGGCTTCGGTGGTGGCATGAACATGGAGGACATCTTCAGCCAGTTCGGTGATATTTTCGGCGGTTTTGGTGGTTTCGGTGGCTTCGGTGGCGGCTCGCGCGGCCAGCAGGTCAACCAGGGCTCCAACAATCGTGTCAGGGTGAAACTCTCGCTGAAGGAGATTGCTACTGGTTGCGAGAAAAAGGTGAAGGTGCCGCACTATGTGCCGTGTCCCGACTGTAACGGTACCGGTGCCGAGGGCAACGACTTCTCTACTTGTTCGGCCTGCAACGGTACGGGATATGTTACACGTGTGCAGCGTACCATTCTTGGCGCTATGCAGACCAGGTCGACTTGCCCGACTTGCGGTGGAGAGGGTAAAACCATCAATAAAAAGTGTAAGAGCTGTAAGGGCGAGGGGATTGTCAGACAAGAAGAGGTGGTCTCTTTCAACATTCCCGCTGGCGTGCAGTCGGGCATGACGCTTACTGTCCGTGGCAAAGGTAATGCGCCACGCCATGGCGGCGTTCCTGGCGATTTGCTGGTGGTGATTGAAGAGGAACCGCACGACGATTTGCTGCGCGATGGCGACGACCTTATCTACAATGCACTTATTCCTGTCTTTACGGCTATTCTTGGCGGTACCATTGAAATACCTACGGTCGATGGAAAGGCTAAAATTAAGGTCGAGCCCGGTACTCAACCCGATAAAGTGCTCCGTTTAAGAGGGAAAGGACTGCCTCACCTGCAAGGTTATGGGGCGGGCGATTTGCTCGTACGCATCGGTGTGTATATTCCCGAAAACCTGTCCCGCGATGAAAAGAAGGTCTTCGAGAAGTTCCAGGATAGTCCTGCCAATTTCGAGCCTACCAACTCGGCCCGAAAGGTCTTTAACGACAACTTCAAACAGATGTACGATTAGTAGTAAATGCGTATATACAGAAACGGGGAATAGGTCTTGCGCCTATTCCCCGTTTTTCTTGTGCCTGTCTGCTGGCGGCAGATGCCCTGCTCCGCTCTAAACGCGTGCCATTCCCCTGCGGCTACGCCGGTTAGCGTTGTGGCTCGAAAAACAAGAGCTTTCTTAATTCGCCGTCGGTGCTTTCTGCTTTAAGGTAATACGATTTTCCTACAACGGGATTGGCTATTACTATTTTCAGCATGCATTTCTCTTCGGGAGCTTCTATGGTGGTAGCGCTGAATTCGTTCATTTCGCCATCTAGCAGGCTTACTTTCAATTCACGGTCTAAAATCATGTCCATCATAATTTTGTCGCGGCTGATTTTCATCCCTTCTGAAACGTCTGTCAGTTTGTTTAATGGCAAATAAAGTTCTTTGCCAAAATCGCAGTTGCTGATGCCTATTTTTTTTGCTCCCATCTTTTGTCTCTATTGTAGTGTTTTTGCTATCAGTTTTTCAAATCCGTCTGTATATACGGTCCCGTATGTGCCGTCTGGCTTGCTGTAGATAAAGTAGCCCTCTAGTTCGGGTGTCGAATCTATCAGTTTTACGGCTTTTTCCAATCCCATCACCATACAAGCCGTTGCGTAGGCGTCTGCCTCTATGCAGGTCGGACCGTATATGGTTGCGCTCAGCAGGTTGTGCTGCGCGGGGTAACCCGTCTTGGGGTCGATGGTGTGGGCATATTTCTTGCCGTCTTTGTAGTAGAACCGGCGGTAGTTGCCCGATGTGGCTATGCCTCCGTGGTCAAGCTCTATAATCGTTTGCAGTTCCTCTTGCCGGTTCAGACTGTCGTCTACCGGTTTGGTAATGCCCAGCCGCCACTTCTTCCCTTTGTCATTACAGCCTTTTACCACACACTCGCCGCCTATCTCTACCATATAGTTCTTTACTCCGTGCTTCTCCAACAGTTGTGCGACTAGGTCGCTCGAGTAGCCTTTGGCTATGGCCGATGCGTCGAGCATGACGCTTGTGTCGCTCTTGACGATGTGGTTTTCCACAAGGCTTATTTTCTGGTAGCCGGTGTGCTTTAAAAGTTCCTTTATGGTGCTGTCGTTTACTGCCTCATTGTGCTTGAAGCCGAACCCCCAGGCGTTTACCAGCGGGGCCACTGTCATGTCGAAGGCGCCTTCTGTCTTTTCCGATACCTTTACAGCTGTGTTGAATACCGTGTTGAAGTAATAGTCGGTTTTTACCGCTGTGTCGTTCCGGTTTATCCGGCTGATGATGGAACTGTCGTTGAAGGCCGACACCGAAAGGTCGAAGCGCTTGAACTCCTCTTCGTATTGGTCTTGGAGCGATTTGCTGTCGGCCGATTCGTACACAATGTGGTAGGTGGTGCCGTGCACTTGGCCGTCCTCCCGAAGGTAGGCCGCCTGGATGCTTTTGTCTGACGCTGTTGATGGTGAGGTGCGGTGGTACCAGCCTATGCCTCCCATAATCAGCAGCAACGCAGTGCCGGCTATTTGCCTTTTGTTCATCTGATAGTCTTTTTATACGCAAATATAGATATTTCCTTACTTTTTGGTGAACTTTTCTTCTTACGATTGTCAACTTATTTTTTCTCTTCTTGGATGTTATTGGTTATTTTTGTACTTAAAAACAAAAAACTATGCGCTTCGATATTCTTTCGGCTGTTCCCGAACTTTTAGAAAGTCCGCTCAGCCATTCTATCATAAAGAGGGCTGTCAATAAAGGCTTGGCCGAAATCCATATCCACAATATCCGCGACTATACGCTGGACAAGCATAAGAAAATCGACGATTATGCCTTTGGCTTCAGTGCGGGTATGGTGATGCAGATCGAACCCATCGACCGGCTTATTTCCCACCTGAAAAGTGAACGCGACTACGACGAGGTTATCTACACCTCGCCCGACGGTGAGGTCTTCGACCAGCCTATGGCAAATTCTATGTCGCTCCTCAATAATGTCATCATTCTTTGCGGACATTACAAGGGCATTGACCACCGCATCCGCGAGCACCTTATTACAAAGGAGGTCTCGGTGGGCGATTTTGTGCTGACTGGCGGCGAACTGGCGGCCTGCATTATGGCCGATGCCGTTATACGCCTTATTCCTGGCGCTATGAGCGATGTTGAGTCGGCCCTTTCCGACAGTTTCCAAGACAATCTGCTGGCTCCGCCTGTCTATTCGCGCCCTGCTGAATACAAAGGCTGGCGTGTGCCCGACATCTTGCTCTCTGGTAACGAGGCCAAGGTTAAGGAGTGGGAGTACGAGCAGGCGCTGGAAAGGACCAAACGTTTGCGGCCTGACTTACTAAAAAAATAATCTGACGTGCTATGAATTTCGAAATTTCGTTGGTTGAGAATGTGGCCGGATTCTTGCAAAACTCGGTCGGTCTATCGGCTTGGTGGGCGGGTTTCCTCGACAGCATTCTTGTGGTTGCTGTCCTTTTCCTTATTGCCACGGTTCTCGACTATGCCGTTAAAAAATGGATTGTTCCCCTTTTGCATTTCTTGGTTAACAAAACCGAAAACAAGTGGGACGATATGCTGTTCGACGGACATGTGGTGAAATACTTGTCGCACATCGTTCCTGTCTATTTTGTCTACCGCACGTTGCCCCTCGCCTTTATCGGTGAGTCGTTGTGGTTGCACTGGCTGCAGAAAATTTTCCTCATGGTGCTCATTTCCCTTGTCATCTGTTTGGTCAATGCGGCGCTCAATGTGGTCGAAAATATCATCGAGGGCAGAAGTACTTCTAAGGAACGCCCCTACCAGCTCATTTTCCAGGTTTTCAAGGTTATTGTCTTCATCATCGGACTCATCTGCATCATCAGTGTCTTGGTCAACAGGTCGCCTGCGGTCTTGCTGACCGGTTTGGGTGCCTCGGCTGCTATCGTTTCTCTGGTGTTTAAAGATACGATTGTCGGCTTTGTCTCGGGGGTCCAGCTCTCGGCGAACGGCATGATTCAAAAGGGCGATTGGATTTCCATGCCCAGTATGAATGTCGACGGACACGTTCTCGAAATTACGCTGCACACGGTTAAGGTATTGAATTTCGACAAGTCCATTGTCACTATTCCGCCCAACACGCTTCTCAACAGCACCTTCCTCAACTGGCGCAAAATGCAGAAATCGGGACACCGCCGCATTTGCTGGACGGTCAAAATAGACGTTAAGTCTATCCATGTTTGCTCGTCCGACGAACTGAAAAAGATTGCCGCATTGCCCGATATGGCCGAGGTGGTGGCTGCTGCAAAGAAGAACGGGGGGAAGATGCCCGACGGGGGCGTTATGTCTAACCTGGCACTCTTCCGCGAGTTTATGCTCCGCTACATTCAGCATCATCCCTATTTCACTTCGCACGAGAACTTTATGGTGCGGCAAATGCCTCCTACCGAGTTCGGTCTGCCTGTGCAGATCTATTTCTTCGTTAAAGAGGTGCGTTGGGAACCTTTCGAAAATATACAGTCGGGCGTGGCCGACCATGTTTATGCCTCGTTGCCTGTTTTCGGACTGGTCGCCTTCCAAAGGTAGTGGCTGGCGCTGGTTGAACTGCTTATAGGCATGCGTGCCCTTTTTATTATGGAAGACAGCAGATTTCCGCTTTCTGCTTGCATAACTTTCACCTCTTTATTATTTTTGCTAATCAAAGTCTTAATTTATTCATAATGAAAAAGTTTTTATTGGCTCTGGCCATAACTCTTGGTTTTTCTTCTGCTCATGCGCAGGACGATTTCATGTGGGGTCTTACCGGAGGCTTGAATGTTTCTGGTTTTAGTGGTGACTATAAAAGCAAAAATGGTTTCAACCATAGCGCAAAAGCCGGTTTTAATGTCGGTTTGAAAGCTGAGTATACGGTTGCTGACCCTTTCTTTGTGGAAGGTTCTGTCGTTCTCTCGGGAAAGGGCTTCAAACTCAATTATTCGGATGAAGTGCTCAACAACGAGGATCTTAAAAACGTGTTCGCTAAGGAACAAATCAGTCTCGATGAAGAGAACAAGGTCGATTTGTGGTATCTGCACATACCTATCAATTTCGGTTACAAGTTCTCTATTAACGATTTCCTGGCCGTGGCTCCCAAGGTGGGTGTTTATGTCGACCTGGGCTTGTGGGGTAGCGACTCTTACGAGAATAATCCGTTTACGGTATACGACAGCTGGAAAAAGAATCCTTATTTCGAAAACAACAACTTCAACCGTTTCGATTTCGGATTTGGCTTCGGTCTCAATTTCTGGGCGGCCAACCATTTCGAAGTCAGCACGGGCTACGAGTTGGGTATGGTTAAGGCTTACAAGGCCGACTCTAAACCTCGCAACTGGTATCTGAACCTTGCTTTCCTCTTCTAAGCCGTTTCTTTTACTGCTATAAGCAGTAACCTGATAATATAAACCCCGAAAGTGTTTTACTTTCGGGGTTTTATTTTATTAGGAAAAGTGCACAACGGTCACCGTTATTTTAGTATTTTAAAGAATCCTGTCATTTCCTCTGATAGGTGCATAAATAATCCATCATTTGCGAATCTCTTATCCTAAGATATTTTTTCCATTCATCGTAACTATATCCCTGCGATGTATGCTTTATCATCGTTAATGGAATGACGTCATTCCCAAATTTGATATTTCCGATTCGAGGTGCACAATTATTAGTTTTCTTAATGTCATCTTTAAATTCCTCTAGTTTTATTTCTTCTCCATTTATCCTATGGGAACAACAATCGTTGCGTACACCGACGATTAGTATTGATGTCGGATGCAATACTTTTATCACACCTGCCAAACATTCCCATCCTTTTCCTTTGTCTTCATCTGATGGTATTTCATCTGCTTTCTTCATTGGTTCTTGGATGAAATTGTAGAATGCCACCTTTGACCAAAAGTCTTTTACATTATCAGGAGATACATCTATAAAAGTTTTTAGTAATCCTTCAAACATATTCCAAGTGTTCTCCCCTTCGCATTTATTAGCGATAACCGTATTAATTACATCTCGTGTAGAATCCTTGTCTTTTAAATACTCAAGTGCATCGTCATCTGTCGCGTAATGGCTATCTCCTAAAATCAGAGGTCGGCAAGAACTTTTGGCAAAATTACAGCCTACCCAAGGGTATCTTTCTAGTAAGGTGTTTTTATCAAACTCCTTATCATATTGTCTATCACATAGATTAAAAAAACTCTTTTCCATATTTAATCGTTTTATATTATGTTCTTTATGCAAAAATATGAATTTTTCAAATAAAATAACAGAAAAGACGGCCGTTTCAGGCCGTCTTTTCTGTTATAGGAAGGGGTTAATTTCCCTTGTTTACTTCAGTACAACTTTGCTGGTGTAGACGTGTTCATCTCCTTCAATTTTTACGGTGTAGATGCCTTTTGGCAACCCGCCAAGGTCTATCTCTACATTGCCGCTTGCGTTCTTCTGTTGTCTGACCTTGTTGCCCAACAGGTCTCTGATGGTGATGGTCGACTGGGCTTCTTCGCACTGAACGGTGATTCTTCCCGTTGTCGGATTCGGATACACCAGTTGGTTCTTGCCGGTGGTTGGTTGCGCTTCTTCCTCTTCCGGCCCCGTGTAGATGTATGTTGTCGCTTTCGGGTTTACCGTATTGGCCGCCGGCGTGCCGTTATAGTTGCAGCGGCCTCCCTTCGCATTCGCTACAAAGTGCGAGTTGTTGGCCTTTACCGAGAATCCTGGTTTCAGACGGACCGACTTGTTCGCCTTGAAGGTGACGTCGGCGTTGTTGAACCGTACTGCGCCAGTGGCTTTTAGCGAATCCACATTCTTCCCCGCAACAATCTCGTAGCCTGTTATCTCGTTTTCACCTTTCAGGGTGTCGTTCTGGATGTACTTCTCACTTGTGATGATGTAAGGTACGAAGTGGTCTTTCTGAATGGTGATGTTGTACGGATAGTCAACGCCGTAGAAGTAGCCTTTTTTGCCTTTCACTGCCATCATTTTGGAATAATCGGCCGGATTTTCAGCACTGGTCAGCACAATCTTGCTTTCTTCGTCCTCGTTGGTAAATACCATCACAATGTTGCCCTCTTTCCTGATGGTTGGTGAGAAGCACGATGGCTCTTGGGTGTATAGCCGCATGGTTGGGTCACCAAAATAGTGTGAGATGGTGCTTTGGTGCAGCCTTTGTGGATACGCTCCGTCTTTAATGTCGTTTTGCATCCATACGTTGTTCAATGCTTTGGCTACGCATAGCTCTCCGTCTTCGTAGATGCTCTTTATAAGGTTTTCTGTCGCATCTGCAGCGTAAGGCCACCAGGCTACTGCCGAGTTGGCCGGTATGCCTACAGCACCTCCGTGCTCTTTGCGTAGGAAGGCTTCGGCGAAGCACTCTTCGTTGTTGCCGAACGAGCCGGTCAGGCAGGCAAACTGGCCGAATACGAATGTTGGTTCGGTGCTGGCATTAAGCGCATGTATGTCGTGAGTGTTGAAAAATGGTGCGGCCCAGCAATCTTCTCCGCCATGTCCGCAATACAGCACATAGTTCTTCCCTTCGTTGATGGACTTCCTTATGTCTAGGCGCACCTTGTTGTTGTCTTTCCAGTTGTCGGGCTTGTTGTAGTATTCTTCCGGAAATGGGGTGCCGTCTCCCAGGTTGAGTGGTGGGTTCGCCTCGTCGTATTTGCCGATGGTGTAGATACGCTCTGCTTTTGCTGCGCTGTTGTTCTCTACCATGTTTTTGACGTGTTCCGATACCGTAATAAAAAGCCAGTCGTCGTTGCTTGTGATGAGCTTTTTTTTGTCTTCTTCATACTCGTTCTGGAAGTCGGCGCAGTGTAGCGATGCCTGGTAGTACGACGATGCTGTTGGTGGCGTTTTCTCGTACTTTATAATCTTGCCGATGACCTGTTGGGCTTGTTCCAGATTCCTTACCGATATACGCCCGCTGACGATGTCAGGCTCGTATTTCAGAGAGTCTCTTGCTCCCAGCACATATTCGCTGTTGCTGTAATAGTGGTCGGTATAGATGGTGTGCCAGCTGTTTTCGGTAATGCTGTCTTTTTCGTCTCGAGCTATGTAGTTTAACTGTACGTATATGGCTGGCACGTCTTCTTGGTCGCCTACTATGGTCAGGAACGATGGCACCTCTTTCTGGTAGTGCTTTTGCAGACTGTCTAGAAGCTGGTTGGTGGTCCAGTCCTCCCGCTCAAGCAGGGTACACCGGTAGCCTTGCATCGACTTCCATTCCATAAGTTTTGCCACTGCGGGGTGGTATTGGGTGGTGCTGACTATTACGATGTTTTCCGTATTACCGGCATTGCTGCCGCCCGCTTTCAGCGTTTTCCCGCCTGCCGTCATCTGGTCAATGGTTTGGGGGTTGCTCACCATCGACTTCACCACCTCCAAATTCTGGGCGTGGGCTGGTGCGGCCGCTGTCCCTTTGTCGTAGGTTATACGGTAGGTAATGCTGGAGTAGCAGCGCAGTGTCTTGGAGGTGGGGTTGTAGGCTACGGGTTGCAGCTGGATGGTAGCTACCGGTATGTCGCGCAACTGGTCCAGCCGGACGAGTGCTGCGCTTTGGCCGGGGTAAAACGCGTTTTGCCGATAGGCTGCGCCTGCCGTGTGCGATAAGCCCTTCTGCCCGGGAATGTATCCGCCTGCCGATGGCCTGATGTTGAACGACTGGTAGTCTTTATAGGTTGAAGAAACAACCTTTATTTGTACGTTCTTACCCGACGATAGGGCGAAACGGTCGGTCAGATAAGGTAGTTCCGGACATCCTTTCTGTGCGGATGTGTGTGTACCCGGAATCTCTATTTTTGTATAGGCTGCTCCGTCTTGCTTGAAGTGGTCTGTGTAGGCTCCTGCTATGTTGTAGGTGACCTCTATGTAGCCCTTGCCTTCTCTGATGCTTTTCTGGACACCAGACTCTTCCAACGGTACAAGGCCGTCTTTAAACGACAGGTAGCCGTCGTGGGCTGAGGCGGTGGTTGATAGTAGGAGAAGCAGGCCTAGAATATAATTTCTCATATTTCCAGTCTCCTTTCCTTTATTTTTCAAGATCCTCAATCCGCTGTTTCAGACGCTGGTTCTCTTTCTCAAGTCTGATCAGGTGCAGGGTCAGCTCCTCTACCTTTTCCAGCAGTTTGTTGCTCATTTCCGAAAGGCTCATGCCGTTTTCCGACATCTCTTGCGCCGATGGCATGCCGGGCAGGTGTCTGTTGGTCTTTACGTAGTTTTCCACCTCGTTCAGCGACTTCAAGTTGTAGTCGTCGGCAAAAACGTAGTCGGCTGCGTGGTCCATCTCAACGCTGATGTCCTTTGCCTTTATGTTTTTAGCCATGATGTCGGTTACCTCTATCTCTTCATAGCAGGTTATCTTGCCTTTCACGTCAAGTCCCTGCGCTATGTTTACATTCCCGTCTTTAAAATTGAAATTCGAGGCTGCGAACGAGAGTCCCGTGTTTCCATTCTGACCAACCGATGCGATGATGTTGTTCTGCTTGCTGTTACTACTCTCGTTGTCAATGTATAGTGTCGATCTGTCCGATGTCGCAATCTGCAGGTGTTTGCCGCTCACGTCGAAGGCAGAGCTGCCCACAAACTTGGTCGCACCGCTCACGCTCAAACGGTTGCTGCTGTCGGCGGCTGTACCGATGCCCACATTAACGTTGTGGTTGGCTGAATCGGAAAGTGCGGTCAGCTTGTTGCCGTCTGTGGCGTTCCAGGTCTGTGCGTTTGTGATTTGGGCTGATATAGCAACTGCTATACCCGCAAAAAGTACTTGTTTCTTCATAAGTTTGTTTTTTTATGTGGAGTCATTAATCTACTGCAGACAGCGTGACTCCGTTTACGCCATCCACTAAACGTATTAATTGTAAGCTTTGTTTGTGCGCATACCTATTGAAGAAACTTTCTGGAAGCCCTGCCAACTAGATATTCGCCTTGTCTTGATGAAACTCAACTACATTGTTACTACATACTTTTATATTGGTTGTATTTAACTACATCAACTTTGCAAAGTTACAAACTTATACGCTATATTTTTATAGAATTAATAATAATATTTTAGTGAGACTTTTTCTTTGAGCTAAACGCTATATTTTTAAAGGTATATCAAAAAAATAATTATTTTTGTTGCATAGTATGGACTTCTCCTTATATTCTTTAGAAAACAAATCTTTTTATATATGAAAAAAACTGTATTTTCTTTCTTGGCTATGGTGGCGTCTCTGTCTGCCAATGCGGCCGATTGGGGTGTTACTGCCGGTGCCGGAATGGCGTCTATTGCGAACGACGAGTGCGATGCAGTCGTTTCCTACAACGTGGGTGCAAAGGTGAACTTCGACCTGAGCGAGAACCTTTTTGTTGAAGGGTCGGGCCTGCTCCAGCACCAGGGCTTTTCCTATACACCGCATACCAGCATTCTAGGCATTTCCCTGACTTCTGAAAAGACTTACGACTACGATTTGTACTATATGGCTCTGCCTGTCAACGTGGGGTGGAAGTTCAAATGTACCGAAAAGTTCTCTATTGCGCCTAAATTGGGTCTGACTTTCGGTTTTGGCCTGTTTGGCGATGAATCTGATTTAGATTGTGATCCTTTCGCCGACCGTGAGGAAGAGTCGCGGGTGAGTGCCTTTGGCTTTACGACTGCCTCTGCATTGAAAAACTTCAATCGTTTTGATGTCGGGTTCAACCTGGGTGCCAATTTCAATATAGCCAGTCATTTTCAGGTGGGTGCGCAGTTTACCTTGGGCATGTCCGATATTGCCGACGATATAAAGGATTCGAAAGACCGCCTCTTTAATGCCAACTTTACCTATTTCTTCTAAGCGGGCGTAATCACTGGTTCTTATTTTCCTTTGGGATGTTTACCCCAGTAGTCTCGTGACGAAAAAGCATAGATTTTTATATCTTTGTATTCGAAACATAAATATACGGAAGAACAAAAGATAGTTATATCATAACATAAGATTTGAGCTTACGCTCTTATTCTCTTCATCGAAATCTGGACAATTTCACGCAACGGGAATAAGCGAGCGAGAGGTTCACGCCCATAGGGCGTGGGCCGTTTCGTGCTTATTAGTTGCTAGGGTGTCCAGATCCACGATGAATAATAGGCGATATACGAACGGTTCACGCTTTTTTTATGCACATTGGGCATCACATAGAAAGTGTTTTTCGCGAACAGGGAAGAAAGGTTTCCTGGTTTGCCGCTAAACTATGCTGTGATAGAAGAAATATATACAAGATTTTTGAGCGTGATAGCATTGATACTGCCTTGCTTGAAAGAATATCCAAAATACTCAACCACAATTTTCTTAAAGACTTATCTGACGAATTGTCTGATTGTGAGAACCAATAGTTCTCGTTTTGTGAATTTTATTGTCATATCTGCCACCTTACTATGCTTTGCTTTTTCTCTACCTTTATTATAGAGATTCTCTATGAAAGAAATTTATTATTGTAATTAAATAGATTCCATTATGTATACCATTAATTTTGATAAAAGTCCAATTCGCATTCCACAAGATGAAGTGATAGACCAGAAGTGTGCATTACAACTCCTATTGAACAGAATTTTTGAATGTGACATAGTGTGTGAAAAAACCTTCCCTTGGATGAGAACTCCGTCTGAGTTCGATGCAACGTATAACCGTATCTTCAAAGCTTTGTGCCAATATAGAAATTCTGACCCGAAATTCGCAAGAAAGAATTACGAGTTAAGGTGCGACTTTGTCAGCGAAAGCAAAAAGACCATTATTGAATACGACGAACGCCAACATTTTTCTGCTGCTCGTGCTATCGCCTTGAATGCTTATAAAGATATAAAGTTGAATTATAATCGCGATTTGTGGATTAGGGCATGCAATGAAGTGAATGCTCACGATAACGCTCCTGCTTACCGTGATGAAGGACGTGCTTTTTTTGACAGTACAAGAGATATACAAGCCTATAGAAACGGCTACAAATTGGTTCGAATTATGCACGGCCAAATCGATTTTACCAGACAAAATGCTTATGATGAACTTGTTAAATTGCTTAATCTGAAATGAGTATGAATAATGTAGAAATAAAGGTTGGATTATATATTCAAGAATTTGAACCCTCAAACAAAAAGGAGTGTGAAAAGGTTAAAAACCAATTTTATAAAACAATAGAAAACGTTAGGGATTCTGATATTGATTTGTTGGTTTTTCCTGAAACTTCTTTTCGCCCAGACGATTTTCCATCAACTGATGTGGAAGAAATTGCTTTAGCGATAAGTGAAATGGTTGGTAAAGCGGTTATAGTAGGTTTTCGGACGTCTAACTATATGATTTGTGGCGTGTTTGCCAATGCCTTTTATTGTGAGGGTGAAACGAGAACTGCAATTTATTATAAACATATTTTCACACAATGCTCTCCTTTTGATATGGAAGATTATGAGTCAATTATTGATAATTATTTCCCCGTTGTCGATTTTAAAGGGCTCAAACTTGGTATGACTATTTGCTACGACCTGACTCAGTCTATTTTTAGTAGAAAATATGGTAGGGATGGGGTCGATATTGTTATCAACACAACTGGCTCGGACGTAAATATAAGAAAATGGAGTGCTTATCTAAAAACAAGAGCTATTGAGAACAATTGTTATGCATTGTGTGTTGACGGGTATTCGTTAATAAAGAAGCAAAAGGGAAAAACTGAACAGGGCATGATTGCTTTGGGATATAATTCTAAAGGTCAACGTCTTTCCTCAAAATCACTGAAAACAAATAAGGAGGTTCTCTCTGATGAATTTGAAAAGGATGAGGTTTATGTAATTGATTTTTCTGTTAGCAAGAATACAAATTCTGAAAAAGTTTTACCTCAGAATGCAACTGTACCGAAATTCGAGGATATAAAACTACCTGCTGATAATATCCAAGAGTATTTGGACGATTGTAAAAAACTGGAGGATGGACTTTATGTGAAAAAGAAAACTGCTGGTGGGGTTTCTTTTTCGCTTGTGTTCTGTGTTGTGAATGGTGATGAAATTCTGAAACCTGAATGTGTATTAAGCAAACTTTATTCGAATGCTTTAGATGCGTATAAGAATAGAAGATATATTGTTGTTTGTAAATATGCCGATTGTGGAAAAACGTATTTCGATGACATTATTGCGTCTGTTATCGTATCAAGAACTTCTGAAAATTATGTATCGCTCATTTTTGAGAGTAAGTTGAGGAATTTATGTCTTCAGGTAACAAGGACGAAAAATGTGCAACTGGTTGAAAATGTGAATGGAAAATACTCTCTGGATTTGGATAGGGCAAAGGGACCAGATCTTCTTTGGGAAAGACGTAATTCACAAAAAATGAGTAGTAAATGGAAGGAGAACTTCGTAAAGTTGTTGGAGTCACTAAATAAATAATATGTCTAATCTAGCAATACTAACAAATATGCAACATTACCTATTAACGCTTAGAAACTTCTTAAACGAGAAGGGATTCTATTATGATGAGTCTTTGGCGAAGGCGGTTATGCATAGGAATAATGGCGGCCAATTTACTTTAGCTGACCATGTGAAAGCTATGGTTTATTCTCTGCTAACGAACCATCGTAAATGGGTTCAGATTGAAGAACATATACCTGAAATTAACAAGTTGTTTTTCAATTGGGATGTTGAAAAAATTAAGCAAACACCCGGAGAGTATTTTGCCGAGGGTATAAAAAATGCAAAATGTGGAAACATTTCTACAAACCAACAGATGAGCAATTTGTCTTCAAACATCGAGGTCTTGGAAAACATACAGAAGGAATATGGGTCGTTAGATAAGTTTGTATCTTCTGATGAACCTGCTGTTATAAAGGATTTGCTTTCAAATTCGCCAAAATACAAAATCAAAGGCTTTGGTGAACGGTTGGCGGCTGAATATTTAAGGAATGTTGGTATTGACGATGCAAAATCGGATGTGCATCTGACTCGTTTTTTGGGCGCTGACCGAATGGGGTCGGGGAAAAATAGTCCGGCTACTATACAGGAGGCCAACGAGCAAATTGAGGCTTTGTCGAAAGAAACGGGATTGAAAAAATGGCAAATTGACCAGATTATCTGGCAGTTCTGTGCAACTGGTTATGCCGAAGTTTGTACCGCTAAACCAAATTGTCTGGCGTGTCCTATTAAGCAAATTTGTAATAAAATATAGAAAAATTTCTGGAATCTTCCTCCAACAATACTAAACCCAGCCACAGAGAAGTGTCAACACCATTCCACCGTGGCTGGGTTTTCTATTCTTTTGTCTGAAGGCAACGCAATGCGGACTGAGTCGCGCTGGTCGGCTGTGGTGGCGGCAATGGTTGCTCAGCCAGCATTCAACAGTGCGATTAAGGCGTCTATGTCAGTAACTTCTGGTGGTACGTGTACAGGTCCGTTTATGTAGGAACCTGGACTTTTTATAGAGAACTAATTGTGCGACTTATAGTTCTTTACAACTCAGATTATATTTTTTGAGCAGTGGGCCTATCTTTTCAAGGTGTTCTGCACTATTCCCGCCTATCTCTATATAGTGGAGGTCTTTAACGTCTTCGCTAAAGGTGATTTTCCCGAAAAACTGTAACTCGAAATTCTCAAAGCCAAGCTCGTCGTTGGACAGCATTGCCATACTGTTAGGGTATTCGGGGTTTAGTTCTTTCTCTCCAATAAGGTAGTCGGTAAAGAAGTTCAGCCCCATAAAATAAGGTTTTCCGTGCAATTCGGGCTTTTTGGGTAGACCCTTGATGCAGATGAATTTCGGGTCGTTGACGAATGTTGGTGTTTTCAGCGCCGACTCGTTAAAGTTTAAACTCGAACCTACCGTCATGGTGGTGCGCTCTATCATGTTCTCTTTTCGGAAGGTGACAAGCACCTGGCCGTAATGGTAGAAGGCATCGGGGTCTTTGTATAGGTCTCTTTGACGGTCTGGCCCGACTAAAAAGCCGTATTTGGGGTGTTCTTTGGCGCTGTACTTTGTCGAGTCGAGGTTGTAAAGGTCGAATATGGCTTTGCGCCGGACCTCTATTCCTCCAATTGTTGCTCCTGTTCCTGTTTCCGACATTTCCTTTATCTCGTTGTCGGAAAGGGCTTTCTCTAACGACTCGAACGACATGCACGTGCAGAATTCGCAGGTCTCTACTACTTTTTTTAGATACCTTTCCGCCTTTTCTATCCTCATCGCTTCTTTCTGGTAGAGGATGCGGCTAACGGAGTTCCTCATATCGTGGATTTGACGGAAATCTTCCAAAAATTGAATGTTATTGCTCATCGTTACGATGTTTTATTGGTTCGTCTTTCCCTTTTGTGCCTATTCACCGTTTTTGAAGTAGTTACACTTAATTCCTCTGACCCCTGGCTTCACAACAAACAGTTTGCCGGCGTCGGGGTAGTTCTTCTCTTCGCCTTCGGGCATCCAGAGGGCGGCGGTTGTTATGTAGAGTTCGTCGAGGTGCTCGCCGCCGAATGCGACTGCCGATACGTTCAGTGCCGGCACGTCTATCTTCTGCAGCAGCTCACCGGTATTCGGATTCCAGCGGGTGACGCAGGCTGCACCCCAGTTCGCTACCCACAGCATACCTTCCTCATCGATGGTGTTTCCGTCGGGTGTGCCCAACTCCTCGGGTAGCTGTATCACCTCTTTGCGGTTGCTTATTTCGCCCTTCTCCTCGTTAAAATCAAACTGGCTGACGCACCGGGTGGGGGTATCTTGGTAGTACATTTTGGTGCCGTCGGGCGACCAGGCCACTCCGTTCGAGATGGTGACGCTGTCTAGCACTTTGCGGCTGTCTGTTCCGTCGTAAACGAAGAAGTTCGCCTTCTTGGGAGCGCAGTTGTTGTCCATGGTGCCAATCCAGAGGCGTCCGCTTGCGTCGCACTTGCCGTCGTTGTATTTGTTGCCCTCAATGCCGCCTTCCGGGGCTGCCATAAAGGTGAGGCGCTCGGTTTTAAGGTCCAATTTGTAGATGCCGTCTTGTAGGCCTACAATAACGGTGTCTTTGGTGTAGGGAACCACGGTGCCGACCATTTTGCCGACTTTTATTTCTCTTCCAATAGTGTAGGGCACTTCCTTCTCGCCCATGAAGCCGGTCTCGTAAATGTATACGCTTCCTTGTGTGTCTATCCAGAGCAGGCGGTTGTTCTTGTAGTCCCATATAGGGCCTTCGCCTACCTGGGCCTTAAAGGTTTTTACTTCTCTAACTTCCATTTTTTCTTGTGGGGTACTGATTTTTTCTTGTGGGGTACTGCACGACGTTGTTGCTATTAGTGTTAAAACGGCTGGCAGCTGTACCGCTCTTTTTAGGGTGTAAAGCATTTTCTTGTTCATTTTTGTAAATATACCTTTTTTTCTTTAATTTCGTATTGTTTTAATAGATTTATAACATTTTACTGTCTGTTAAATACCCAACCGTCTCACGGGTAAACGGAAGAACGCCCAATAGAAGAACGTGACGGGTGGAATGGAATAAATTTTATTGTCTGTTTTATAGTTAACAATCAAAATCTGGATTATTATGAATTTTTTCACCACGAAGTCTTTAACCCCCGACACTTGCGCTATAACGGGGCTGGTTGGTAATGTCGCTAATCTGGTCATCCCTTCTGAGTTGGTGAAATCGGGGAAAAAATGCAGAGTGACACTTATTGCTGAGGGCGCTTTCGCCAGAAGGAAGGATGTTGTAACCGTCTCTCTTCCCGAAGGGCTTGAAGAGGTGGGCGAGTCTGCTTTCTCTGGCTGTCCGAACCTGCAGTCGGTCTCTTTTCCCGCTTCGTTAAAATTGGTTAGGCGCGAGGCGTTTGGCCATTGTGGAAAACTGGAGAATGTAGCCCTTCCGGCTGCTGCTGTCACTATTGAGGGCTACGCTTTTTGCGACTGCCCGCGTCTTTTGGAACTGACCTTGCCGAAGTCTTTGAATAGGGTGGACAAAGAGGCTTTCAGAAATACTCCGGTCAGAACCTTGATCATTCCTGAGGGTGTTGAGGTTGTGCAAGCTGGTTTTTTCTCCGATTTTGGACGGATGGCCAGGGTGGTTTTCCCTTCTACTTTGAAGGAAATTGGAAAAAACGCCTTTAGCAACTGTTCCTACCTTATGGAGGTCAAGTTCCCTCACGCATTAACCACTATCGGCGAATATGCGTTCTATAATTGTGCTAAACTGCAAGAACTCTCTTTACCGGCTTCGCTAAAAACGGTGGGGCGTTTCGCTTTTGCCAATTGTACGGGTTTGAAGAATGTGGCGGTTGGCGGATATTTGAATTTAGACGATTCTGTTTTTGCCAATACTGCTGTGAAAGTTGATTCTAAAGAAAAGAATGCTCCCTCTGATGTGCCGGCTGACAAGGTTGAAAAGTGTGTTCTGGACTTTATTCCAAGGTGGAGTCGCAATGAAATGCCGTCTCTTCATTTATGTACCTATGACTGTCAGACTCTACATTATGTCGATGGTAAACTCGAGGAACTAGTGGCGTTGCTGTACTGCTGCGAGAAATGCAATGTCGCTTACGATTTCCGGACTTATAACGGTTACGACGATGAGTATGCCTATTTTAAAAGGCGCGGGTTGAGTATATCCGATTTAGATTATTTTTATTATAACTGTAGTGATAAAAAAGTCTTGTTTAAAATACCCCAGCATTTAAGGCAAAAGGTGGCTGAATATGTGAAAAAGAATAAATGTTTGGACATTTACGGCTCTTTTGAAGATGTCGTATATAATGCACTTTATACCGACAGTACCAGTGCTTCAACTACTGATGCTGCAAATGGAACTCATGCTGCCAGGAACACTGCTGAAATGGCACTTGAACTGTTGAATAAGGAGACGCTTACGCCTTTCTTGCGCCTAAAATTGCAAAGCCGGAAGGTTTCCCTATGTGGTAGCAAGGTGGGCGGGCTCCCTTACGTTCCTTCTAAAGAGGCCATCCCTTTGTACTCCGATGGTGTCCCCCTCCGTTTGTTGGCACAGATTGACTGTAAGGAACTTTCCTACCTTCCCGATTTTCCTCAAACCGGATTGTTGCAGTTCTGGATCTCTCAAAGTTCTAACGATGGCAACGGCTTGTTTGAAGAGGGCGGCTCACACGTTGTCTGGTATGAAACTGTCGATGAAAGTGTCTCTGAGGAGATGGTGCGGGCTTGGTTCAACGAACTTCCCCAGCCTGATTCTGACGATGTGGACAATTTCCCGGTACATGGTGAGTTCGCAATCTCTTTTTCTCCCGATAAGGAGCCGATGAATATGCTTGATGCTCGTTTCGAACCGCTTTTTGTGCAAAAGTTCAATAGTTTGTCTAACGGTGGGGAACTCGAACACTATAATGACCTCCCCGATGTCGTGCGTGATTGGATTAGTGACAAGTCTGCCTCTGGCGACGGACACAAAATAGGTGGTTATCCGGTCTTCTGTCAGGAAGACCCCCGTGAGGATATTTCTTCAATGTCGGTTTTGTTGTTACAGATTGATAGCGACGATGTTTTTGATGAGGGGGAGATTGTTTGGGGCGACAGTGGCGTTTGTAATTTCTTCTGTTCTCTGGATGAGTTAAGGAGAAGAGATTTCTCGAATGTGCTTTATAATTGGGACTGCTGTTGAATTTCTGTTTTCGTTTTCCCGGTTTTAACAGGAAAAGGCTCGTTCAATAGAAAAGCTACTATAACCTGCTTGTCCGGTTATAGTAGCTTTTTTTGTTCTTTCCCTTCTTTCTGGCTTTTTAGAACTCGCTTGAGAAGTGGAACTTTATGTGCGGGAAGTCGCTCTGTGCCATTTGCAGAATGTAGCCCGAGTCGGCAAGGAACACGTCGCGGCCGTCTTTGTCGGTCGCCATATATTGGAATTTGCGCTTTTTAAAGTCTTCCAACTGGGCTTTGTCGTCGCTTTCTATCCAACAGGCCTTGTAAAGGCTGATGGGTTCCCAGCGGCACTGGGCGTTGTATTCGTGCTCCAGACGGTATTGGATAACCTCGAACTGCAGTTGGCCTACTGTACCCACAATGCGGCGGCCGTTGAACTGGTTGGTGAAGAGCTGTGCCACACCTTCGTCCATCAGCTGCTCAATACCCTTGGTCAGTTGTTTCGCCTTCATTGGGTCGGCGTTCTCGATGTATTTGAACATTTCTGGCGAGAAACTTGGTATCCCTTTGAAGTGGATATTCTCGCCGCTGCTCAAGGTATCGCCTATCTTGAAGGTGCTGTTGCTGTCGGGCAGACCTACAATGTCGCCCGGATAGGCCTCGTCGACCGTCTCCTTCTTCTGGGCCATAAAGGCAGTCGGGCTGCTGAATTTCATCAGTTTCCCCTGGCGCACGTGTTTGTAGTTCACATTACGCTCAAATTTCCCCGAACATACCTTTACGAAAGCTATACAACTGCGGTGGTTGGGGTCCATGTTGGCGTGTATCTTGAACACAAAACCAGAGAAGGTCTCCTCTTCTGGCTTTATCTCGCGCTCCACGGTCTGGGTCGGCTGCGGGCATGGCGCAATCTCACAGAAACAGTCCAACAATTCTTTGATACCGAAGTTGTTCAACGCCGAACCGAAGAATACAGGCGCTACATCGCCCGACAAATAGGTGTTGACGTCAAATTCCGGATATACGCCCTCTATTAGCTCAATGTCTGTCCGAAGTTGCTCGGCGTCTTCCTCGCCGATGTAGTTCTCCAACTCCGGATTGTTCACATCGTCGAACTCAACGCATTCCGAAATGGTCTGCTTGCTTGGGGTGAACAGGTTCAGCTGTTTCTTGTAGATGTTGTATACGCCCTTGAATTTCTCGCCCTGGTTGATTGGCCACGACAACGGACGTACTTTTATCTGGAGTTCTTTCTCTACTTCGTCGCACAAGTCGAACGCGTTGTTACCGTTACGGTCCATCTTGTTGATGAACACAATCACCGGGGTCTTACGCATACGGCACACTTCCATCAGTTTGCGGGTCTGTGCCTCTACACCCTTGGCGCAGTCAATTACAATAATCACACTGTCTACAGCCGTAAGTGTCCGGAAGGTATCTTCCTGGAAGTCTTGGTGACCTGGGGTATCAAGAATGTTAATCTTGTAGCCGTTGTAGTCGAATGCCATAACCGAGGTTGCAACCGAAATACCACGTTGCTTTTCTATTTCCATCCAGTCGCTGGTGGCGGTCTTTTTAATCTTGTTGCTCTTTACGGCTCCGGCTATGTGGATGGCGCCTCCGAACAACAACAATTTCTCGGTGAGTGTGGTTTTACCCGCATCGGGGTGACTGACTACTGCAAAGGTGCGTCTACGCTTTATTTCTTCTATGAAACCCATGGTTTGTTTCGTGGATTGTTTAAAATTTTGGCAAAATTACGAAATATTAGACTATTCTAAAAATAGAATGGTTCTGTAACTGAAAATATGGATTCATGGTTCTTCCAGACTCAACTTTACGAAACCGCTATCTGCCTCTATTCTTTAGTTCGCTTTCCCCGCTGTGCTATAAATCTAGCTTTTATTCTTTTGTTTGCTGCCCATCTCTGCGGAGGAACTAAGGGAAGAAATAAAGCTCGGCAAGATTTCGGGTGTTTATGCGAATAGGGTAGAGCCTATCTGGGAAGACCAGAGCGAGAACATATACGAGGTAGAATGGACGCTGTCGAGAAACGGAAACTACATCCGCAAGAACGCAAAGCCTAACTGGGTGGTGTTCTCTGACGAGGGTGTGACTTTCGGGGAGGAGAAAATCGGGAACCAGGAAGGCAGGAACGTGTTGCTATATCCGGCTAACGCAAAGGCTGAGTATGTTCTGTGGCCGCTGGCGGTACGGACAAGATTTACAAGATTGCCGATGATATTCTGAACGGGACGGCTGAATACTCGATACCGAAAGAGTGGCTTGATCATAACCTTGTAAAGGCGGACGCATTCAACAACCGTGTGGTTAACGGCATGAATCTGTCAGACCGTGTCTGGAACATTACAGACAGCTTCTACGAAGATTTGCGTATGGCGGTTGACGAGGGAATGAAGAGCGGCAAGAGCGCACAATCGCTCAGCCGTGAAGTACGCCAACTGCTGAAAGAGCCTGGCAACCTCTACAGGCGTGTGCGCAACCGATAGTACGTCTATGAAAAGGGAGGACTTTTAAGAAATTATTAAAAATAAAGAGGTTGGATAAAATCCAACCTCTTTTTCAGCAGTACTCAAAAGAGCCTACAATCGCACACGCACGCAGCGTAGCATTGCAAAAATACAAAAAAATCAATAAAACCAAAATCAGTACAAAATACTGTCGTCAATAATTTGTGTGCCACGCTGATATTTGCGGTAGCGTTCAAGAACCCCGTAGCGGACTGCATCGATGATGTGGTTGTTGGCGTCTATCGGCTTGTTCAGCCACTTTCCCTCCTTGTCCTGCTGGTAGGTTGCTGTCTAATTGTAAGGCGAGTTCTTCTAGAATATACTTTCTTGAGGCTTTTCTCAGTTTTTCACGTTGGCTTTTGGTCGTGCTGTTGATTCCGAAATAGGTATGGCTGATTGCCAGGTCTATGTCTTCTGAAAAGCGTTCGATGAGAGACCACCCTTTGCTTAGGGATGTTCCTCCCTTAAACAACAGGTAGTCTGCGCAATCACTCATAAACAGCGCTTTCAGGCAAATGGTTACCCACCAGTCTTTTTCTATTGCGTTGATGTTGATGTTATGGTGTCCTGTCTCGGTCTGTTGAAGCATCGCAAGACGGTCGTTGACTGGATTATTCAACCATATCTTTCTTTCTGTCATATCATCACGTTTTTATAGATTGGTAACAAGAGTCTTCTCATCCAGATTGGAGTTGCGTTGATGTCTTCTTTCAAAAGATCCTTCTGCTTTTCTTCTCTGAATAGTGATTGTATCTGTTGAATCTGCTCTCCATCGACGTTGTCTTCACCGATTGACTTGAGGGCTTGAACCAGCAAGGAAACAAGTTTTGTCTTATAAGAGAAGTTTCTAGGAACGGCTCTTTTAAAGACAATCTGTTTATTGGAGATGTCTATTGTCCGTGCGCTTCCACTTGTAAGGTAAGTGTAACTCATCGGAACCTGGGTACTCAATCCTAGGGCTAATTCGGCTGTTGCGCCACATGGCAGTATTTGGCACTTGTCCCTATTGGCAATGCTGGCGACTATCTCGTCAATAGTAGGGTAGATGTTTCCAAATCTACTATGCTTGGGCTTCATGTATATTCCATGCGACAGTTTGATTATGACATTCTCTTTAACAAGTTCGGCCAACATGTTGCCCACACTCTCCACATTATACATAGGAAAGTCGGAGCGAAACATAATGGTTCCCTCCTGCATATTGTTGACTTGTTGTCTGATGCTTACTCCTGTCATGATTATATCAATATATTGGAAGTTTTTGCAAAATTTCCAATGTTTTCAGTACAAAGATGCACTTAATTTATCATTTCGCCAAATGTTATCTAATGAATCTGACAATAAAGGATTTCTTGAATTTTATTCCTGTCCTGCCTTTTAGGCACAATTCGTTGCACTTCTTAGTGCTTGCAAAGCAGGACAGTCAATCTGGAGACAGTCAATCTGGATAGGGCGGCTAGAGTCACAGTCGAAGATTGGAACAGGACTTAAAACAGTTGCCAGGGCTTCACTTGATGTGTAATCTTTCAGTTCCAAGTTTCAGAGCGCGCGTCAGGGGACATTTAAGTATGCCACCTATCTGTCAAAGCAATGGTCCCTACACATTTAAGGACGCCTACAAAAATGCAGAAACCACCTTTTCAGGCACTATTCGCTGCGCTTCATGGTGCCCGAAAAGATAGACAATATGTTTATCGGTGAGTCCGAACTCGACTGTATGGCCCACTTCCAGCTGAAGCAGGACCCGAACACGCTCTATGTCTCCCACCAGGGCTACCTGATGGACTCGCAGGTCGATGTCATTTTTGATTATCTGAAACAAAACAAAGACAGACTCTCACCCGACTTCAAGCTAATGCTTGGCGGTGATAACGATATGATGGGCTCCAAATACGATTTGAAGTTCATGATAGCGTCAGCCCAAAAGTTTGATGACAGTGTGGAACGCAAGTGCTCCATACACGACAAGGATGTGCCGTGCGACCTGCCCGACCACCACACGGTAGCCGTTACCGCCCGTACCGACCTTTACGAAGACTTCCGCACCCATGCCTTCAACTATGTCGTGCAGAACATCCCCAACCTTGACCTACGTTTCGACGACGCCAACAAGACCGTCTTTGCAACCCTGCCCAACAACGACAAGTTTGTCGATGACGCCTTGTCAGACCTTCTCATTAACAGCAAATTGCTGTCGCACGAAGTCGTCCGTTAAAAAGCCATTGAGAAAGACTGGAACGACGACGTGAAGAAACTCCGCGAAATCAATTATAAGATCCAGACAACCCTCAACCTGAAAAAGGAACTCGACTATCCCACATTCCGTGAACTATACCCGCAATACCGCTTGAACTGCAAAGCCAAAGAGTTTCTTGAAAACGTGGTCAAAACCATTGCAGACCAGTTTCCAGAATCTTCACGCCTAATCGCCAAGGCGGAGCAGGAAGCCCAACAGGTAGCGGACTACTGGAAGAAAACGCACCCGAAGTTCAGATAAAACTTTGTAATGTATTGAATTGAGAATTATAAATATGGTGAAAATGTATGTTGTATTCCTTCAATAACCAGTCAAATGATTTTTCAACTTGGCCTATTTCATTCTCAAGTTCTTCATAAACTTTTTTGAATTGGGTATCATCACTTTTGTAGAACAAGTAAATGAAATTCTTATGATCTTCTTTCTTTGTATTTGAAATGATGCCCATTATATGACAAATGAACTGCTTTAAATCAAAATGCGAGTGTCGGCATTTAATATTTAACATTGTTTTCTTGATGTCATATACTTCTTTCTCCGTGTTGGTTTTACTATCTACTTTGATTACTTTGTCATTATCACTAATGCCGTATTTTTTGCAAATCTTGTTAAAAATATCATTATTTGAATATTGAGTGGATAGTTTTATAGAGTTGTGATAATCAAATATTTCATGGCACTTTACTTCTACGAAATTCTCAAAATTTGTAAAACAATGAAAATCTATCTGAGGTGGTGTGCCTTTTATTCCTTGTATATCAAGCCCATATTCAAATGAGGGATCCTCTATCTCCAAATCTCCAATTTTATCTGCGATACAGATTTTTCCGTTTCTATATTCTGAGAATGATGCGACGGTAAATCTAGAAGACGATGCAACGCAAAAGAATTTACCTGTATCTATCTCATTTCCCTTGCCATTTTTATATAATCTTATAATATTGTCATCTAATGAACTAACTAATTTTTCCCCATATTCTTTAGAAAAATATGTGTCTTGGAAATTTCCCTTTATATTTCTTCCATAACAAAAGTTCTCTTTTGCAAAAATTCCGGGCATAACGGGCTCTCCGTTACAGAAGCTTCTCTTAATGGATTCGTCAAATAAACTTTTCAAATTATTACTCATAGCTTTTAATTGATTTTAAAACAAATGTATAATAAAATACAAAGATTCCAAAGAGCAAAGGCTTTCACCCATTGCTCTATTGCTTACTTGATTGTAATCTTCCAAATAACACCGCTGTGGGCTGGAATGCTGATGGCAACCGGACTGTCTGGCGAGAGCGTCATAGAGCGGGTTTCGCCATTGATGAGTTCTTTTGCCGCATATTCTTTCCACTTCCCGATACCGAGGTAGTCGAACGCGTGTTCGGCAATGTTCACGGTTACGTTCACATCTTTATCTTCGAAATTGCTGACTATAAGCAGCAGGTCATTGTCTTTCTTGCGTAAGAATACGTATTGTTTGGTCGAGTCGAAATCGGGATTTTCGTAGTTGCAGTACATCAAATCGAAAAATTCGCCTTCTGCTATGGCTTTCTCTTTGTTGCAGATGTTCAACAACTTGGCGTAGCGTTTCTGGAGCGCTTTTTGTTCGGCGGTCAGCTTTTTCCCGTCCATTTTCCCGCCGTTGACCCAGTTTCTGATGCTCTCAACGCTCCAATAGTCGAAAATGGTGGTGCGT
>DGTD01000017.1 GCA_002396385.1 Bacteroidales bacterium UBA4345
TACTCGCTAAGCATTGTGAACGACAACGCCTTCAGCGGTACCGAGCACTACCACCTCTTCCAGATGGCGGAGCAAGGCAACCCAGAGCGTGTGATAGAGGGGATAGAGATGGTGTTTGTGGAACTGCCCAAGTTCAAACCGCAGTCGGCCGCAGTGGGAAAGATGCACCGCCTGTGGCTCCGCTTCATGACCGAGGTCAACGAGAGCACGGCCTGTGTTCCGCAGGAGTTGCTCGACGATCCCGAAATCAGCAAGGCCATCTCCATCGTAGAGCGTGGCGCATATTCCGATGAGCAGCTCGCCACTTACGACAAGTACAGGGACATGGCCGCCACCGAAAAGGCGCTGATGGACGGCTCTTTCAACAAGGGGCGTGAGGAAGGGCGTGCAGAAGGCGAGGCAATCGGCTTGGAGAAAGGTAAAGAAGCAGGTAAATTAGAAGAAAAAATAGACAATGCCCGCAAGATGAAAGAATGCGGTGTTGCTATCAACATCATCTCCACCGTTACAGGGCTTTCCGCCGATGAAATTGAAAAACTCTGGTAAATGTCATATTAATGAAAACAGCTGGCGATATCGCCAGCTGTTTTTATTCTACAGTGTTGCCACGATAATCGAGATGGAAATACTACAGTACTTTCGCCATTTGAGAATATCTCTCCTTTATCGGTAATACTCGTCATTGGTCCAGGCATCTTCGTTAAAATCTTCAATCCACTTGGCATTTTCTGGGCCGATAGTCGTAATAAAAGCATAGGTGAAACGTTGGATCCAAACCTTGGCCAATCCATCTGAGTAAGGCTCAGCATAAAAATACCATAGCCGTCCAACTAATTGATTGACTGCCGGGTCTAAAAAATTATAGCGCATATCTATTTTTACCAATTGGAGGCCGTCACTTACTGGATAAACGCGGTCAAAAACCTCTTCGGGAGTTCGTCCTCTAGCAAGTAATTCGTTCAATTGCCCGGTATCGAGTGCCCTCGAGCCACTGACCAGTTGAAAGAAGCGTTTACAGCCAGACGATAGGTTAACATCCCAGGGATAAACGGCATTATCGACTTCGTTTCGGAAATCGTACTCGCCCTTTACAAAATAGAATTGGTATTTATGCGAGCTGTGCCGGTCGATGCATATGTAAAGCGGCCCCTTTTTGCTATAGTCGTCGAAATAAGACGTGTCGTCTCGGCAAGTGGTACACCATTTAGTAAACTGCCCATAGAAACAACTGGCAGCGAAAGTGTGAGGCACAACCACTGCCCAGTCGTCGTCACTATAAACAAGTGAAGCCCCCTTCTGTTCCGCCTTCTCTACCTCGTGCCTCGCCCTTAGGTCAAGCGTCTCATTTTCGTGGTAGAGGGCCAGCAGTTGCTGCACATTAAACTGGTTGATGTCCTTGTCGCGCAAGTAGGTTTTGTTGTAGTTAAACCAAAAAAGGGCCTTGTTCAGTTCTGCAGAAGTGTCGAGGCGAGAGTCAGGATGGATAACAAACTCTTGTCGATGGAACAACAACCACTGCAGATATTTACCTTTCACAAATAACGAGGCTACCAGCATGCAGTCGACCATTCGTTGCTGCAAGAAGTACATCAAAACGCCCCCTCTCAGGTTATTATCTGTCGCACTAGCAGTCGGATCGATACTGAGCACCAGCAAAAACTCCTGAAAACGCATCTTCGGTGTGTTCGGCACTGAACTGTGCAGAGAGTAGTATTTGTCGTAAACCTCGTAAATTGATACTCTTCCCATACTGGGTCTGATTTTTTTGCCCACTAAATTGACCGAAATGTTCCAAAAAAACAAACAGAACAGCGGTAAATCCAAGAAAAAGTTTTTCCATTAGTCATATAAAACTATGAAAAACAATAACTACCGCTTTTGTAACATTTTTACACCCGTTTTTGACACAATTTTCTGCTATGAATAAGCACTTCCACTGTATATTTGCGGTACAAGAACAGTAAAACTTAATAAATACTAACTACAAACAATACTACCTAAACTTAAATGTGTGTGTGTTAAATGAGGATGAGGCAGCGCTGCTATGCGCTGCCTTTTTAGAATGCTCTTTTACAGGAATAACAAAAAATAGGCTACTAATGTATTTTTATCTTTCATTTGAACATACAATTTGAAAATAATTTATAATTTTGCGTCGAGTTCGCTTTACACAAGAAATCGAGATAACATAAACATTAGAAATGCATCAACGGACTCTGCATTTTTATAGGCCAAGTAGCACTATTTGCGTACTACCGCTAAATAGGTCTGCGTGTGTCATTAGACTGGCACAGGCAATCCTATTTATGTATCCTTTGTGGATATAAGGTTGTTTTTTCCTAAACGTGTTAATTGGTTAATATAAAAGTAGCGTGACAAGCCAACCTGTGATGGGTGTGCTACGCAGTTTTAATAATTCAAGACAACAGATTAACAATTTAACGTTGTTATGTAATGGAGCCTGTGAAGGTTCCATTATTTTTTTTAATTATAGATATACGCTCCCTACTGCCGTATTGGAAAAATGAATATAACCCATTGATAATCTATGCTTAACTTAAAAAAGAAGGTCTAAAGTCGTAGCAGACGGTAACATTCTTCCTACAACACCTACTGCCAATGTACATTATGAGAAATTAAAACGTGAAAGAACCTAATTTATTGTCTTTAGAAGGTATAAAGCATCAAACTTTTCCGTAATTTTGCACAACTTTTAAAAACTAAGGATTTAAACACAAATTATGGGCATTCTTCTTTCGCTGGCCCTCCTGCCAGTTTTCATTCTGCTAATCTTCATCTATCGGAAAGATAGCGCCAAGCCAGAGCCTGTACGCATGATAATAAAAGCTTTAATCTACGGCCTATTATCGTGCTTTGTTTCCCTGATGCTGACCTCTATACTTCCCGACGACATGAAAGCAGCGGTTGACGAACTTGTTGGCTTTGCCATGCCGCAAGGCATTTTCGGATTCATCGACGCCTTTGTCTCAGCCGCCCTTCCAGAAGAGTTTGCCAAACTTCTAATGTTATGGTTGCTGGTCCGCAAAAGCAAGCATTTCGACGAACCGATAGACGGCATTGTCTATTCAGCTTGTGTATCACTGGGGTTCGCAGCATTCGAAAACATTTTCTATTTGATAGACGAAGCTGACCTTTTCAGCACAGGCATTATGAGAGGCTTGTTCTCGGTACCCGGACATTTCTGCTTCGCCGTGACCATGGGCTTCTACTACTCGAAAGCTCATTTCGGGACCTCCCACAAAATGTTTTTCCGCCTTCTGGCCTACTTTGTCCCTGTCTTACTTCATGGCATATACGACGGACTCATCACCATTATGGACGGAAACATTTGGTACGTTGTTTTCTTTGTGTGGCTGGCCTTCTGTGTATTAACTTACAAAAAAGCCCTCAAGCGCATAAACAAACTAAAGGGCGATAACCCTAAATATGTCCAAACAGCGTGATTTAACAACCGGAGGTATTTTTAAGAACATACTGTTCTTTTCGCTACCATTCCTTCTCTCATATTTTTTACAGACATTTTACGGACTGGCCGACCTTTTCATCATCGGCCAATATGGATCTATAGCCGACACCACCGCTGTATCGATCGGGGGGCAGGTCATGCACATGCTTACAGTGATGATTGTAGGTCTGGCAATGGGAGCCACCGTTTTGATTGGCAAAGCTGTGGGTGGAAAGAAGGACGTTCAAAAAAACATCGTCATAGGCAACACTACCACATTGTTTGTACTGCTCTCGGTAATACTAACAGCCGTTCTCCTTCTCGGCACAAGATTCCTTGTGGACCTTATGTTAACACCCGCCGAAGCCGTTGAAGGCACAACCAACTATCTCTTTATCTGTTTTGCAGGCATACCCTTTATTACAGCCTACAACATAATAAGTTCCATCTATAGGGGGATGGGCGATTCCCACAGCCCCATGTATTTTGTAGCCATAGCTTGTGTTTTCAACATCGGACTTGATCTGGTTTTTATCGGTCGGTTGGGTTGGGGACCTTCTGGCGCTGCTCTTGGAACCGTACTGGCACAGACATTCAGTCTGGTTATAGCCCTGCTGTTCACCATTCGCAAACGAACAATGCAGGGATTAGAGAAACTTCACTTCAAACTGCGGCGCAAGGTAACAGGTAAGATTATACGCATCGGGCTACCCGTCTGCGGACAAGACTGCTTCGTGCAGATATCTTTCGTGCTGATTACCATTTTTGCCAACCAACGCGGACTTAACGACGCTGCTTCAGTCGGAATTGTAGAAAAACTGATTGGCATCCTGTTCCTGATACCGTCCTCACTTCTTTCTTCGGTTTCAACACTCTGCGCTCAAAACATCGGTGCAGGTTATCACTACCGTGCCCGCAAGACACTCTTTTACTCTGTGGCCATTGCATCAGGCTTTGGCCTATTCTTCTCAATCATCTTCCAATTTGTATCGGCCTATTTTATCGGATTGTTCACAAGCGAAACCACCGTTATAGAAATGGGGACAGAATATCTCCACTCCTATGTATGGGACTGTTTATTTGCAGGCGTCCATTTCTGTTTTACTGGTTATTTCTGCGCTTACGGCCGTTCGGAAGTCGCATTCATACACAACACCCTTTCCATAATTCTCGCGCGTGTGCCGCTGGCATATCTGGCATCGGTCTACTTCGTCAGCCTGTACCCAATGGGATGTGCCGCGCCTATAGGCTCAATGGTTTCAATTATAGTGTGTCTGGTGGCCTATAGATGGTTGAAACTGTCATCGGCATAATAAAAAGCGCAGAATACTTTAACATATATTAAGGGAAATAGTATGAAAAAAGGCAGAAAAAACGTAATATTGTAATAGAAAACTCAACGACGAATGCTACAAATATACAACTACGCAACCTACACATTTATGTTAACGACATTCTTATGTGCCGTTATCAGGTATTTCCACGTATGCAGGCCATTTGCCCTGTATGCCGACTATTTTTATCCGTCGCGCGTAGAAATAACTTTAATGTTCCTTTACTCTTCAGTTTTGCAACTTCCCTATTTTATCTACTTCAACTCACCATGGAGTACGGTTTACGCTGCTGTCATCTTCATGCTGACTTTCTCCACATTCTTCACACTAATGGTCAGCCGGTATTTCATAAACAAACCAAATCAGGCACAACGCATCGGACTCGCCCTAACAGCCATTCTTCCCTGCCTGCCCTTCTTCATCGACGGCCTATTTGGCGGCCAGTTCCTATTCTGCCATCAAAACCTGGTAATTTATAGTTCTCTAGTACTTGGATTAATAACAACTGGCGCTTTTGCCTACTCTCTTTACCGACTGCTGAAAAAAATGAGAGATTTTGCTCTTGACAATTTCTCAAGCGAAGAGGATTTCCCCTACAAATTCGCCAATATCGTTATCGGTTTTTCGGGAGCTATCATTATCGGAGTATGGTGTAACTGGGTGGTTGAATCGCAAACAGCAATAGCGACACTACACATCGGTTTATCGGCAATGGCAGTCATATACCTGCTCATCATCCTACATCCACAGCAACCTAGCAGCTACCAATGTGTTTACCCAAAAGATATGACAATTTATTTCTCGGATAAGGAGGAAACGAAGGGTTCGTTTGACATGAAGAAACTGGCAAGGACCATTCATAAGAAAATATACGAAGACAAAATGTACCTCGATCCACATCTGTCTCTCGTACAACTAGCCGCTGAGGTCGGATACGGGCGAACCATTACCAGCAAAGTATGTAACGAATTTTATGGAGGTTTCTATAAACTCGTAAATGACGCACGACTCGCATATGCAAACCAACTACAACACACACACCCTGAATATACACAAGACACTATAGCGCGTGAGTGTGGTTTTTCGAACAGAAACTCTTTTTTACGCGTAAAAAAGAGAATTAATGACAGTATTTCGAACATTACCGACAAACAATAGCAGTTGAGGGTATTGATGATTTTATAATACACTTACATACAATTAGATATTATTTTTTGTCATAATACTTAGGACAAAAAATCTGATGATTTTTTACGATTTTCACATCATTTAGTTCAATTCGAAATAAAAACTAAGAAGAATTGACACTTTACTTTAAACTTATTGTCACAACAACTTGTACGATTTGACACTAAAAAATACTGTCATTCATTTGTTTTGATTATGGTTTGTCGCAACTTTGTAATAAGAAAAAACCAAATAGTGTAGTGTTGGTTTATAAAATACGTCCCCCTGAGAGTTGGGGGTTACACATCAAAAAAAGCTTTACAACATTACTAGACATAAGATCTGGTACTAATTTGTTAAGGAAACATCCGTAAATAGGCTCAATTGTTTACGGATTTTTGAATTGTAGTTTCACATATTCAAAAGGCTGGTGCGTGATGCATCGGCCTTTTTTTATAAATTGACAATTAGAAAACAAAGGTCGCTGTTCTCACGAATAGCGACCTTTATGTTGTATAATTATATACATATAAGAGATGAATACACGAAGATATGAATTTTAAGCTTATCGACAATAGAAAGACATGTGTTGTGCAACATAAAAATAAAAATTATTTCAGAAACATTCTTTCTGCAAAAAAGAGAAGAAGAAACACGTTTTCAGTGTCTCAATTTATTAACAATGCAGAAAGAGCACATTCAATCGATTCAGGAAATGTAAAAGGTCTGACCTTTAAGTGTATAAAAGTCAGACCTTCATTTTTAAATTATCCATACCTTAATAATCAGTTTTCATTTCCCTTATAACGGCAATTATTCAACCTAATCGAATTCAACAATTTGTATGGTTGATTACGGTATGATCCAAATTCACAAGGGCGTAAATTAACATACACGGGATTATTTGCATGTTTCCAAGCATTCCCAATTCCATTTCTTTTAAAACCAATCTGATTCATTTCTACTAAATTTTAACATTTATACACAAATATAGAATTAGTCTTGGATATATGCAAACTTAGGTTAAAAAAATTAACAAATATTCAATGCGAATTCTCCACTCTAATAGAAATAGAAGAAAGAAAATATAATCATTAGACTAAAAAAAAAGATGGCATTACTGCCACCTTTTTTCTTAAAAAGATTAAAGAATCAATAGCTTGCGTCGACGTATTTACCGATATTAGTAAATATTTTTTTCATCAAGCGTTGAACCTCTGCGACATCCTTGTCATTAAGACCATGGAATCCATCTTCCAAAGCAGCAACAGTGGCAGCCTGTACTTTAGTTCTTAAACCATTGGCTTTGTTTGTCAACTTAATAATGTTAGAACGGCGGTCTTCCTTACCCATTTTACGTGTAACCAGACCAGACTTTTCCATAAGGTCAAGAATACGAGTAATACTAGGTTTGTCTTTTGCAGTCTGTTCTGCGATAACCTTCTGTGTAACACCATCCTTATGCCAGAGTGTATAAAGGACAGCTACCTGCGCAGGTGTAAGATCAATGCCGGCATCTAAAAGCTTTTTCCTAAGCGTGGCGTTAATAGCATTTGTGACCTTGCCACTTAGTAGCGCATAAACAATTTCTACGTCTACCTTTTTCTCAATGTCTTCTATCATAAGTTTTATAATAAGTGTGAATTGTATAAAATTACTTGTTAGTATTTTCTTGTTCGCGATTATAAGAAATAATAATAAAATGATTACGCATAATAACAAGAACTATTTACGCCTCTATTATTATTGTTTACACAAAGTTAAGAGGTATTTTCAAATAATTGGCATTAAAAACAAATAATTTTGCAATTTGATGTGATTTTCTTGATTTTTTTGTATTGACAAGGGCATTTCTGAATAATTTTTTAATAAAAATACATTTTTAATGCCACATGAAAGTACTGTTTAGTCTTATTGATAAATACATTCATCTATATTCTGCTATAAAAATTGCGGTTATCGGCATAATTAATCACAAGAAAAACGAACACATAAAAAAGGTGATGACCTACTTGAACTTTAGAATTCTGGATTCACACAGTTTAACAAGTTTCCTTTTTTTGCTGCCCTTTATATTTCGGTGATCGATTAAAACTTATTCTATATTTCAGGATGAGGGAAAATTAAAGAGTAACAATATGAAAACAGATCTTTAAAAATATTCATACGAAATGAACTGACGTTTGTTTTAAACTCGCAAATCGTATTATTTATTTGTTTATATGCTAACTATTAATGTGATAAAATCGGTTTTGAATAGTATATTTTAAGCAAAACGAGCTGCAACAATTGGTACATGTTGATTAAATTTTGTCATTTTCATGCTGACAAAAACCGATTACGATACCATGTATATATTTGTAAGTAGCAACCACTGACAAAAAGTTAATTTGCTGTTTTATAGGTGTTTTAATATAAAATTATAAATTTTTGTCACTGACAAAAACGGATTAAATTACAAATCGTCAAAAACAACAACACGAATTGTCAATACATTATGTCATTAGTAGGTTTTAGTTTTGTCAGCACCACCCCATTTAATAGTTTGAAAGGGTTGCATTTTAATTATAAATTTGCAGTGCAAACAAAAAATAAATGTACAGATACAAGACAATCGAAAGAACAACTACTCAACTACTTCAAACACAAAACGTATAATGTGTAACTCAACAAAATCTTTAACCTAAACCTTGATTTTTTAGCTCTAAACTCAACTTTATATAAATGATCTGAAGAATCAGACGACAGTGGCTGGCGATGACGTCAGCCACTGTTCCTTTTTATTTCTAGAAGTTACCACAAAAAATTGTACATTTAGCCGATTGAAATTAAAACTTCATTTAGTAGATCTCAACCAATTCACCAAACATATGAAAAACAACAACTCTGACTAATTTCAATGGTTGGCTATTCGTAATCCACTTGTTGGTGACGCAGACGCAGAAATACCAATTCAACGACAACTATACAATTGAGTTGAAGGAGGGCATAAAAACAGACAGTCTTTAAGAAGGTTATGCCTGGTTCAGTTATTGAAGAACATTGTTCTATAGAAATTAAATTTTTTTGCGTAGCTCACGAGGTGAGGTGCCCATATGTGTACGTACAAAACGACCGAACAGAGAAATTGTTTCAAAACCCGTGAGAACAGCAATCTCTTTAATAGAGACATCTGGATTAGACAACAAGAAACGTATATCGTGAATCACACGCTCCTGTATCCATGCAATAGCACTTTTCCCACTTTCTTCTCTGCAAACGTTGGCAAGATACTTAGGAGTTACACACAACTGGCTGGCATAGTATTCAACAGGATGGTATTTTACCGGTGTGTTATTAAGCAAATCGAGAAAATTCTTGAAGATATTACTACTCTGCTTAATTTGCTCATTCATGCGCCGTTTTAACTGGTCGGAAGCATTTTGTACCATTCGGCCACATAATTCCAAAACCAGGGCAAAAACAATTGACTGCATTGTACTGCTGTCGTATGCGTTCACTTCCTCAAAGTGTATTTTTGTTGCCATCAGGTCATAATACTTAACCCACAGTGCCTCGGATTCTTCCGACAACGTGAGTAGGTTAACTTTGTCGACATACAGGCACTTGTTCCAAATGCTGATATTGTTTTTTAAGGCGTTTTGCAAAATACCCGAACTGAGTGAAATAGCATGACAAAAACAATCCTCGCTCATTACATAATTGTTTAAATCGGCGTTAGGAGGACATATTAGTATCTGACGGTTAACCAGTGAGTAGGGCTCATCGTTCACATTTAAACTGATTGTTCCCGCTGCACAGTAAAGCACCACATTTGTATCGGCGACTATAGTGTTCAATGGTATTTCAGCCGCAGACATTTTGCGGATATCGTTAAAGATTATGATTTCGTCATCGTAGTAGGTACAAATCCCTTTCGCATTTTCCAGTAACTGGGCTTCTTTTTTTACCATCGGTAGGTTGAACTGATTGTGTACTTTCCCAACAGATAAATTTGTATAAAACAATGAGCACCCGTTGCGCTTTGTAGTGAGCAGAAAAGTACGATTAGTAAACAATTATACATCCTAGAGGTTAACCATAGGATTTATTTTAAACAGTGAAGATTATCTGAATTGAACCGGTGCGCTCTTACATACTGTACTAGCACTCCTGCCAAAAACTAATCTTCTTGTTTTTCGAAACAAATATAGTGAATTTTATTTTTATGATGCAACTCTTGTAATCAAAAGTTTAAAAAAGAACGGCTAATCTCCTTTTTACGAATTCCACACTCTCTCTTTTACTCGGCAGGCAGGGAGGTATCGGCGAACTGGCAAACATTTTTGCCGTGGATCATCATCAAGCGACAAAAAAAAGGCATTTAGGCACTGTATTTTCGTACAGCTCCGGCATAGAGGACGCCAGCCTCAACATATCGTTCGACGAGGACATGCTGGCCGAGGTGTCGGAGGAGATTTACAACGAGAAGGTGAAACCCGCCAAGGGCGAGATACCGCGCAAATACTACGAGGCGAACCGCGACAAGTTCGAGGAGGCCACCGCCAAGGGCATGGCGCAGAGCCAAAACCCGAACATAGCCGACGACAAGGAGTTTCTGAAGAAGTACCGCCACAGCATAGACGTGTTCAGCGCCTTCCACAGTCACACCTACGCTAAGCGACTGGCGGACGAGCTTTACGACTCAAAGGGCAGACCGCGCCCATTCGAGGAATGGCGCAAA
>DGTD01000035.1 GCA_002396385.1 Bacteroidales bacterium UBA4345
CTTTGATTAATACAATCAAAAGTACAATGGCAACAACTGCCGCAACAATTAGAATTTCAGCTTCCATAAGTATAAAAGTTTTTTGTTTGAATCAAAGATAGAGAAAAGACGGACGACTGGTACAAGTTGCAAGGTTGCAACATAAACAAACCGCCCAATATATATAAAGGGCCACCGCCCTACTTCACCTGAATGCGCACACTGCCGGTATTAGAAAGGAACTCTGGCGCATAGAGACACTGAACAGTAGTAATACCATTAGAGAAACGTCCCTTGTTGGTTACAAAGAGCGGATATTCGAAGACGTAAGTGCCTTTCGACAGATGGTCGAAGAAATAATACATCGCGGCATCTTTAGCCGACTGGTAATAGCCCGTACCCTCGCTATAACGGTAGCCGGAAGTCTGCTGTAAAGGTTCCAGACAACTAGCCCGCTGGTCTTTGAGGGAGACATATTCCAAATCGCGGTCGGTACGGAGTACCAACCTAACCACCAGTTTGTCGCCCACCTTCAAATGGGTATTGTTAGAGACCTCACTCAAAACTTCCTTACCATTTTTCACGGTATTCAGCATCACCGTCTTTTCGACGTGCAGGCCATTTTTATTAGCCAACACCTTATCGATGTCTTCCTCGAACTGCCAATAGAGAGCCCCCCACGCAAGATTATCGCCCTCGGCACTTTCCAGTTGCAATTTTCCCATTTCAGGCTTCACCCCGTCACCAGGCACAACCACCGAGAAATAGCCCGTACCGACTTCCGTCTTTTCGGGTTTGACCGTTTTACCCGCCATCTTAACCGTAATCTTGTTTTCGTGACTAATCCAATCAGATCCATTAAGTAGCAACACATTCAAGGCATCGACATTAGCGATAACGTTATCCCAGTTTTGCGTACGTTTCTGGTTGAGCAGCCAAACCCTCAGTTCGTCTTGTTCGGCCTGTTGGTTGTCGACCAGGTGCAACGCCTCCATAATGCGGGTATGGGTAGAAATGGCCGCATCTTGCCAGAAGTAGCCACTCACATTCTTTTGCCAGAACATGCCCATCTCGTCGGTAGTGGTAGAGAACTCACGAAGCGAGCGTGCCACCAGTCTGGCCTCATCCTTATCGCCCCCCCGGTAGAGGGCAATGGCTGCCAAAGCCTTACCGTAAAGCGAGCACTGGTCCCACTGCTTCTTCATCAGGCCATAGTAGAAATTGTAGGCCGTACCGCAATCGGCAGGCAACTTGATGTTAGAGAACAGGCTACGCACTTGGAAATAGTAGAGTTCGAACATGCCGATATGGGCGTTCTCCTTATAGTTTTTATCGTACTTGACCAGCCACTCGTAGTTTTTCCGCACCTGGTTATCGAGGAAGTTTACCGCCCTCTTAATGTTGCCGTCTTGCGAAGCGACACTGATGCCCGCCTTCTGCAAACGTCCGAAATTATCGAGCACGAACAAAGTAGAATGTGAGCCCGCCTTCATACCTTTGAACCAAGCATAACCACCCTCGTCGGTTTGCAGTTCAGCCAACCGTTTGAGCCACCCGTCGCAATTGGCCGCCAGCGTATTGAGGTCGAACAAAGAGGCCAAACGCTGCTTGCGTTCGGTTTCCGACTTTGCGTCCATCACCCATGGGGTTTCGTTGAGCAAAACATTCTTCACCTCCTGGTTCTTCTCTAAATTCGACAATAAAGTTTCCTTATCGGCACTCTGCTGCTTCCACAACTCGATAACCTTGAAGATTTTCGGATTGCTGACCGCAATATGGTTCGCCAGTTTTGAGGCGAAATATGCCGCAGAAAGCGAAATGGCATTGTCGTGTTCCACAACAGCCACAGAAGGCAACGCCTGCACCGCATACCAGACCGGATTGGTTGCCATCTCCAACTTCAAGAAACGGGAAGAAAGGGTTTTAGAGTTGTTGTTAACCAAGCGGTCGAGCGTGAAGTCTTTGGTTTTGCCACCACGCACCCACATTGGCTGCGACTGGGTGAGCACCACCCTGCTCGACAACACCGGCAAAAGTTTCTGCTCGGCATCGGAGAAAGCGCCCGACTTGGCAACGACACGCACCAACAACGCCTCCACCTGTAGTGGCACACTAACCGGCCACTCGACAGCAGCATTCTGACCTGGGGCCAATTCGAACTTGGAATCAGACTCAACAATCACTTTTTCGGTAACAGGGTCGAGCAACTGCAACGTGGCACTCCCCTTTAAAGCCACATCGGACAGATTAACCACCTTGGCAGAAAGCACGCACTCGTCGCCATTACGAAGGAAACGCGGATAGTTAGGCGACACCATAAACTCTTTCTGGCTGACAACCTCCTGAGTTAAAGAGCCCGTATAGAGGTCGGCAGTGTGTGCTAAAGCCATCAGTTTCCAACGGGTAAGGCTTTCAGGCATTGTGAAATTGAGTTGCACATTTCCCTCTTTATCGGAGGTCAGTTGCGGGTAGAAGAAGGCCGTTTCGGCGAAATTGGTACGGATGTGGGGTTGGGACTCAGCCACACTATCAGCCATAATCTCGCCCATAGCAACAGCTTCCTCTTTAACAGAACGATTTTTTGGCATAGCCGCCTTCGCACTTTTCATATTTGCAACACTGTATATTGCATTTTCCGCATCTTCTTCTAAAGAAAAATCCCCGCTATCTTCTGCACTCAGCATCGGAACACCACCTGAAGTCGGCATCGAGAACCTCATTATATGTTTGTAGCTCTCAAAGAAATCTTTCCACCTGTCGAAAGACAGGCTATATTCGGTAGCCATGTACTTTCCACGAGAATAACAAGAAGGAGAAAAACTTTTTTGCGGAACAAAGCCCGGCATATTGAAATAACGGTGGTAAGCAGGAGAGAACACCCAGGCATGCCCCTTTATCTGGTCGAGCGAGGCATCGTACATGGTAGCCAACACTTCAGTCGCCTTTTCAGAAGGCAGGGTGATGGTCCATCTCTCGGAAGAGCCAGGTTGCACCTTATTGCGGAACACCGCCAGTTTGACTGGAAATTTTGTCTCAGGCGACTTCTTATCAAACTCAATCACCTTATTCGCCACTTTACCCTCACTAATTAAGAAGAACTGAACCTTCAAGTGAGAGTTGTTCGACAACGAAAAGTTGAAGGACTTGATTTCATTATCGAGATCGTACCACTGTTTGCTGAAGCCATCATTATCGTCGAACGAAACCACCAAAAGGTGCGCATTGTGCAACGACGACCCCACACGGATGGTAGCCGTTTCGCCATCGGCCAAATCATGAGAAGCGCAATCCTCAAACCAGAATGGAATTTCAACAGGAGGCACATTGTCCGTCTTGCGGTAAAGGATGGTTTCGAAATCTTGCTTTACTACTCTACCCTTATCATCGGTTACAGACATTTCTACCTTGTACTTACCCGACTTCAAGTTTGCCGTATCGAGAGGTAATTTGAATCCCTCTTTTTCGGAAGACCGCACCTTGCCGGCAGCCACCTCGGCATCGTTACAATACACCTTATAGGCCACCTCACGGGCAAGCCCTTCGTAATTGAGGTTCACGACCGAGAACTTCAACTCAGAGAATTCGGCAGGTTGGACGGCTTCACGGCGCGGGCAGACAATAGCCACAGAAACGTCGGAAACCGTAACACGGACCGACTGTTCGTGCGTCTCGCCATTGGCATCGGTCACCTTGGCCAAAACCACATAGTCGTAACAAGCCGTAGCCGACAGATTCTGACCTTTTTCGGGCACAAAGTCTATCTGGTATTCACCCTTATCGTTTGTTTCAGTCTCACCCTCGGCCACGACGTCCTCGACCGAGGAGTTGGAGCGCCACCACCAGAAGAACTGGTTCTCGGAGCGTGTAACCCTGTAGGCCACCTTCGCATTCTGGACCGGAGTCCCCAACAAATAACCGGCACTTCCACCAACAGTCACCTTGTCGCCAAAAGTGTACGATTCTTTCGGCCGGCTGAGTGCCACTTCGAACGACGGCCGCTTATATTCCTCCACCGAAATGTTGGTAGAAAACCTGTCTACCTTCAACCGGTAGGAGCCAGCCAGTCCGTTGGCAGGCAGCACAAAAGAAGAAGCCACAGAACCAAACGCGTTCGTGGTCAAATTCTGTTCAGCCACCTTTTGGTTGTTCGCATCGTAAAGCACAGCCAAGAGGTGCCTACCTTCGAGCGCCTCCATACGGACATCGCTAATGCTGTAGACAATCGACTTAAAATAAACCGTCTGACCAGGCCGGTAGATAGAACGGTCGGTAAAGGTAGCCACATTGAAAGCAGACGCATTATCGCTGCTCATCGCATTATAATGGTTGTTTAAATGTAAGTCGTAAGAAGTATATACATCCTTACCTTCAGAGAACCGACATTCATATTTACCGTTTTTCCTTGAGAGTTCAAAATCGGCAAAACCGTCTTTGTCAGTCAAATTACTGCCGACTTGGGTATATTTCATTTTATGTTGTTCGTAGGACCATTTCCCCTCCGAGAGGTTGGCAGAAACCCCCTGTCGTGGAGCACCCGTTTTACGGTCGGCCACCACAAAATAGTTTTTCCCGTTGAACGACTTATTAAGTGTTATAACAAACAAATTGGAGACGATGAAGCTAACCGACTCCTTACCCATGACCAATTCGTAAATGCCGAAACGCTGGGCGGGAATTTCCAATAAAGTATCCTTTCTTATGCAATAGTCCGTCTTCTCTAAAGCGAAAGAATAGTCAGCCACCTTTTTGCGAGGCAGTTTGTCGGTGTTTTTCGTATTCCAGTCACGAATAGAGCACTCCACCCTGTTCAACGTCAGATTGAGATTCCGGGTGTTCGCATACGATACCTTAAACTTTATTTTATCAGCCTCGTGAACCAAATTAGAAGTTAAAGACAGATCCACTTCTGTTTTCTTCATATTGCTGACAACCCCTTTCAAGCACTTAACTTGCGGATGATTAGGGAAAGCGGCAATACCATCGTTGCAGACTTTCAGCACATCGGCAGTCGAAGTTTGCACTGGTTGCTCTTGTTTGTAAACAGGCAGATAGTTATAAAGAATATTTGCAAGCTCGACACGCACCAAAATAGAAACCGCTTCTTTTTGAGACTCGGCAAGCAATTGCCGCAACGCCCCAACATACCCTTTCTCGTCATTAACGTTATGAGCATTCAGATACTGATATTTTATCTGATTGATCCGCGCAGCCACATAAGCCGACTTATCGGAATCGTCCTTATGGAAAGCCACCAGTTCGGAATACCATTGTCCACATTCCTTATCGGTGAAAATCTGTCCCTTTTCGTACCCCTTATTATCGATGCAGTAGTGCAGCAAAAAGTCGTAAAGAGAGGGGCGATAGAGACGGCTGTCCTTCCCCGCATCCAACAAAGCAGAGTAGGTGGTGGTCTTAGTTGTTTTAAGGGCAGGTTCGGCAACAGCCTGTAGGCACAACGAGCGGATAGTATCCACAAAATTGTTAGTCGCCCACTCCTTCATATCGGAAGGGGCAGCACCCGCCAAAGCGGTCCGACTGTCCACTTGCCACCTGTTTTCCGTATAGAAACTGTTAAAGGCCATAGCCTCGGCAAAACGAGTCATAGCAACAGCAACAGGGTCGGTTTGTCTGGACTGGAACAGCTGCAGGCTATTAATGCATTTGCCTAAAGCATCCTCATCAACTCGTTCAGAGAACTTCATACGCGACAGGATGCAACGCAACTGTTGTGGCACATTTTTCTCGTTTTTAGCCTGTTTTTCAATTGCATCGAGTTTTTTCAATGCAGTTTTGGGATTTCGCACTGCCTCATTTTCCAGCGATTTCCAAGCGTTTTGATAGTCGAAAGAGGAAAATAACAAACCCATAATAACCAAGCATATTAATGACAAGTATTTCGAGACTTTCATAATTAGCAGAAAAAAAATAATTCTATAACGTAAATCTATAAAAATTTCACAACAATAATATAAGACTGACTTCAAAAAAAACAGAAAAAGGACAAGAATGTCAGGAAAACAAAAAGTAAACAACCAAAAGAAAAAAATATGTTGTATATTTGAGATTAAGCAAAGCAAAAAGAACCATGAACAAATTTATTTCCAGCATACTTATCGCCCTTATGGGGGTAACCCACACGGCTACCGCACAAACCGAGGTAGACCTGAACCCCATCTACAAGAACATAAAGACGAGCCAGCTGAGCCTGCTGTTGCGCGAAAGTCCGCAAAAGATAAAATCGGTTTACGGGACGACCAGCACCAAGGGGCTGAAAGGCGATACCGTATACGTGGCCGCTGGCTCGTCGGAAGCCTATGCCAAACTGATAAAAAGCCTTCACTGGAACCTGGTGCCCGTAGAAGTGCCCAGCGACACGATGAAAGCCCTGCCACCGGCTGCCGACTCTCTGCTAGTGCGCGAAGTGAACGGCACCACCTTCAATATGGTGCGCGTTGAACAAGACAGCACAACCCACAGCGGCTTCCTCATCAGCCAGACTGAAGTGACCCAACGCCTTTGGATTACCATTATGTACAGCAATCCGAGCGAATGGACGGAAAAAGAGTCGGGCTGGCCCAGCTACAACCAACCGGTGGAAAACGTGAGCTGGAAAGAGGTAAATGCCTTTATTACACGTTTGAACAAAGCTACCGGCAAGAAATTCAGACTTCCGAAAGCAAAAGAATGGGAATTTGCCGCAAAAGGCGGTCTGAAAAGCCTCGGCTACAAATATGCCGGCAGTAACAACGCCACCGACGTTGCCTGGTGCAAACCCGAATTTGTGATCGGCAGCGGTCCGCACGATGTGGCCCAAAAACAACCCAACGAGCTGGGCATTTACGACATGAGCGGAAACGTGTGGGAAATGTGCGCCGACAATTTCGGCCGCGATGGCAAGGAATGGATTGTAATTAAGGGGGGCTGCGCCAACGAGATTGTGACCGATAGCGAAATTGACCGCAAAAGAATCATTACCAGCAACGACAAACTGCCCTTCCTAGGCTTCAGACTGGTGGAAGAGGAGTAAAACTTTGAACGAGGAGTTTTAAACTACGAACTTTGCGCTCTCATCTTTCAAATTTAATTAGGTTAGCAAACAGAAAGGAAGTCTTATGACAAGCAAAGAATCGGCATTGCTGCAACTAATGCAAGACGAGGGCTACACCCTTGGCACCACCAACCTAACACTACACCTGCTTGGCGACAAGAAAGAGGCATTAGACGAACTCATCTTGTTCATCAGCGACGAACACCCTAACGAGGAAGACTTTATTGAACGACTTTCGGAAGTGTGCGAGAAAGTAGGAATTGAATTCTAAGCAACCACCCGGCAGGGTCAGGGCAACCAATCAGTTCATAAAAGCGTTGATTTGGTCAACAATT
The DNA here is from genome assembly GCA_002396385.1 of Bacteroidales bacterium UBA4345. Classification (GTDB taxonomy): domain Bacteria; phylum Bacteroidota; class Bacteroidia; order Bacteroidales; family Paludibacteraceae; genus Physcocola. Next base: position 7,363 of record DGTD01000035.1, read on the forward strand.
TGGCGCATGCCAACAATGGAAGGATGTTCGTGCTGTTTGTCGATGTTTTCCAGCAGCAGGCACTCGACACCATAGTGTTTGCAAATCGCAGCCATAGAAGCGTTGTAATCGCCACTCAAGCCACAATTACAGATATTGACGATGCGCATTTTCGGATGCTCACGTTTCAAGTAATCCAACATACAGGCGAAAGCCGGGCGAAACTGATACAGGTCGGCCTTGGTCCAACCGCTGTATTTATACTCGCCGAGCGGAGCCCCCGCCCTAGCGTCGTTAGTGCCACCAAAAATAAAGAGGACGTCGGGATTGCCAATGTTTTTCATCCTAGTCACAAAAGACCGGTCGGAAAAATCTAATTCTGAATAACCTGTGTTGCAGATAGTTGCTCCAGAATACGAGTTGTTTTTCTGCAACACATAACCATTCTCTTCCGCCCACATCCACCACCATGTTTTACGGACATCGCACACATCGTTAGGATAAATAGGAGACTCGCTATAATAACAAGGGTTGGAAGCAGGAGTGACATAGCCAGAAAAAGAGGAATAACTATCACCCAAGACAGAATAAGTTTTCTGAGCAGGCAATAAGACCGCAGCAACCAAAGCAAATAAAACTAAAGATAGCACACACAATATGCCCGGTAAATTCTTCATAAGGCAAATATAATACTTCCGCATTGAAGCAGCAGATAAAATACAGGGAATTTTTCAAAAAGCAGGAGTCAGTTACAGGTAGACACCGCAAACGTCAGGAAAATCAAACCGGACCTACCAGTCACTATGAACATTTTCAAAATCCACTTCGCTTACCAACTTGCAGATTTATGAATTTTTACATAACTTGCATGGTCTATGGAGGGAACTGCCGGGCAACCATTCGTTTCGCGTAGTGTCGTCACCATTAATCACGAGAATCTCGGACTCATTATCTGTCCTTTAAAAGTTTACAATCAAACCAAAAACTTACAATGCTTAACCTCAAATATATCTTTTGTTTCCTCTTCTTGTTACTGACCAGCAATTGTTCAGGAGGGTCCAACAAGTCAGTATCGGGAAAAGAATTTGAAGATTCGGAAAAACAGTCACAAACCGACTCCATACGTTGGGGGAATCCCGATGGCAGGCTCGGATACCTGAACAACGACAACTACAAAGATTCGGTTGTGTTGGAAATTGGCTATACAGACGAAACATCAGTAAGCCGTATTTCTGTTTACTTTGGCACGAAGGATGGGGGCTACAACCTGTTCAAGAAATACTATTGCGAAGACTATTGGGATGAATTAGGCATATATATTTCAGGCGACACGCTTAGATGTTCTGGTTACGGAACAACCTACAACTTCAAATACAAGGGCGACGATTTCTACCTGCAAGAATACGAATTCATTGATATGTGTTGTCCGAAATACAAACTCGACTTTAACACCAAGAAATTGACGTTTGTTCTTGACGGCACACTAGACAGTTTAATGCATGACTCAACCTATTACCGTTCGATAGACATTCCGCAAGATAAAATACCAACCTCATACACCATTACAGATTGCTTTAAGAAAGACTTTTCCAAATATATTTTATATGACGAGAATTTTCTGAATTCTAAAATCAAAGAATATGTAGAAGAAATAAACGAAGAGAACAGAGAGGGGAAGTCAACCGTTATTGATAACGATACGCTTTTATTATTTCACGAAGAGATAAAAAGAGGTGAGTACGACAGCTATACTCTAAATGTATCGATCGACAGGAAAGGCCTAACCAACAAATTGCGCCAATTTTTAGAGGCAGAAATGTGCAGAATGCTAGCCGAAGACGACAAGCATATATACGATAACATTGCCGACGCCTATAAAGCACGTAAAACAGAATGGAGAAAAGAGTTTGACTTCGAGAACGACCCCTATTACCAAGATGATTATTTTATAAGTAGAATAGGCTCCCACAACAACCTTATAACTTTCAGAATAGGAACTTTTCATTACGACCAGTTGGCAGGACGAGGTACTGAAAAAGAACGCTATATAACCTACGACAAGAATACCCTCGAAGAATTCACCTGGGATATGGTAAAAAAGGAGGAAGGGCTCCACAAACTTATGGTTGAAGGGCTTATGAAGTATTACAACGCCAACAGCATTGAAGATATGTGGTTGAACGAAGAATACAAACAAGGCAAATACATTCCTTTCCCGAAGAATCCGCCATTCATTATTAACGACTCCCTACATCTCCTATTTCACCGTTGGGAAATAACCGAGGCCTGGGGCGCAGGCTGGCCATCGGCAAAAATTCCATTAAATAAAGTCTTGCCCTACCTGACCGACGAAGGCAAGCGTTTCCTGAACATAAAAGAATAAAGGCAATCCTAAAATCAAGAAAAAGTCCCGATTTCAACACCTAAAAAGTCGGAAAAAGTCCCGATTTTTACACTCAAAAAGTCAGAAAAAGTCCCGATTTCAACACTCAAAAAGTCGGAAAAAGTCCCGATTCTGTTGTTGTAAACAGAATTAATCATTACTTTTACAGCATGTTAAGAAGAAAAACAACATAAATGCAGTCTTAAACGATGAAAAAAGCGTCAACTTAGGTTCCGTCTACGAATCGGTGGTTGCACAGGAACTTCATGCCCACGGCTTCAAACTGCACTACTACGACAACAAGGTAAAGGGAGAAGTAGACTACCTGATAGACGACTACAACAATCTAACAGTACTGCCCATAGAAGTCAAGTCTGGCAAAAACTATAAAAGCCACAGCGCGCTCGACAGTTTTTTGGGAAACAAAGACTACGACATAAAGAAAGCCATTGTGTTCAGTAACGAACAAAAAGTGTACGAAGAAAAAGGAATTTTATATCTACCCATCTACTACTGCATGTGTCTGAACAACAGGAAGGAAGAAGAATGCATCATCCCTCCTATTAAGTTTGCGGGGCTATAAGTAGCGAAAAAACGATAAAAAAGCGGAAAAAACAATTCCGCCGACAGGAGCGACTGCCGACGGGATTTCCTTTTGGTGATTATTCAATATGCAATGTGATAGATTTAGAATCGCTTCATAGCCTCGATGGTGTTTTCGCGAGAGCCGAGCGAAGAGAAACGGATGTATCCCTCGCCAGAAGGGCCGAAGCCCACACCAGGCGTAGTAACGATATTCTTTTCTTTGAGCAAGTAATCGAAAAATTCCCAAGAAGTTTGGTTATCGGGCGTCTTCGCCCAGATGTAAGGGCCATTAACCCCGCCATAAACAGCGAACCCGGCTTTGAGGAGCGATTCGCGGATAACCTTGGCATTGCCCAGGTAATAGTCGACCAACTGGCGAACCTGCGCCTTGCCTTCTGGAGTATAGACAGCCGCCGCACCGCGCTGAATAATGTAAGGCGTACCGTTGAACTTCGTGCACTGGCGGCGCAGCCACAACTTGTTCAGTTCAACCACCTCGCCCTTAGCGCCTTTCGCCTTCACATCGTGAGGGATGACGGTAAAGCCGCAACGGGTACCGGTAAAGCCCGCATTCTTAGAGAAAGAGCGGAATTCGATAGCGCAGTCGCGCGCCTCGGGTATTTCGAAAATAGAGTGCGGAACATCCTTCTCGGTAATAAAAGCCTCGTAAGCGGCATCGAAGAGGATGAGGGCACCTGTTTTGTGCGCATAATCGACAAAGACCTTCAACTGGCTTTTCGTAAGCGTCGTGCCAGTCGGGTTATTCGGGAAACAGAGGTAGATAAGGTCAACCGGCTCCTTCGGCAGTTCAGGAACGAAGTCATTAGCCGCTGTAACCGGCATATAGACCAGGTTGCTCCACTGTCCGTTCGGCAACAAGTCGCCCGCACGGCCCGCCATAGCGTTCGTATCGACATAAACCGGATAGACAGGGTCGGTCAGGGCCACCTTGCAACTGTTGCTGAAGATGTCGCCAATGTTACCACAATCGCTTTTCGACCCGTCGGAGACAAAAATCTCGTCGACAGCCAGCGAAACACCATTTTGTTTATAATCGTCGGCAATAGCCTGTCTTAAAAATTCATAGCCCTGTTCAGGTCCATAACCATGAAACGACTCTTTATGAGCCATTTCGCAAATGGCTTTCTGCATTTCCATAATACAGGCGGCCGGTAGCGGCAGCGTAACATCGCCAATACCCATCTTGATAACCTGAGCCTGCGGATTGCCCTCTTTATAGGCCGCCACGCGGTGGGCTATTTCGGTAAAAAAGTACGAGCCGGGAAGTTTCAGGAAGTTATCGTTAACACTAATCATAAACAGCAAAATCTAATTTACACATCAATACTACCCGAGAAGACCGTAGTAGCGCCTCCCGTCATAAACACATGGTTGGAAACCTCGTCCCACTCAATCAGCAAATCGCCCCCGTTCAGTCTGACGGTCACCTTGCGCTCAGAGAGGCCATTAAGAATAGCGGCCACAGCGGTAGCACACGCACCCGTACCGCAAGCCATAGTCTCGCCTGCACCACGTTCCCAGACGCGCATACGTAAAGTTTGCCGGTCGATGACGTTCACAAACTCCGTATTTGTACGGTGAGGGAAAAGTTCGTGGTTTTCAAAAGACGGGCCAACCTTCTCCAACGGGAAATTTTCCACACTTTCGTCTAGAAAGACAACGGCATGGGGGTTACCCATCGAAACAGCGGTAAAGCGGTAGTCGGTACCCAACACCCGTATAGGCAGTCCGACCACTTGGGGCAAATTGCTGACAACAGGCACCAGCCGAGGAGTAAGAACCGGCTCTCCCATATCGACAGTAACCGTGTTCACCTTACCATCGGGGCCCAAATGCAAATTCAGGACTTTGACCCCGGCCTTCGTCTCCAAACTGACACAGGTCTTGTGGGTGAGTCCGTTATCGTAGACATATTTCCCTACGCAACGGGACGCATTTCCGCACATTTCGGCTTCAGACCCATCGGAATTGAACATCCGCATACGGAAATCGCACGAATCGGAAGGAAGGATGAGAACCAGACCATCGGAACCAATACCCGTATGTCGGTCACTCACCTTAACAGCCACATCGCTAGGATTGGCAACAGACTCTTTAAAGCCGTTGACATAAACATAGTCGTTTGAAATGCCGTGCATCTTTGTGAATAACATAACCATGAGGTTTTATTGGTTTCTGCAATGCAAAGGTAGAGTAAAAGCAACTCCACTTTGGGTATTTGGCACGAGTAAAAAGGGAAAAAACAGAAGAAAATTACAAATTGAAAGTTTACAGCATATTCTCAATTACGGTTCGTATAAAAACAGGCAAGCAAAATAACAAAACGTTATATTTTAAAACCATTCACAAACAATATCGACAGCACATGCCACAAAAAAAGCTATTAACCCGTAATACAACTGGCAAAAGTGAAAACTCTTTGCCCGAAACAGAAAGCATTCGGGCAAAGAGTTTTCACGACACCAGCCAGACAAGGCCCCCAAAAGAGAGGGGGGACAAGCAATAAACCGTTAGTTTATTTCAACAAGAGTTTCCTCATTGCGACACACAAATCAGAATCAGATCCGTAACAGAGCAGGAAACTGAAGTTGTCTGCCAATATTTCCTCAGGATCAATAATGTAACTTGTAGAGTTTCCAACCTTGTCGTAGAAGTCTTCGGCTTCATCAACATCGTGTATAACAGGCTCGCCGTCCTTCAAGACAAGTTCACACTTCTCTTTGTCGATTTCGAGCAATCCGACTTTCAGATAATCGAAGAAAGAACCACCGTTCCATTCTTCATCGGAATAGATAAACATGGCACAATCGACCTTCTTCCCGCCAATCTTGAAAGTGGCGTACGTGTTGTGGTGGTCAACATCGGGGTTGGAAATCATTCTGTTCTTAAACGACTCTGGCACAGCAATGTCTTTCTTGAGGGTATTAAAACCAATCAGTTCGTAGATTTTCTTTTTAAAATCGGGATTGTTACGTGTAAGAACATGGAACAGTTCGTGTGCAATCAGCCGAGAGTCAATGTCAACTTCAGCACTTGAACCGAAAGCCACGCCCTCTTTACGTGTATAAGCCAAACAACCGCCCTCTTCATTCATTGAAGACAACATAAACGGGATTTTCTCGGGGAGCGGCAACTTATAGCCTTCCTTTTTGATGATTGCATTCAATCCAGCCACACCTTTCATGGCGGACTCTTTATCTTCTTCATTCCACGAGCGGGTCTGGTCTTTGACAAAAGCAACCACATCGTCATACGACACGCCTTCTTTTTTGAGACGCGACAAAACATCGAACTTTCCCCAGTTAGCGAGATAGGCAGTACCCGTAGTCAGATATTCAGCCGTCTGCTCTTTGGAATAGAACACAGGATTGATCAACTTCACCGCATCAGCAGCGAAAGAAGGGACAGAAGAGAAAAAGCCTACAAAAAAGGCGATTGAAGTAAATAACTTTTTCATGACATAGTTTATTATAACAATATTTTTTAAATACAAAAAAAACTGATTATCCAACAGTTCATACCACTTTTTCCTACAGGCAAAAGGAGCACGAACCCCACGTATCACGCCTAAAAGACTACGGTTCACCCGTTAGCAGTTTATACATATCAGACTCCTCCTTAGATAGAGCGTCTAATTCATTGTTCGCCACCTTACTGAGTACGTAAGAAGCGAGCCCCATACTCTTTTTTGAAAGCAGCACCTTCCGAAAAAGACCGTAATCATTTTTTCGAATGTTAAACACCACATACTCGCTATCGGGAGTCAGTTCAGTACCCTTTTCCAAATCGGTTTCGACTCCGTTGTTTCTGATAAGTTGGTTCACACACTTATAGCAAATATCGTAGATTTGCACGTCATAACCATTTCTGACCATGTGTTTTAGCAATGTTTCAGCATAAACAGGCAGTTTGTGTCCCGCATTTTCGGCACCACACGCTTCGCAGCCCGAAGCATAAACGATGTCACCAGGATCGTAACACATGGCAGTTTCGGGCAGTAGATCGGCGTTGTCGCCAATTTCATACGTTCCGAGTTTATTCAGGTTTTCAGCAAGGCTTTTTTCTGATTGGCAGTTGCTAAAAAGAAGACTACCAAATAAAATAGAGAGTTTCTTTTTCATACAGAAGAATCAAACAATCTTTTTAAACTGATGGTTAAGACTAGTATCGGAGGCGGTTGGGTCGCCGTGGAGGATATTTGCGACCTCGCGACACCCACCATCGCATATTTTTTTCATATTGCATCCGTCGCAAGACTGCGGTTTATAGGCACTGTCGGCGAAAAGCCTCCAATAATCCACATCCGCAATCATCGGTTGGGCAAGCACATGTCCTACCACACGAGGTGAATGGTTACAAGTTCGGATTTGTCCGGCCGGGTCAACAACAAAGAAATGCGAGGCAGCAGAACAACGGTAACCAAACTTCAGCCACTCGTAACCCAACTCGTCGTCGATGGAGCAACCGGCAATTTCGGTTCCCAGACTTCCATAGCGCTTCGCATAAGAAAGCACCTTTTCCGCCGTATCGAGCATACCCTTCAGTTGTTCGTGCGACAGCAGAAGCTCATCCATATTAGCCAGCCCCCTCCCCCCAGGAAGGAATCTGTTCAGCAACACAGTCGACGCACCGTGTAGCAACGGCATAGAAATATTTTGAAAAAGCTCCCCGTAATTGATTTTGGTAACCGTAATGTTAGCCGTAGTAGTCACACCGAGTTCTTTTGCCCGTTGAAACCACCGCAAGACATCCGTAACATGGTCATAGCCGGTAAGTTTCTTGAACGTTTTGTAACCCGGCACACTTAGGCAGAGGTGAACATCTTGTTCGTTAAAGAGACGCAACCACTCGTCGTTCATAGCCCTACCATTAGAAATGAGCACTATCTTTCTGTTGATGCCACGTTTAGCACCCTCGGCACGTATGTGCCTGATGATGTCGGCCGCTTCTTTCTTTAGTATTGCCTCACCGCCAGTAATAGAAAAAGACTCAACACCGGCATCGTAGAGTCTGCACACAGTTTGCATCCACCCGCGCAAGTTCATTTCCTCCCCAACAGGGTAATTCGAAATTGGAGCATACCACGGGCAAGAACAGAACAGACACTTATGGTTACATTTATAAGTCAGTTCCAAAACAGCCGATTTCGGTAGTTTAACACTATAGTCCATTACTAACAGAAGGATTAGAATCCAAATATACAAAATATCTATAAAAAACAAGAAGTGTTTTGTATAACCGAAATCATTATCCACGTAAAACCACCAACCGGATTGTTATATGCGGGAGATGACCTAAAAATCACAACAACTTGGGGGAAAAGTCATAAACACAACAGAAACAGTTTTTATAAATTGCATCTTGAAAATAACATTAACTCATTTGAACGCTCCCTCACCAAACAGGGGAAAAAGATTTACGATATGAAATCACACACATTATTGACCAAAATCAGGCCAACAGCATTATTCTTGTTGGTAACAATGTGGCAGTGGGCACAGAACAGTTCAGCCCAGGAAGAGAAGAACCTGTTCGATGAAAGCAAGACGGAGGCCACCTTCTACGTAGCACCAGCGGGCAACGATGCCAACGACGGTAGCTTCGGCGCACCTTTCCGCACGCTGGGAAAAGCCCAAAAAGCCGTGCGGGCCGTAAACAGCGATATGAGCAAAGACATAGCCGTATGTCTGCGAGAAGGCACTTACCAACTAACCAGCACCCTAACCCTGGGCGCTGAAGACGGCGGTAGCAACGGACACTACGTACGCTATGTGAACTACCCCAACGAGCATCCGCTCATCACAGGCGGACAACCTATAAACGGCTGGACCCTCTACGACCAGGAAAACAACATTTGGTGCGCCAAAAATGTTGAACTGCGCTTCCGCCAGCTGTATGTGAACGGCAAGAAAGCCGTACGCGCCTGTTTCCCGAATGTAAATGAAGACGGCGACCACGACTTTGTACGGCTTACGAAAGTAGACACCTTCGGCAGAGCCTTCGACGTGGCCAGCCAGTATGTTGCCGACTGGAAGAATTTCGACAAGGTGGAAATGCACCTGATGATAGCCTGGTCGGACAATGTACTGCGCCTTGAGAGCAAACAAGAGAAAGGTAACATCACAAAACTTATACCGCGCGACCCAGAACGCACCCGCCTCTTCCGACGCAAATACCCGATGCTGGGCGTAGCCTTTTGGAGCAATCCGCCCAAACAACAAGTATTCTACCTAGAGAACGCTTACGAGTTTATCGATGCCCCGGGCGAGTGGTATCTGGATGAGTCAGACAACACCCTTTACTACAAGGCACACAACGGCGAAGATATGAACACCGCTGTGGTAGTTGCTCCCTACCTGAACACCCTGGTCAGCATTGAGGGGAAAGATACCGACAGCAAGGTCGGCTACTTGGCATTCGAAGGCCTGACTTTCGCACACTCCACCTTTATGCGCCCTAGCTACGAAGGTTTTCTTGACCTACAGGCAGGTATGTACAACATAGAGGTGATAGAAGAGAACGGACTGCTCGGCAGTAACAAATTCCTGCTATGGAGACCAGAAGCCGGATTCCGGGTTGAAAACGCCCACCACATCAACATCAGCAAGAACGTCTTTACCCAAATGGCGGCCACCGGTCTCGACTTTGTTTCGGGCACCAACGACGACAAGATAGAAGGGAACGTGTTTAGGGACTTGGGCGGTTCGGGAATAATGATAGGCAAATTCTCGCAAGACTCACTTACGGAAATACACGAAGCCTACAACCCCACCAACAAAGACGAGATTTGCACCCGCGACACCATCAAGAACAACTACATACACAACGTAACTACCGAAATTCAAGGAGCAGTAGGCATTGGGGCCGGTTATCCGCGCGACCTACTTATCGAGCACAACGAGCTGTCGTACATGAACTATTCGGGTATATCGGTCGGGTACGGATGGACCACCAAGCCAACCGCCATGAACCACAACCGCATTAACTGGAACCGCATTCACCATGTGTCGCGCCTGCTTTCCGACTGCGGTCCAATCTATACACTATCGAACCAAGGTTACGAGGGAGAAATCCAGTACAACTATATCACAGACATTTCAGCCTCGAAGTACGCCGACTACTGGGTACTACCAATCTACCTCGACGAAGGTACAAGCGGATTCAACGTCAGCCACAACGTTTACAACAACGCGCCAGGAGGCGTATCGTGCAATGCCTGCGGAAGCAACATCAGGGAAGACAACGACGGGCAGTCGGCAACCGTGAAGGAATATGCCGGCATTGAGAAAGACTATAAATATATTCTATATATTGAAGACATTCCGCTACCCGACTTTTCGGAAACAGTACCACAGTCACCTTATAAAGAGCACTGCCTGCCGGGTATACTGCAAGCGGAAGACTACGACTACGGCGGCCAGTCCATCTCATTTAAAGACAAAGATTTTGTAAACGAGGGGAAGGCCTACCGTGAAGACGGGGTAGACATTGTGCCGTTAGGAGACGAAGACGCGCCAGAAGGCTACGCCATTGGCTACACCAACACCGGCGAATGGCTAGAGTATACCCTGACCGTAAAAGAGACGGCAGCCTACCGTTTCAAGGCAAAAGTATCGTCGGGACTTGAGCACTCGGGATTCCGCCTCTTCCTCGACGGTGAGGCAGTTTGCGACACCCTTGAAATTCCGCAAGGAGAAGACTGGGACACCTACACCACTATAGAAGGCGAAACCAGCACCCTGGCTGAAGGCGAGCATGTTTTACGGTTGGTAATAACCGGTAGCTACGCCAACATAGACTGGATAGAGTTCGCCGACAAGAACGGAAGTTTCACCAGCGTAGCCAACATTGCTAGCGAAGGCAACGGCAAAGGTTACAGCATATTCAGCACCAGCGGCGTCTGCATCTGCCAAGTGCCAGCCGGCGAGCCAAACCAGTGTCTGACAGAAAGGCTACGGCAGAAAGGCCTGCCTGCGGGCGTCTATTTCATCAGACACGCAAACGGCAACCACACAAAAATATTATTGAGTAAATAAAAATTAGACCTATGAAATACGCACTATACGCTACAGTTCTAGCCAGCCTACTGGCCACAAGCGCCAGTATGGCCGAAAACGAATGGAACGGCAAACCAACCGTTTACGGAGTGAACACGCTGAAGCCACACGTCACCTCAATGCCCTACAGTTCACTGAAAGAGGCATTAAAAGGAGACCGAAGAACATCGGAATGGTACCAAACCCTATCGGGAACCTGGAAATTCTACTGGGTAGACAAGCCCGCAGCCAGAAACAACGACTTCCAAAATGACAACTACGACGTCAGCAAATGGGACGACATCAGCGTACCCGGCAACTGGCAAGTACAAGGTTACGACAAACCCATCTACAGTAACGTCGTATACCCATGGGGCGCCGACTGGTACATCAGTCCCGGAGAGGCGCCAACCAACTATAACCCTGTAGGGCACTACCGCCGCAACTTCACCCTGCCAGATAACTGGAACGGCAAACGCATCCGCCTCCACTTCGAGGGCGTGGAAAGCGCCTACTACGTGTGGGTGAACGGGGAATATGTAGGCTACAGCGAGAACTCGTATACCGACCACGAATTTGACGTGACCGACAAACTGCGCGAGGGGACGAACAACATATCGGTCCAAGTATTCCGCTGGAGCGACGGCAGCTGGCTGGAAGACCAGGACTTCATCCGCCTTTCAGGTATATTCCGAGACGTCTACCTCTATGCGACCCCCAAAGCCCACATACAAGATTTCCAGATTAACGCCACACTCGATGACAACTACACGAACGGAGTGCTGAACACCACTGTCTGGGTAGACAACTTCGGCAACGAAACCGCCAGCGGCTACAGTGTGGAAATGGCGTTATACGATGCCGACGGCAAAGAAATAGTCAGCCCCATATCGAAACCGCTTGACGACATAAAGACTGGCGGCGCAGAAGTCAGCACATCGTACAAAGAGACCCTGCCAGGCATAAAGACCTGGTCGGCAGAGACCCCCAACCTCTACACCGTGGTGCTGACCCTGAAAGACGGGAAAGGAGAAACTATACAGATAGAGAGTAACAAAGTGGGGTTCCGCAAGATAGAACTGAAAAAATGGTCAGACGGCATCACCCGCTACTGCATCAACGGCCAACCGATCAAGTTTAGAGGCGTAGACCGCCACGAGATAGACCCCGACAAAGGCCGAGTGATGAGTTACGAGCGAATGGAAGCAGACGTGAAGTTGATGAAACAGTTCAACATTAACGCCCTGCGTATGTCGCACTACCCTAACGACCCACGCATGTACGACATCTGTGACCAATACGGCATCTACGTGATTGACGAGGCGAATGTCGAGTCGCACGGAGCCAACGACAAACTGCCCAAGAGCAGCGACGACTGGCGGGGTGCCTGTGTGGAACGTATGACGGCAATGGTTCAGCGCGACAAGAACCATGCATGCGTCTGCCTTTGGTCGCTCGGCAACGAGGCCGGCAACGGCAACGTTTTCGGTTCGGAACGGGACGCCGCCCACTGGGCAGACCCGACCCGACCCGTCCATTACGAAGGCGACTGGAGCAACGCTGATGTAGCCAGTTGGATGTACTTCGGTCCTGGTGCCGTGAGTGGCTACAACGACAACAACAAACCCGTTATGCTCTGCGAATACGAGCACGCCATGGGTAACAGTGTGGGCGACCTGCGCGAGTATATGGACGCCTTCTACAGCAATCCGCGCTCGTTTGGCGGCTTCATCTGGGACTTCATCGACCAGGGGCTCCGCCGAGGCAACAGCAACTACTTCAACTTTGGCGGACTGTGGGGCGACAGCCCTAACGACGGCAACTTCTGCGCCAACGGCCTGGTATTTCCAGACCGCACCTTGCAACCAGAAATCTGGGAGGTAAAATACCAATACCGCAACATTCTTGTTAAAGATGTAGAGGCATCGAAAGGCAAAGTCAGCCTGGAGAGCCGCTTCAACTTTGTGAATATTGCCGACGTGGCAAACGGCTACTGGAGCATTAAGGAAGACGGGAAAGTGATAAGGACCGGCCAACTGGATGCCAGCCAGCTAGATGTAGCCCCATTGGGCAAGAAGACCATTGCCGTAGACCTGCCAGACATAGACGTAAAAGACGGTTCGGAATACTACCTGGAGTTCGACTTCCAGCTAAAAGAGAATACCCTTTGGGCCAAAGCCGGACACAGCATCGCCACCGACCAGTTCCGTATCAGTTTAGGCGAGTCGGCACCCGCACGCATCAACACAGCCTCGCTCAACAAGCAGAAAGTAACCACCACCGACAAAGAGGTCAGCATAGAGGGAGCCGATTTCAGCGTGGTTATAGACCGCAGTCTGGGCATCATCAAAAACTACCAGGCAGATGGCACCACCCTCATCAGCGAAGGAGGGGAGCCAAACTACTGGCGCGCGCCAACCGACAACGACCGGGGCAACGGCATGGGCAAGCGCTGTAACGTATGGCGCTACGCCGGCGCCAACCGCACCATGCACTACTCGGAAGTAACGGAAGTGTCGGACCAGGAAACCCGCATCTACTTCCAGATAGACCTGCCAGAAGCGGGCTCGTCGAAACTGGGGCTTACCTACACCGTATACGGCAGCGGCGACATACTGGTAGACTACACCCTCTACCCGGACAAAACGCAGGCAGAAATACCAAATATCGGATGTCTGTTCACCGTGCCAGGCGGATTTGAGAACGTACGCTGGTATGGCCGAGGTCCAGAAGAGAACTATGCAGGCAGGAAGTCGGGCTACATGATGGGACTTTATTCCACCACCGCCGACGATATGACCATACCATATATGAAAATAGGAGAAACCGGCCAGCGTACCGACGTAAAATGGGCAGCCCTAACCAACGACGAGGGCATCGGGTTGCTGGTGGTAGGTTCGCCACGGATGGAGTTCAGCGCACAACACTACACTCCACAACAACTGACCGAAGTGGAACTGCCGTGGGATTTGAAGCGCGACGACGACATCACACTCCGAGTAGACCTGCAACAGATGGGACTTGGCGGAGTAAACAGCTGGGGAGCCAAACCAATGGACGCCTATATGCTCTTCCCGAAAAAAGACTACAGCCACAAGTTCCGCATCTGCCCAATCCGCAAAAAGTTGAACAATCCAAGCCGCTTGGCCAACCTCGGCTTTCCAAATTTAGAAACCAGCGACACCAGCACCGACTATCCGACCGACCTCTACGAGGACCAGGAAGAGACAGGCAGGGCAACCGTAACAGCAAGCGAAGAAGCCGCCCCCGCACACTACCAGGTATTTGATATGCTGGGCCGTTGGGCAGGCAGTTTCACTTGCAGCAACAAAGCCGACTTGCAACCGATGACCGAAGCCACCGTAAAAACAAATGGTGTGTTTGTGGTAAAAGCCGATAACGACGGCAGTGCCTACCGCATACTGGTAACAAGGAAATAAAACAAGCTAGCTTTAAAACATCATTATAGGACGAAGCGAACCCCTATAACACCGTTGTTGGACAAACCCAGCAACGGTGCTATAGAAGCTATTAACTTTGTCCTATAATCATATTATCTATGTAACTGATTTTTAATAGGCTTACCGGTCATCAGCAAATACAGTTTGGCCTCTTCTTCGGAGAAAGAGGTAGGCTTCTTATCGACCATTTTGTCTACCAGTTTAGAAAAGACGAATATATTCTGAAAATTCGTAATCAACACTTTACGATAGACCTTATCATCTTTGTGCTTGATGTTGAGCACTATATAATCGCTATTTACATCAAGTAAAGCACCATGCTCCATATCGGTGCTAATTTTACCCTGCCTGATGAGTTTGTTCAGGCACTGGTAGCACAAATACTCCTTTTCAACGTCAAATCCATTCCGAACTAAAGATGTAATTGAACGTTCATCGAAGAATTTGCTGTACACCTCAGTACCACAGACGCTACAGTTTGCAACAGTTTCGAGGGGGCCCGCCGGCTCGTAACACATTGCATCGTCGGGGAAAAAAGCCGGATTTTCGTCTTCTTTGCCAAGCGATTTCAAGTTGTCGACGAGGCTAGTCGACGCTTGACAGGAATTGTTTATAAAAACCAAAATGCTGCTAAATAGTAAAGAGAGTCCTTTTTTCATATTTTATTGTGAATCGGTTTTAAAGGATGGTTAAGACTGGTATCGGATGCGGTTGGGTCACCGTGTAGGATGTTCGCCACCTCGCGGCAACCGCCGTCGCACAGTTTCTGCAGGTTGCAGCCGTTGCACGCCTGCGGTTTATAGCGGTTGTTGGCAAACAGGTTCCAATAGTCCGTATCGGTAACCATTGGTTCAGCCAGCACGTGGCCCACAATGTGTGGCGAGTGGTTGCAGGTGCGTAGCTGTCCGGCAGGGTCAACCACAAAGAAGTTCGACGCGGCCGAACAGCGATAGCCGAACTTTATATGGCTGTATTTTAGTTCGTCGTCGATGGTGCAACCGGCGATTTCCGTACCCAGGCTGGCATTACGGTTTGCATAAGAAAGCACCTCTTCGGCCGTGTCGAGCAGTCCTTTCAACTGTTCGTGCGAAAGAAGCAGTTGGTCTATATGCAGCAAGCCCCTCCCACCGGGAAGGAATCTGTTCAGCAACACCGTCGACGCTCCGTTAATCAGCGCCATCGAAATGTTTTTGAAAAGCTCGCCGTAGTTGATTTTGGTGACGGTGATGTTCGCCGTAGTAGAAACACCGACCTCTTTGGCTCTTCTAAACCAGTGCAACACCCCCTCCACATTGTCGTTGCCAGTCAGTCGCTTAAAGGTTTTGTAGCCGGGCATACTTAAGCAGAGGTGCACGTTCTGCTCCTTAAAGAAGTGGAGCCATTCGTCACTCATGGCCTTACCGTTTGAAATCAAGACCATCTGGTGGTCGAAACCGCGTCGATGTCCCTCATCGCGAATGTATCTCACAATGTCGGGGGTCTCTTTTTTCAAGATGGCCTCACCACCGGTAATCGAGAACTTCTCGACGCCGGCATCGTAGAGCCTGTCGATGGCCCGCTTCCACTGGGTCAAGTCCAATTCCTCTTTTACTGGGTAGACCGAAGAAGGGGCATACCAGGGGCAAGAGCAGAACAGGCATTTATGGTTGCATTTATACGTCAGTTCTAGGACGACCAGTTTCGGAAGTTTTACGGTGTTTCCCATTTTTTCGTAGATAACATATTCAGACCTCAGTGGCCAGACGTAGAGCGAGGAACTATTTATAAGAAATTACCCGGTACTCAACATAGTATTCGCGTGAAAGGCTGAATCCACCTTCCGAACGATCTTCTTTAGTTGTCTCTACATAACGCTTAACCCAATTACCGAAACGGTCTCTTTTGGCAATCTTGTATTCTATGGTATCCTCACCCTCTGTTTCGCTGCTCCCCTTCCATTTCGAGATGGCAGACACCAAATTTAGCGATTCGTCGTAGCTGTATTCTATTTCAATACCAAGCATACCACGATAGTCCATAGAATTTAACATACCATTATCGTCGTAGGAAAAACGAATAGAAGGTGAACCCATGAAGTTTTCGTCCAAAGAATACTCAACCAATTGTCCACGAGCGTTCCGCTTCGCCGTCCAAACTACACCCGTACCATATTCGCCAGGCAAAGGAGGATAAACAGCCTTACCATCCGGGTTGAAAGAAAAATTCCTTACTTTCACTCCATCATCAAACACACAATACTGCGAGATATAGTCAAAACCATATTTAGCTATTCTTTCGTCGAACTCATCCAAGTCATAATTATACAGAGAGTCCGTCTCAACATAGAATACAATCACCCTTTCAACGTCGCCCCTCACATCGTGCAACTTAGCGTCGGCCGACCTAAAGCGAGTCCTAGAGACCTCACCAGCCACTGCATTTTCTATTGCCAGAATATCCTTTTTCGCCTCACACCTAAAGTTAGCCTTATATTCATTGTAAAGCTTGAGCCATTCCGCATCTTTAGGGCCGACCTCCTCATACAGAGGTTCTGTCGCAGCACCAGCTTCAGCAATTGAGAGTAAAGCAATAAAACAGGATAGGTGTAAATATCGTTTCATTGAGAAAAATGTTAGTTTCATAAACAAGTAAAAATATAACAGAAGAGCTATTTGCCACCACATGTGGCAATGGTCATCAATAACAATCCCAATTATAAAGGACATTTGAGAAGTCGCGTTTTTTCAGTTCCTCAGGCGTGCAGAAGAAACCACAGACGCCAGAGTCACCCCACCAAATGTCGTTATCGGAATCGCTATCAATCTGAAGCAGCACCACCGTTTGATTCTCATTACGCGGGTCATCTTGACAGAAAGCAGGATAACCACCGATTTTATGTCCATCAGAATCTGCAAAATCCTCAATCAGACTATGGGCTTCCTCCGAAAGTTCGTCATAATCGTCAACAGGCTCATCGTCAGACAATTCGTTATATTTCTCGGTAAAGATATCCGTGAAATTATTGTCGAGAAGCGACATTGGTTCCTGTGTTTCGGAGAACGAGATAGCGAATTCATCTTGAATAGGGAAGTCTTCATCATCTTCCGGCTGTGGGAGTTCATCAAGCCACACCCTCACCATATCATCCGTAACCGTTTCGTCGATGGTTTCGTACCAAACCACACGCGCCCCGCCGTCAATGTCTAATCCATACACTTCATCCTGTCCGACCCAGAATTGCATCAAGCCTGTTTGCGGATAATCGGGAAGGTAAGAAAGTTCCTTACAGTCAATTTGGGCGACCATACGTAGCGGACAACCATTTGCATCGAACGGAACAGCCTCTTTATTTGGCAGATAAGGCAAACCACCCACTTTGCTTTCAAACAGAGAGACAGGCTTTTTTGTAAGTTTTAAGCGAAGGAGCGGCTTCATCGTGTTTTTCCTTATATCGTCGAGCACCTTTTTAGTCAGTTCTATCTGGCGCTGTTCATCACCCTCCTCGTCATCTTCACCAATTATAGCCAAGAAGTCATCGTACGACATAATTCAGACACCGTTTTTCGCAGCCTTCTGGAGTTTAGAGCTTCCAGAGTTAGGGTCGGCACAGACCAGAATGTCGAGATCTTTGGTCACACTGTCTTTTACCACATATTTTCCCTCAACCAAATCAGAGAGTTCGGCACGCGTGTAGCCAGGGCAAGCCCCCGTAAAGCAGACCGAAGGGAGTTTTTCCACTTCTTCATTTTGAGCAGGCGTTTCATTCACAGACTGTTTCTCAGCAACCTTTGCCTTCCCTAACCTTGCCAATGCATTAACGGCATCTTGGCTGCCACTATCAGCAGCCTTCCTATACCACGAAACAGCAAGTTCCATATCCTGCACACTATGACCATATTCGTAACATTCCCCCAATATAAAAAAAGCCGTGACATATCCCTGCGACGCAGCCTTTTTGAACCATTCCACAGCAGTAGCCTCATCCTTTTCAACGCCTTGACCTTTTAAATAGAGAGTACCAATGTTATACATGGCATTTCCATCACCTTGTTTTGCAGACAACAGCCAAAATTCCAAAGCTTTCTTATAATCTTGCTCAACACCCTCTCCTGCATAATAAAGCATAGCCAAATAAAACTGACTGTCTTTATATCCCTGCGTAGCCGCCTTTTCAAACCATTCTTTTGCAATTTCATAATTCTTTTCCACCCCACAGCCATTGTAATAGAAAAGACCTAAGTTATTTTGCGCCCTAGCATAGCCTTGTTCAGCAGCCTTTCTGTACCATTCGACAGCTTTCACATCACTTTGAGGAACACCACAGCCTTTATCATAACACCAGCCCAAGTCGTTCTGTGCTTCAGCGTGCCCTTGTTCAGCAGATTTTCTGAACCATTCAGCAGCCTTCTGTTTGTCTTGTTTAACGCCATACCCTTCTAAGTAACAAGATCCTAAATTACGTTGTCCTACAGCATGTCCTTTTTCAGCCGCCTTTTCAAACCATTCGGCCGCTTTACTAAGGTTTTTAGGGACCCCATCACCCGTATAAAAGCGATAGCCCAAATCAAATTGAGACTCAGCATCAGCATTTTCAAACGCTCTTTCAAACCAGGCAGCCGCTTTCACGTCACTTTTAGGGACCCCAGTGCCAGAAGAATACCAATTTGCAATTCTTTTCATGGCTTTTATATTACCCAACTCGGCCGCTTTTTCAAACCAAGCCGCCGCTTTCTTGTTACTGGTTCGGACACCTTCTCCATAATAGAAACACTCACCGAGCTCATACATGGCGTCAGCATCGCCGTTTTCAGCCTTAGCCAAGTTTCTTTCAAAAATTATTTTAAAATCGTAGATGTTCAAAAGGAAATCGCCGAGCGACGGATTCTCGTCCCAAGAGTTATCGTCGTCGAAAGAATACATAGCCCAACATTGTTCCTCAAACTTGTAAACAACAAATTGGTTGTCGTAGCAGTCGATGAGCGGAATCATTTTCATCGATTTAAAATCGGTATCCATATCTTCCTCCGCATCCACAATTTCATCAAAAGAAAGGACTCTGAAATCCGCATTTGTTTTATCATCTTCCAAAAAAAGCGGCTCATTGCCACAAGCCGACACGAAGTGCTGCACCTCTTCAGGCAGTTCTGCACCATAGACCTTCACAATCTCAGCCACCTTCTTTTCTTTGATAGGCGCAGTGGTGTATTTTTCGATAAATTTTTTCAGATTCATAATTATTCAGTGTTTAAATTAGGATTAGTAAAAAAACAGTCATATATAATAGTTAAATATACGACAAAAAAGTTTTATTGAGCACAAAAAACGTCAAACCAGCGAGATTAACCCACTAAATATCCTACCAGTTTAACAAGTCCCACTATTAGTGCAATTAGTACAGACACAACCACCAGAAGCAACCCTTACGTATCGCTCCAATCCATTTCCACAGCTCATATATTCTTTGTTTTTAATTTGTTTGTTATTGTTGAGGCAAAGTTAGAGGGAGCAAGCCACCGGGGAAAGAGCAAATATGCGTCAAAAGTAAGCAATTGATAACAAACAGCGCATTTCGGCTCGAGGGAACGGAGTCGCTGCGGAAAAGGTTTAAGATTCAACCGTACAGCATCACTTCAACAGGGCAACCACCCCACTTACCGCCATATAGCCATAGACCACTTTACGGAGCACATCGGCCGAAATGCGGTTAAAGACCTTGGTGCCAATAAAGGTGCCGACCACCACGCCCAAGATTGCAAACACCCAAGCCTGGCCGACAGCAGGAGTTAAGAATCCGTTTTGAGAGCGGACCACCGTCATAAAAGCATTACCCGAAAAAAAATACAACTGGGTTTGTGCGGCATAATGCGCCTTATCGGGTTCCGATTGGACATAGTAAAGCACAGCCGGTGGGCCCTGCATACCAAAGAATCCGCCCATTACGCCACTAACGCCCCCCATTGTCATCTGCATGGGAACAGACTGGCTGACATGGATGCGGGATGAGAAAAACAGGAAATAGATGCTGAGTAAAATGAGCACACCCCCTAAAACATGCATAAAGAAAACGGTGTCGAACCTAGCCACATATCCCACTGCAAAGTAAGACGTGACAAGGAAAGCCAACAGCATAGGCACAACCCTTCTCAAAACAATGTAATGACGCATTTGCACAACAACCACCAACGACTGAGTAAGCGCCAACAGGCCAGAGAGCGTGGTAGACTCGCCATAAGAAGGCATCACATAGGGTAAAATGGTCATTATGAAAATGCCAAAGCCAAACCCACTGACACGCTGGATGAAACTGGCGACCACACTGGCCGCAAACAGAATAAGGAGAACAGAGACGGAGAATGACATTGTCGGCACAAATTTTCCGCAAAGTTAGCGATAAAAAGAACACCCGACCTTGTTTCCCGATACTTAAAAAGCACACTGCGCACCTATACCACCACAACCCCACGCCCAAAGCAGACAGAACATGTTATACAACATAAATTCTCATTAAAAAAGCAAAGAAATAAGACGTAAATTTGCATCAAAATCTTACCAATCGGCAATACAAGCTATCTTCAGGGAAAAGTTTGCGGATAACAAGATTCGGGATACACACCAGAAAGCATAAAGGAGGCGGCCACAACCACCCCCAAAAACACAAAAAACAATAATGAAACTAAAACACCTTTTACTATGGTTACTGCTATTAACCGGAACGGTAGTGCAGGGCCAAAAAACGTCAGGAACCGACTTTTGGATGGCGTTCATTCAGAATGAAGATAAAAACTTGGACAAGGATCACTATTTAAAGGTCTTTTTGTCGGCGCAAGAAGAGACTGAAGTCACCCTTGAAAACGAGAAAATAGGATATAAACAGACCGTTTTAGTAGGGGCCAACTCACTAGAAAGTGTAACAATACCGTTCGACGACTTCAACATGTCTGAATACGGAGAAGTGGTCAATAAATCGCTTCACATTACCAGTAAGAAAGAAATATCAGTTTACGCAGAAAACTACCAAATTGCCAGTTGCGATGCCACGCTGGTGCTGCCAACAGAGGCCTGCGGCTCTTACTACATTGTACAGAGCAACGTGAGCCGTACAGAATCGGTAAAATATGCATTCCGTCCCAGCACATTCAGCGTGATCGCCTTTGAAGACGACACCAAAGTGCAAATAACGCCTACCCTGACCACCACCGATGGAAAGCCTGCTGACGTACCCTTTACAATAACATTGAACAAAGGAGATGTCTACCAAGTGGCAAACAAGAAAGAAGATATGGGAAAAGGACTTTCGGGTTCGCAGGTCCGTGTCCTGAACGGAAAGAAAGTTGCCGTTTTTACAGGTAACAATAGTTCCAACGTGCCAGACGAAAATCAAAAAGGCGACTCAGACATTCTGTTTGATGTGGCCTATCCGGTTTCATCATGGGGAAAGAACTTCATCATCCGTCCTTTCTTAGACTGTAATTACGATATGATTAAATGTACCGCTTGCAAAGACGGTACAGAAATTTACAAAAACGGAGAGTTGATAGCTACTATTAACGCATATGAATCGTATGACTTTATTGTAGCCGAGTCTGATGGAGCATTCAAGCTGGAGACCACAGAGCCCGTAGCCACCTACCAATACATGACCAGTTCGCTTTATTTGAAGCAACGAGCAGGAGGACCATCGTTCCAATATGTAGTGCCGATAGAACAGTCGATAGAGGAGGTGACCTTCACTACCATAACACATAAAGATGTCAGCTACCACTATCTGAATCTGGTTATCAAGACAGAAGACGCAGAGACCATCAAATTGGACGGGAAGACGGGATTTGCCACTTTCAGCCCAATTGACAACGTTTACTCAACGGCCGCCATTAAAATAAGCGAAGGCACACACACGCTTCAGGCAAAGAATGGTTTCATAGCCAGCGTTTATGGAACAGGAGAATGGGTATCGTACTCCTATTCAGCCGGCTCGAAGATGGAAAAAATTACCGAAATAAAAGCCTCTATTAAGAAACCGTGCGGCGATGGTACGGAAGAGTGTCCTTTCCACATAACAACTGCCGGCGAGTTCCTTTATTTTGCCGCTGTAATTAATGGTACCGAACCTTCAATCCCAGTAAACGAGTACGCGCACGCTGTGCTGGATGCTGATATCGATTTGTCGAGGGTTTGCGGCCCGGACATAGGTTCTTGGACTCCTATTGGCTATGATAAAGCCCGATTCAGAGGTGTGTTTAACGGACATAACCACCGTATCGAAAATATCTATGTTGTGAACGATAAGGAAGGAACAGGCTTGTTTGGCTTAGCAACAGGCGGAGCTGAAATTCGGAATGTTATTCTCGCTTCAGGTTCTATATCTAGTACGTCCCTTTCTGTGGGTGGAATTGTTGGCGTGGGTGCCGTGAAACTTATCGATTGCCATAACTATGTAGACATTTACTGCTCAAATAAGTTCAATGGAGGTATCATCGGTTATGCCGGTAAAGACAGCTATATAGAAAAATGCCACAACGAGGGTAACATAACGAGCATCAGTTCAAACAAGAGTTTGTTCGGTGTAGGAGGTATTGCGGGTGCTGTAAGTACCAATGGCATTGTAACCGACTGCTATAGTTATGGCAACATTACCGGACATTCGTCGCGCGTTGGCGGCGTTGTCGGCAGTGCGGAAAACTGCCTCATTACCAACTGTTATTCATATGGAGATGTGGAAAGTACCGAGAATGACTATGGAGGTGGTTTGTGCGCCATCGCTCCCGACTATCCAAATACGAAGGTGGAGCACAGCTATTATTGCAACGCACTTGGTAAAACTGGGCAACAGCCAGAAATGGAGCGTCCGGAATCGGACTTCAACGATGGTACCATATTCGCCTTGCTTAACGAACATACGCCTAACTTGTGGCGCCAGGAAGAGGGTAAGTATCCGGTCTTTATCGATACGGTCTTCAACGTGATCCCTAGTAAAACGCTATATGTCGATCTCTGTCAAGGAGATAGTGTGATGTTCTACGGTAAAAAAATAACCGAATCGGGCACCTACTACCCTTCATGCTCTTGTGGTGGCGACACGCTGGTCGTAAAAGTCTTGTCGCCTGCTGTGAAGGAATTGTATGAGACTATCGCCGCTGGCGAAAGCTACCATTTTGGTTCGCAAGACATTTCAGAGGCAGGCGTTTACACTGACACCGTAAAAGGAGGAGCCGCAAATGGTTGCGACAGCATTGTTATACTTCATTTGACAGTAGATGGACCATCGTCAAAAGTTATAAATGAAAGCATTTGTGAGGGCGAGACCTACACTTTCGACGGGAAAGAACTGACCGAAGGCGGAGTCTACACCATGACGGAAAACGAAGTGACCACCACACTGAACCTGACAGTTTTGCCAAAGTCTGTAACAATACTTTACGACACTTTATGCACCGAATTTATGGGAGAGCCAGATTTGGAGACCGAAGAGAAATTGGTAGCGGCCAACGGTTGCGACAGCGTAGTGGTACACCATATCCATTACAAACAAAATGTATCTCTAATGCTCGAAGGCGAATTTTGTTTGGGGGCGTTTGAATATGGAGGAGTGGAGTATACTGAACCAGGACACCATTTGCACGTAGTTCCAGGAGTGGGAGGAGAATGCGACACGCTGATTCACCTCTATATCACCAAATTGAATATGATCGTTGATGAAATTAACGATACCATCTGTGCGGGCAGCAGTTACAACTTTGCCGACCGCCAGCTGACCGAGCCAGGCCGGTACAGTGACACAATGTGGTGTGAAAAAATCACCCATCTCAATTTGTACGTAAATCCGGTTTCAACCAGCCAGATAGTCAGCACGGTTCATGTAGGAGAAAGCTATAAAGCCAATGGTTTCGACCTGCCAGAGCAAGAGGCAGAAGGCATTTTCTACTTTAACCAGGTAGAGACCAACCAATTTGGTTGCGACAGTATTGTTACACTGGCATTGAATGTGATAAAACCAGCCGACAACACGGTTATACCAACCTTGTTCACGCCACACACGCGCGAAGGCAAGAACGACATCTTTATGGAGGGATACGAAGTCTACATCTACGACCGGTACGGCAACCTTGTATGCCACTCGGCCAACGGATGGGACGGGAAATACCGCGGTAAAGAAGCCGACCCTGGAATCTACATCTACACGCTCTTTATGAAAGACGGCGAGAAGAAGAAAGGATCGATAGAAGTATACAAAAAATAACGAGAGGCCCATTTTATGAAGAGATATATTTTCATTGCATCAGCAATCTTATTATCGGCAAGCGCGCAAGCAGTAGAACGCAAGTTTTCGGAAGGCTACGCCATAGCGCAGTCGCGCATAAACACGAACAAGACAGAAAGCGGACTGTCGTTGTTAGACGGCAAGCTGGCATTCAGTAGAAACGACACCGTGTATCTGGCAGAGCTAGACGACAGCCTCGACATAAAGAAGATAACCCCAATGCCCGACTTAAGCAGTTTGGGCATAGAAGGCCAGTTTGCCCAATACGGGAAAACCATTGTTTTCTCGAAAGGAGGGGAACTCTACCAAGCCGAGCAAACCAACAGACAATGGGGGAATCCGCAAAAATTGAAGATCGACGGTCTAGGCGGAGGAAGGACCAAGGTAGAAGGAACCTCGTTCGCCGCACGCCGTTGGACGTACAGAGTGCCGACCATAACGGGAATGTACAACCCAGCCATTTCGAAGAATGGCAAGCGCCTATACTATGTGACCGAGTTTGAAGGCGGACAGGGTGGCCGTGATATTTGGTATTCCGACCGTAAGCCCGATGGTAAGTCGTGGAGCGCACCTGTCAATTTGGGTGACATTGTCAACACTGCGGCTGACGAAGATTTTCCATTCCTTGCTGGCGACTCTGCCTTCTATTTTGCTTCGGCTACCAGCGACACCCTTGGGGGGATGAACATTTTCAAGACGAACCTCAAAACCAAGTCGAAACCTGTGATGATTCCGGCTGAGTTTAACAGCAATAGCAACGACGAGAACTTTATTGTGGCTGATGGTTGTCCGTTCCTTATCTCTAACAGAAACGGGAACCAGGATATCTACCGCCCAGAGGTAATACCTGTTATTGTAGAGACTCCGGCACCAGATACAACAGTGGTTGATTCGACCCCAAAAGTGGTAATGAAGGACTACAAGACCTGTGTCTTCTACTTCGATTTCGACAAAACGACTCTGATTGACTCTTACGAGAAAGAGTTCAACTATATCTACGAATTTGTCAATAGCGATCCTAACAGCAAATTCACTATTAATGGTCACACCGATATCCGAGGTGGAGAAAAGTACAACCAGAAATTGTCGACCAACCGTGCTAAAATTGTTTACGACCGACTCGTTGAAATGGGTGTCGACAAGAACCGTCTGGAGTATAAGGGATTTGGTAAGTCGCAACTCGATATCAAGAATGCGGCAACCGAAGAGGAGCACCAGAAGAACCGACGTGTAGAAATCATTAAATTAGACTAATTCGAAAAATGAAGACGACAAAGAATATATTATATAGCCTGTTTACGGTGCTTGGCATTTGCACAGCAAGTGCCCAGCAAGACCTGATGCTCTCGCAAGAAATCTTCTCGCGTGTGAACAAGAATCCGGCAGCAACCGGCAACACCGAAGACATAGACATCTTCCTTCACGGCCGCATACAATGGGCCGGCATAGACAACAGTCCACGCACCGGAGTGCTGAACGTGACGAACTACATCGACAAAATAAAGTCAGGAATGGGTTTCACCTGCTCTTACGATAAAATGGGAGTAGCACACAGCACCACCAACATGAAACTGGTATATGCCTACCAGTTAGACCTGACCGACAAGTACGTGCTTTCGCTAGGATTAGGAGCCGGAGTCAACATCGGCTACATCGACCCCTACCAAAACACCGTTGACGACGCAAGCGAGTTTGGCGAAGAGACCCTGTCGGCAGACAAGGAGACGAAGGTATCGCCCGACTTCGACTTTGGAGCAGAGTTGACGAACCCCTATTGGACCGTAGGAGCGTCGGTCACCCACCTGACCAAGAACGAGTCCAACTCATTAGACCCAGAGCGCCACTACTATCTGTACGGGACATCGCTCATACCCGTCAACAAGAAATGGGAATTGGCACCAACCTTGTCGTATATGCACCGCAACAAGACCAATGTGATGGAAATCGGGTCGCTTGCATTCTACGACCGATTTGTATGGGGAGGGCTAACCCTTCGACCAGACTTGAACGAAGGATTCAATCCGTCGATGTTGGTCATCACCCTAGGTGTTGAATGGAAGAAGTTCAGGTTCGGCTATTCCTACGATTTAGGTCTAGGAACAAACGAGAAGCTGTCGTCGAGCACGCACGAAATCATACTTTCGTACGGCATAGACAAAGGCAAATGGAAAAAACAGTAAAAAACAAAAGCGGAAGGCCGAAACCTTCCGCTTTTGTTTTATAACAAGTCAGGTGTTGACAAAAAAAGCATAAATGCAAAATTGTACCCACCCAATATGTCATTACCCCATATTTTACCTTGTTTAGTCTATGATATAAAGCGTTTCAGATTTGAGAACCCTTTATAGAAATAGCTTGAGTAAATTTCTGGTAATTATATTTCTTTGTATCGCTGAAAGAGAAAAATAGTTCGAAGAGCCACCAGATGGAGAGAATGAACGACAAGACACATCCTGCAACCAATAAAACCATACCTACAATGTCTTTTGTATCAGCATCCAGACCAGACGAATCGAGAAGGGAAGGAATAAAAAAGGAAAACACTAACATTACACCAGCAAGAGCAACGAGAAGCCAGAACGCAATGGTTTTACCAATACGCCCCAGATATATAGGTCCCAAATAGCCAAACCAATTGAGTAAAAAGGTAATCCACTTCGATTTAAACTCTTTTTCAATTGTGTTGGTAAGCCTATGAAACTTGTCATCGTCAATGTCGGCCAACCTCTTCCTTACAACAGGAAATCTGTCTTTTGGAATTTTCCCTTCAAGAAAGGTCTTTAAGGTCTTAATGTTTTCTTCGTTCATAGTTTGTTAACGTCTGATAAGTTTTTAAATAGATAAAAAAAAGAGAACCAACAATGTGATTCTCTTGTGCGGTGCGTATGGGACTCGAACCCATGACCTCCGCCGTGACAGGGCGGCATTCTAACCAGCTGAACTAACGCACCAATTCAGACCAGCCCAACCTTATCGGTTTTGCGTTGCAAAGTTAGAACAAAAATCAGACATATACAAGCCAAGAGAGAAATTTTTCAATCAAAATCACGCGAAAATTATAATGGGCAAGAAGATTTCCCTCAAATCGGTAAGAAGGTACCAGCAACAGTATTTTATGCCATTTTGCTCACTTTCTATACATATTTGCTCTTTTAGAGAGCTGGCGGACCCTCTAATTTTGCTTCAAAAACAAAACTTAAACAATTATGATCACATTTCTAACATTTATTCCACTAGCATTAGCCGCCCTTACGGTGCTCTGTATAGTATTCAATCTGGGATGGGAAGACACATTAGCAATTGTATCGCTCATCTCCATCCCAATAGCGGGCATATTTCTGTACTACACCCATCCAAACGCCCTCTTCTATATTTATTCTGCCTTTTGTACCATTGCCTTTCTGTTCATATCTTCAAAATTTTACGGAACCCACATCCCATTTTTCGTTGCCGCCCTATCGGCAACAGCCGTCTACTTTTTGAAAACCGACACAAGCATCTACAACGACCTGTTATTAGGCGGCTGTTTCAGCTACATCCTCAGCATTATTGCCGCGATTAAAATTCTATCGAGCGAACTGGGGCACCACTAAGTAAAAAGAGTCACACGCACCGCACAACGACAAAAAAAATGTCGGACTAAAAACCTTATGCAATATACAAAAAAGAGAACCGATTTCTCGACGCTCTTTCTGCGGTGCGCATGGGACTCGAACGCTTGGTAAACAGGTATCTTGACAAGATTCCGGACTCTTACCTTAAACTTTTTTCAATTCTTAATGTTGATTTTAAGGACTGCTAAATTAAAAGAACAATATCAGAAGCATCTTAAAAGACAGCGGAACGGCACACCATTGAACCTGTTCGAAACACCCGAAAAGTTTCAAATCGCCTAAAACTCTTAGTATAAAAGCCACCAAACAGACAATATTTGTTGGCAAATACATTTTTCGGAATATTTTATCCGTATCATGTATGTTTTTTTATAATTTTGCGTTGAAAAAAAGAAGGATATAGTACAGTATTAAACTTGTCATTTGCAAATTCACAGTTCAGGACTGTACATTATTTATGTAGTTAGTCGTTTCACAACCACCTGTCATAGGGTTCTTACAGTTGGCGTTGTTAAAAAAGGAAAGAGAGCCCCTAAAATTTATGATGTCTAAACATATTTTACCTTGGATTTTTCTGCTGTTCTGTTCATTCACACAGGCGCAAGAAACATTAAGTCCAGATTTTTTCCGGAAGCATACCGCATTGAATGGTCTTAAAAACCAGCAGGCAATAGTTCTTCCCGAATTAGAAAGAGAAGGATGCGAATTTTTAGAATGGAACACAAAAGAAGATGGAACTGGCAAATCGTACAAGCCAGGAGAAAAGTTCACGCCTGATGGGGACACGACCCTTTATGCCATTTGGAAGAAAAAAGACCCTAAAGACCCAGAAAATGGAAATGGCAACGGAAACGGTAATGGCAACGGAAACGGTAATGGCAACGGAAATGGCAATGGAAACGGAAATGGAAATGGGAACGGAAACGGTAATGGGAATGGAAATGGCAATGGCAACGGAAACGGTAATGGCAACGGAAACGGAAATGGAAATGGAAATGGAAACGGAAACGGTAATGGGAATGGTAATGGCAATGGAAACGGAAATGGCAATGGTAATGGAAACGGTAATGGCAACGGAAAAACAAACGTTACCTACGAAACGATAAACGTTTTACTTTGTGAGGGAGAAACCTACAAAATCGGCAACAAAGAATTCTCAACACCAGGGACCCACACAACGAAGTTAGCCAACAAACAAGGCGGCGATTCAATTGTCACCCTGAACATAGAGCAAGCGCCAAAAGACACCGTAGAGATAAAGGACTACATCGTGGACAAGACCCACTATGAAGGCAACGGATTCTCGGTTGACATAAAAGAGGGGACAGTCAGCACCTACACCCAGACACTGAAAAACCAATATGGTTGTGACAGCATAGTAACGCTCGTCCTTACCTCCTACATCCAGCCATCGCCCATATACGAGACCATCTGCAAAGGCGAGACCTTTACCATAGCAGGGAAGACCTTCGACAAAACCGGCGACTACGAAGTTGTGCTTGGAAAATTCAAGGGAAGCGACGCAGACTCGACACAACAAATACACCTGTTTGTGTCCGAGCCAAACGAGACAACACTTTATGACACCATTTCAATTGCCGACAGAAAATATAAAAAGAACGGTTTCAACATAAAAAAGCTTAAAGTCGGCGAGAACACTTACACCAAAACCTACAAGAACCAATTCGGCTGCGACAGCGTGGTCACACTGGTGTTGGAAGTTGCCCCACACACCGTTTACGGAGAAGAAATAGACGAAGCAATTTGCGACAATGAGACCTACACATACAACGGCGAGACCTACAAGCCTGGCAACAGCTACACTTTGCATGAAACAACAGCCCTAGGCTACGACAGTGTGGTTATATTGAACATAAAGAGTTTGCCAACCAGCAAGAGCCGCTATTCGGCCACAGTAAATATTGGAGACAGCTATTCGGAAAACGGTTTTGAGTTGCCAGTGCAGGAAAAAGAAGGCGTATTCTTCCACAAACTGACAACCACAAACGGTTATGGATGCGACAGCACCATAACCCTGCAGTTGAACGTCGTAATTCCGAAAGACACCATAACAGTTCCAACCCTGTTCACACCCTATTTGCGAAATGGGAAAAACGACATCTTTATGGACAATTACGAAGTCTACATCTACGACCGTTATGGCAACCTGGTCTGCCACTCTAAAAACGGTTGGGACGGATATTATAAAGGAAAACTTGCCGACCCAGGCGTCTACATTTACACAATCATACTGAAAGACAAGAGAAAGAAGAAAGGGACAATTGAACTATATAAATAACCTACATTTTACCTCAAGAAATGTTCAAAAAGATTAAAAGTTTGCTGATGATTCTTTTGTTGGCGACATGGCCAGCCATGCAGGCACAAAAGAATCAGAAGCCAAACACAACTATTGACGCTTTGCTTTGCGCAAACGACACCTTCAGAATAGGAGACAAAGAATTCACCACTCCAGGCGTTTACACCATAAAGATGAAAGACAAGCAAGGGGGAGATTCCATTGTGAACTTAAACCTCAAGCCTGCGAGGACGGACACCGTGATTATTAACGACTTCATCGTCAACGAGACCCATTACAACAAGAATGGCTTCACGGTCGACGTAAAGCTAGGCACCCTCAGTTTTTTCTCAAAGACCCTTAAAAACGAATATGGTTGCGACAGTACGGTGACCCTGATACTGAATTCCCTTACCCGACCCATACCCGTCTACGACACCATCTGTAAAGGCGAGAGCTACACCATTCATGGTGAGACCTTCGACCAGACCGG
This sequence comes from Bacteroidales bacterium UBA4345, assembly GCA_002396385.1. Taxonomy (GTDB): domain Bacteria; phylum Bacteroidota; class Bacteroidia; order Bacteroidales; family Paludibacteraceae; genus Physcocola. The sequence continues at coordinate 38,471 of DGTD01000035.1, forward strand.
CGAATACAAAATAGTTCTTGGCAAATACAAAGGCTGCGACTGCGACTCATCGTTACAGCTCCACCTTTTTGTAGCCGAACCCAACGACACCACCATCTACGACACCACCTCCACCGCAAAAGGAAGCTATACGGCAAATGGCTTCAACATTGGGGAACTAACAGCCGGAGCCTCTACCTACACCGAAACATTTAAAAACCAATTCGGTTGCGACAGTACAGTCACCTTGTCGCTATATGTAAGCCCCGACTCCGCATACAGCAATCACCTATACGAGGAAATCTGCGAGAACGAGACATTCACCTATAAAGACAGCGCCTACAAGCCGGGCAGAACCTACATTCTGCACGAGACAACAGCCTCTGGAGCCGACTCGATTATATATCTGCATATTAAAAAACTACCAACCAGCACGTTCCATTACTATGCAACCGTTTTCAAAGGATACGACTACCAATACTACGGATTTGACTTGCCAGTACAAGAAAAAGTTGGAGTATTCTACCACAAACTGACAAAGACAAACAGGTATGGTTGCGACAGCGTGGTCACGGTGCAGCTGAAAGTTGTGGAGCCAATAGACAGCACAATTATACCAACGCTGTTTACGCCTCACACCCGCGATGGCAAAAACGACGTCTTCATGAAAGGTTACGAAGTCTACATCTACGACCGTTATGGCAACCTGGTTTGCCACTCTAAAGACGGTTGGGACGGCAGCTACAGAGGAGAGACAGCCGACCCAGGCGTATACATCTACACAATAATCTTAAAAGACGACAGAAAAAAGAAAGGGTCTATTGAAGTATACAAATAACAAGAAAAGAACAACATGAAGAAACCAGTTATCACTGCCATTGCAATCCTAATAACTACGACCGCCCTATCAATAGAACGAAAGTTCTTAGAAGGCTACACCATAGAGCGATCGCGCACCAACACAGAAAAAGCAGAGGGAGGTCTTTCCCTGCTGAACGGAAAGCTGGCCTTTACCAGAAACGACACCGTCTACTTGGCAGAAATGGGCGACAGCCTGGACATTCAATCCATAACCCCAATGCCCGACCTCAGCAGTTTAGGCATAGAAGGCCAGTTTACCCAATACGGCAAAACCATCATTTTTTCAAAAGGGGGCGAGCTCTACCAAGCAGAACAGGTCAACAACCTTTGGGGGAATCCTCAGAAATTGAAGATTGACGGACTTGGCGGAGGCCGAACAGAAATAAAGGGGACATCGTTTGCCGCAAGAAGATGGACCTACCGAGAGCCTGCAGTGAAAGGCATGTACAACCCTGCGCTTTCGAAGAACGGGAAACGCCTCTACTACTCTGCAACATTTGAAGGCGGAGCCGGCGGAAAGGATATTTGGTATTCAGACTGGAACACCGACCGATGGTCGGCACCAGTAAACATGGGCGAAAGAATCAACACCTCCGCCGATGAAGACTTCCCATTCTTGGCAGGCGACAGCGCATTCTATTTTACGTCTAGCACCAGCGACACGCTAACGGGTTCGAACATCTTCAAGACCAGCCTTACAGACCGTACAAGACCAGAGATGATACCAACAGCCTTCAACACCAACAGCAACGACGAGAATTATGTAGTGGTAAACGGCTGTCCGTTCCTCATTTCCAACCGAGACGGCAACGACAACATCTACCGTCCTGAGAAACAGAAGCCTGTAATAGTAGAGACCGTACCAGCCGACACTGTGCCGGCGGAAGCCATCGTCAAGACCGACACCGCAATGAAGGTGATAAGGAAGGACTACAACACCTGCATCTTCTACTTCGATTTCGACAAGACATCGCTGATTGACAGCTACGATAAAGAATTCGACTACATCTACGAATTCATCACCTCTAATCCAGACAGCAAATTCCTGATAAACGGACATACCGACACCCGAGGCACCGAAAAGTACAACAAAAAACTTTCAATCAGCCGAGCAAAGATTGTTCGCGACCGACTTGTAAAGATGGGCATAGACAAGAGCCGTTTGGTACACCAGGGATTCGGAGAGTTACAGCCAGAAATCAGGGATGCGAAAACCGAAGAAGAGCACCAGAAGAACCGCCGTGTAGAAATCATCAAACTAGACTAATCAGAGACCATGAGAAAGAAAGCTATATTATACACATTGTTTACCGCACTCGGCCTTTTACAGGCAAGTGCCCAGCAAGACCTTTTGCTCTCGCAAGAAATCTTCTCGCGCGTAAACAAGAACCCAGCCGCGACCGGTAACACCAACGATGTAGACATCTTCCTGCATGGCCGAATACAATGGGCGGGCATAGAGAACAGTCCGCGCACGGGCGTGTTGAACGTGACCAATTATATCGACAAGATTAAGTCGGGAATGGGCTTCACCTGCTCGTACGACAAGATAGGTGTGGCACACAGCACCACAAACATGAAGTTGGTTTATGCCTATCAGATAGACTTGAGCGACAACTACGTGCTCTCGTTCGGTTTGGGAGGCGGCATCAACATCGGTTATTTCGATGCCTACCAAAACACAGTTGAAGACTACTCGGAAATAGGCGAGGAATCACTCCCCGCCGACAAAGAGACAGAAGTATCGCCCGACTTCGATTTAGGTTTTGAGTTGACCAACCCCTACTGGACATTAGGCGCCTCGGTCACCCACCTAACCAAGAACGAGGAGACCACCTTCCAGTCGGAACGCCATTACTACCTATACGGGACATCGCTAATTCCGCTATGCACAAAATGGGAACTGGCCCCAACCGTAGCCTATATGCACCGCAACAAAACCAACGTGCTTGAGATTGGCTCACTTGCATTCTACGACCGTTTCATTTGGGGCGGAGTCACCTTCCGACCAGACCTCAACGAGGGGTTCGACCCTTCGATGCTGGTTATGACACTCGGTATAGAATGGAAGAAATTCCGCTTCGGCTACTCTTACGACCTAGGTTTCGGAACGAATTACCGACTGCCTTCGAACACACACGAACTCATTCTCTCGTATGGAATAGACAAAACGAAAAAGAAGAAGTAAATAGCGAAAGCGGGTGGCAAAAGCCATCCGCTTTTTTATTGGTGCCCGTTTTTGCACATATCTGTTAGAAGCCCTTCACCTTACATTGCGTTCGGGAAAAGAACGGTTACATGCTCTTCTGCTCACCTATTTTCTATCGTATAAAAACATTGGCAGCAAAAGCGCCGCCTTCATGGGACGGAGAAGCATTAGGAGTAGCAAACATACAACCAATAGTCAGCATACTAGTTTTAGGATGTATAGGACTTATAATTCTAATCGGCCAGTCAGTCAAACATACCAATAGCCCTATAACGCAAAAAAGAGAACCAATTTCTTGATTCTCTTTCTGCGGTGCGTATGGGACTCGAACCCATGACCTCCGCCATGATAGGGAGGAATACCAACCTGCAGAACAAACGCACCAGTTCAATCGAGCCGAACCTTTCGGTTTTGTGCCGCAAACGCTAGCTAGTAGGAAACTTAGGGTAGAAAAAGTACAGGCAGGGGATATGTAAGCATGATTCAAAAAAGCTGGCACTTTTTTTAAACAGTAAACCCACACCGACGACAATTATCCGCCCAAAACACCTATTCTGCTCACTTTTAGCGCACATATGCTCTTTACAGAAAAACGCCGACGCCATAACTTTGCCTAAAAACAAACAGATATGAACACTCCACTCATCCTAGTACCGCTAATATCGGCAATTTTATTTGGAATTCTTAGCAAGACAGCGAGCAACCCAGTAATGGCCACACTCGTTTTAGTATCAGCAACAGTTGCGATAATCAGCACACCAATTGCGAGCATCTACCTTTACTATAATAATCCGGGGACGTTGTTCTACATCTACACAAGCCTATGCGCAATTGCGTCCATATTAGGCATACTCTATAACCTTATGAACGACCGCTATTTCCTTTTTGCAGGTACCATAGGAGCAACCATATTGGCCTTCATCCTGTTAAAAACAGAAGCCGCACTATCGCAGAACATAATGTTTGGCCTGTGCCTCTTTTTTATAGCGACAGTCATTTCTGTTCCCTTTGTAGTAATCGGAGAAATAGGAGAAGGCCACTAACAACAATACAGTTCCATGCACCGCACCTAACTACATCAAAAAACCTTATACAACATACAAAAAAAGAGAACCAAATTCTTGATTCTCTTTCTGCGGTGCGTATGGGACTCGAACCCATGACCTCCGCCGTGACAGGGCGGCATTCTAACCAGCTGAACTAACGCACCAGTCCAATCCAGCCAAACCTTATCGGTTTTGCGTTGCAAAATTAGCACAAACCCATCTATTCTGCAAGTTTATCACCGCATTTTTTCAAATAAAACAGGAACCTATTTTCCGTAGAACTCTTTTTGGACCAGCATGACCTTTTCGGCAGAGACAGAAAGTTCAACCAGAGCGCCCTCAACCATAGGGAAATTACGCCCCACATGGCCTACCGGGAAATTGAAGCAAACAGGATAACCGTAATCGGCCACCTTCGACATAACGATTTCCTCAAGAGACTGCCCTATACCCGTATTAGGGACAAGGTCGGTAAACTGTCCGACAACGAGTCCGTTCAAGCGTGAGAGCATGCCACTCAAGCGCAAGTTCATCAGCATACGGTCGATATGATAAACCTTTTCAGAAAGGTCTTCGATAAACAAAATGGCGCCGTCGGCAGGGAACTGGAAAGGCGTACCCTGTAAAGAATAAATAAGGGAAAGGTTACCACCAAAAAGTCTTCCACATCCGGTCCCCACCCTGTTCATCGGGTGAGCAGCGACCTTGTAGTCCATCCCCTTCAAACCGAAAAGGATATCGTGCATATTCTTCAGTATCCTTTTCTGCGAGTGGGAGTTCGCCAGCGCCTTAGCCATAGGCGCATGCAGGGAGCAAGTGCCGGAAACAGACACATAGGCATGCAATGCGGTAATATCGCTAAAGCCGATAATCCATTTAGGGTTGTTCGGCACATCGACGCTACGGAAGTTGTCAATCATACGCGAAGCGCCATACCCACCACGGCTACACAAAATGCACTTCACCTCTGGATCGTTCATTGCAGCCTCAAAATCGGAACACCGGTCAATATCGGTACCGGCGAAATGGTTGAAACTATCGAGGGCATGGTTAGCGACCCTGACACGAAGTCCCCACCCTTCAAGAGTGCGTTTTGCGCCATCGACTAAGGAAGCATCGGCCAAAGCACTGGAGGGAGACAAAATAACGACCAAATCGCCCTGTTGGAGGGCAGGCGGAAGAAGACTATTGCTCATAATTATCGTTTATTTAATGTAATTTCAAGTTTAGAGAGAGTAGAAAGGAGGCTTTCGGACTGTTGTTGCAGTTTAGCGGCCCCCTTGACCAAGGCGTCGGAAGAAAAATCGACCTCATCGAGCACATCGGCCATAGCGACAAGCGTTTTTCTAATATCGGCTACCTCACGCAACAAGATCTGCGCGTTCGAGCCATCGGCAGGACGGTTGTTAACACGGGCAATAAGTTTGTTCGAGCGGTCAACACAATCGTTAAAGACATCGACCTGTCGATTCAGCAACATAGCCTCGTAATTGTGTTGCAACCGCAAGATCTCGCCAGAAATCCAATCGTTAGCAAAGCCATTCCGGCGCATACGCGCCAGCTGTCCGCCTAAGCGTGCAAGTGTATCCTGTCTGTTATAAGTCGCCAGCGAGTCACGCCAATTAAAATACACGCTCACCGGATGGTCGACCCCCGGATTGTCAATTTCGTCGTAGTAATGCGGGAAGTCGAGGAACTGGAAGAGCGGATCTTCAGGCATGTGGGTCCGCACCATATCTTCCGGTTTCACCATAAAATAGGCCGCATTCAGCCTATGCACATACTGAGCGTCGTTCAACATATAACCGCCACCCCAGGTAGGGTCGAAAAAGAATGGTTTACCCTCTATGACGCACCCCACCCACTCATGTCCGTCGTCGCGTACATTGTTATGGGTAACCGCATACCCCCCGACCAGATAAGCCTCCACCCCAAGCCTTCGGGCGACAGCATAGAAGAGAGCGGCGAAATTGGCACATACACCCTCGCCACTTTTCAGCGTCCACAACGCCAACTCGTCAGGATTGGTAATATTCAGCTGTACGTCCCGCTTCGAAAGATTGTACCGCAAGCGAGAAGCCTCCCATGAGTAGAGCGCCCACAGTTGCGCTTCGGTACCATTGTAATTGGCACGGATATAAGACGCCAAAGCATCGAGCGACACCATGTAGCGGGCAGGTATATTAACCGCCACATAGGCATCGGCAGGCAAAGCACGCGCACCCGGGCACAGAAAGCACAAGCCCAATAAGACTGGCAGGAGCAACTTAAGCATAGGCACTATTGGTTGTGACGGAAAAAGCGTCCCACAAAAGGAACCGCAGTAATAGGCAAATCGCGTTTAAAGACCAAAGCCAGATATAGCGCCAGCAAAGCCGTATTCTGCACATAGGCAAGGACCCCACAGAGCGGAGACAAACGACTAACGGCAAACATGGCCATAGCGACAAAGAAGTAAAGCGCCATTGACTTGAGGTCGTAGTTGACGGGATAGTAACGCTGCCCGGCAAAATACGAAATGATGGTGATTGTGACAAAGCAAACAAGCGAAGCCACAGCCGAAGCCCAGTAACTCCAGACCGGCACGCCCACCACATTGACCACAAACGTAATAACCAGTCCCACCACAGAGAACACCGCCCCAAAGAAGGTTTTGTCGGTCAGTTTATACCACAGCGACAAGTTGAAATAGATGCCTTGGAACAAATAAGACACCAAAACCACAGGAACGATGGACAGCCCCACATGGTAGTCGGCCTGGATAATAAATTTGAGGATATCGAGGTAGAACACCATACCTAGGAAAATCAGCAGCGAGAAGATGACGAAGAACTTCATAGCATCGGCATACTCCTTTTTTTTATCGCCCCCCTTGTTTTGGGCGAACACGAATGGTTCGTAGGCATAGCGGAAGGCCTGGGTAATCATGGCCATGATCATCGCTATCTTTACACACGAGCCGTAGATGCCCAACTGCACGTTGGCATCGGCCTCGTCGGGATAAACCAATGGGAAGATAATCTTATCAGCCACCTGATTCAGAATACCTGCGATACCCAGTATCAGGATGGGCCACGAATAGCCCAGCATCTGGCGCAGCAGACGGCCGTCAAACTGCCACTTGATACGGAACATATCTGGCAGGAAGAAGAAGGTGATAAGGCCTGTGCACAGCAGGTTGATGAAGAACACGTAGAATACCGACGTCTTACCCAGCATGACGAAGTAGATGACGTTCAGCGCGATGTTCAGCACGATAAACAGCATCTTGAGTGAGGCAAAGCGGATGGCCCGCTTCTGATATCTCAGATAGCTGAAGGGCAGGGCCTGGATGGCATCCAGTGCCACCACTACAGCCATCATCAGCAGATAGTCGGGATGGGCTGCATAGCCAAGCGTGCTGCTGATAGGACTGATGAAAGCGAATATCAGCATCAGGAAGACGGCTGTCAGCGAGCCTACCGTAGCNNTAGGCATAGCGGAAGGCCTGGGTAAACATCATCATCACCATAGCCACCTTAAAGCAGGCGCCATATATACCCAATTGAGCCTGCGCCTCAGCAACAGAATGTCCGCTCCACGTATAGATAACCGGGAAAAGTATTTTGTCGAGTGTCTGGTTCATAATGCCAGCTACCCCCAGAATAAGCAAAGGGAAGGAATACCGCAACATTTTAGCGAGCAGATTCCTGTCGATTAAGAAGTCAGACTCTCTGATTTCACGAGAAAGCAACGCCACCTTGCTCAAAGTAGAAATCAGGTTTGCCACAAACACATAGCCAACGCTATAAGAAGGATTGTAGAACCAATCGACAGAAGCGGGAGCCACATTATGGAGCCAAGGACAAACCAAGAGGAAGAAGATGTTAAAAAAGATATTGACGGCAATCATGATCAGATTGACCATGGCAAACTTGGCAGAACGGTTTTTGTAGCGCAGATAAGCCATAGGAATGCAGCAGAAAGCATCGATAGCCACCGTTACGCACATAACCGCGACAAAGTCGGAGTGTCCGTCAATTTGCAACGCATGAGCCATAACAGGCGAGCACAACACGGCAAAGACGGCAAAAACGGCGGAAGACAAGCCGACACACCACAAGACAGAGCTATAGACCCTTTTCGGGTCGTTTTCCTCTTTATTTACAAAGCGGAAAAAGCCCGTCTCCATACCATAGGTAAGGATAACGATGAGGAGGGCGGTCCAAGCATAAATGTTTGTATAGATGCCATATTCCGACTGGCTGGCCAGCACGTAAGTGTAGAGAGGAGCCAGGCACCAGTTGAGGAAACGTCCTAAAATGCTGCTAAGACCATATACAGCGGTCTGTGCAGCCAAATTCTTCATTTCAGCCATTTTTCAAAAAAAAATCAGATTAACCGATGCAAATGTACGAACAAAAAGGTAGACAACGAAAAAAGAGACCCGAAGGTCTCTTTTTATCAATGTCAAAATTTCTTAATCTGGATTAGTCAAGAATCTTTGAGCTTGGTTTGAACTTAGCGACAGTCTTAGCAGGGATTTTGATTTTTGCCTTAGTAGCAGGATTGATACCTTCGTGAGCAGCCTTCTCGACAGTAGAGAAAGTACCGAAACCAATGAGGGCAACAGAATCTTTTTTCTTAAGAGCACCCTTAACAGCGTCAATAAATGCGTTCAAAGCTTTTTCGCTATCAGCCTTAGTCAACTGAGAAGCAGTTGCGATAGCATCTACCAATTCACTTTTATTCATAATACAATATATAAGAGAAATAAATTAATAATTCTTGTTTTTCAAGGTTACCAGATCAGGAACTTTTATTAACACATACTAACTAGCCCGCCTTGCAAACTTGGCACAAACCCAAAATTATAGATAAAACATTAAAAAACAAGAGAAGAGGGCAGAAAAATGAGTAAAAAAAAGAAATAAACGCCTCTAAAGCCATGAAAGGGGGTCATAGGAGGTCCAAAAGGCCAGAAATTACAATAAAAAAGAGTAACTTTGCAGCAAACAAATTCAGAATATGTCACAAAACAGATCACCACTTTTCGACTTAGGTCCGGGGGTAAAAAACCTTATCATCATCAACCTGCTGATATGGCTGTTCGACATAACCAACTGCAACAAGCACCTTATCGGCATTGACCTTCATACGGTATTCGGGTTGCATTACTGGGAGTCGGATAGTTTCAAGCCCTTCCAGATGATCAGTTACATGTTTTTACACGACCGAAGCGGCATAATGCATGTGTTCTTCAATATGTTCAACCTGTGGATGTTCGGTTCTATGATGGAACGCCATTGGGGGACAGCCCGCTTCCTCCTTTTCTACTTCATCTGCGGTATAGGAGGAGCCGTAGCCCAACAGGCCGCCTGGAGTACCATGTTTGTCGGGGAGTCGACCTCCGACCTCTGTATTTCAGTCTTCGGCAGCGACATAACCAACGGAGGAGCCACCACGTCGTTCAATATAAACACGGGAACCCACAACATTCCAAACATTGTACACTTTGACAGCACAGAAGGGCTGCGCCGCTTCATTATGGAATATATGACCCCACTGGTAGTAGGCGCATCGGGAGCGACATTTGGGGTGATGACCGCCTTTGCGATGGTGTTTCCGAACCTGCCGTTGTTCTTTTTCTTCATACCCATCCCCATCAGAGCGAAGTTTATGATAGGCTTCTTCATTGTACTGGAAGTAGTGGAAACATTTGCGAGGACCAGCGACGGCATAGCCCATTTAGCCCATTTGGGAGGCGTACTGTTCGGGGTTCTGCTAATACTCTGGTGGCGCCGGACAGGGGAAGAATCAGGACCGATGTACTAACAGAAAAAAGGGAATTAAGATGTCAAATACGTTCAAAGAGTTAGGAACCCTGTATAAAGAGGGCGACCTGTTAAGCAAACTGATATTCATACTTAGCGGCATATACTTAACGACATCGTTAACAAGCATGGTATTAAGTTTGTTCGATTCGTCAGTTCTACTAAGGTTCATCTTCGCGCTACCGGCCAACATAGCGGAAGCCGTGTCGATGCCATGGTCACTCGTGACCTATATGTTCTACCACGAGCAGTTCATCCACTTCATCTTCAACATACTGATGCTGTACTGGATGGGAAAACTCTTCATGTTGTCGTACCAGCCACGCGACTTGGTGAACCTGTTCATTTTCGGAGGCCTGGTAGGGGGTCTGTTCTTCATACTGGCGCTCAATCTGTTTCCATCGCTATCGGCCTACACCAACTACACCACCCTCGACGGCTCGTCGGCCGCCATTATGGCCGTGTTGGTAGCAGCCGCCATAGCCAATCCGGAAATGCCGGTAAAGCTGGTGTTGTTGGGAGAGATAAGGTTAAAATGGATTGCCATGGCGTTTGTAGCCCTAAGCGTATTGGTAGACTACAAGGAAAACGCCGGAGGCTGTTTCGCCCACCTGGGCGGTGCAGTGGCAGGCTACCTGTTCGGCTACCACATGCGTAAAGGAACCAACATAACGCAATGGATAGGCCGCATCATAGACTTCCTGTCGAACCTTGTAGACAAATTAGCCAACCTGCTCAAAGGCAACAAATCGCCAAAATTCAAGGTTGTTTACAACAACACCCACGGGAAAGCGGCCGACGAGAGCTACAACATGCGTAAAAAAGCCCAAAACGAGGCCATCGACGCCATACTAGACAAGATAAAGGAAAGCGGCTATTCCTCGCTGACAGACGAAGAGAGAGCGACCCTTTTTAATGCCAGCAAAAAATAAGAGAGAGAGACTTCCAAGCGAGGAAGGGACAAAATGCTATACAGAATACTTAAATACCCGTTATTGCTATGCACCCTGCTGCTCAGCCTCCTGCTGCTATCGGCAGGCGCCACAGCGTGGGTCCGTCCGTCGACAACAATGGCATTCACCTATCTGGGTTTAGCATTTCCCGCCATAGCCTTATCCAACGCATTGGCAGCCGCCTACTGGATACTGAAGCGCAAATGGTATGTAGTGATACCCGTCTGCAGCCTTATCCTCAGTAGCCACAACCTGCAAAAAACCATCGGCATACACAAGAACAATCCGGCAGAGAAAGTCATTACCGACAAAATAAAGGTATTGAGCTACAACGTAAAGTTGTTCAACTTTTACGACAAGAACAGCAAGGTGCCCGACTACCTGCTGAAACAAGATGCCGACATAGTCTGCCTTCAGGAATTCGGCTACCACACCGGGAAAGAGAAACGTTTCCTGACCCGTTCAGACCTAATGGACAAGCTACGCGCAAAATACCCCTACCACCATTTCAGCCAATCGGAACTGCAAATGAAGGGGACCTACGGCATGGCCACCTTCTCGAAGCACCCCATACTGAAGCACGAAGAGATAGCAATAGAAAGCCGCTACAAGTCGGCCATCTACAGCGATGTGGTGCTGGGCAGCGACACCATCCGCATCTTCAACCTGCACTTGGAATCGAACAAACTGACAAGCACCGAGCGAGATATGCTGCAACACCTGAGGAGACACGGCGACAGCACGAACAGCAAGGCAAAAGCCATTAACAAGAAACTGAGCGAGGCATACAGCCTGCGCGAAAAGCAAGCCGACAAGGTAGCCGAACTGGTAGAGAAAACGCACTATCCGATCATACTGTGCGGCGACATAAACGACGTACCGGTATCGTACACCTACAGCACGCTTGCCAGCGACAAACTGACCGATGCCTTTACAGAAAAAGGACGGGGCTACGGGCACACCTTCAACGAAGGCAACATCAAGTTCAGGATTGACGACATAATGCACAGCAAACAACTGTACGTAAAAAAATACGTGAGGGACAAAGTCCCCTACTCAGACCACTACCCTATAATAACGGAACTGGCCTGGAACAAACAATAAGAAAACAAACGAAAACATACCAAACATGGACAACAGCATAAAGATTGAATTTCCCGGCAGCAAAAAGATATACATGCAGGGCAAACTATTTCCCGACATCAAGGTCGGCATGCGCCAAGTAACGCTCACCCCAACAGTAAGAATAGTGGACGGGAAGCGCGAGATGGAGCAGAACGCCCCTGTAACCGTTTACGACACCAGCGGCGCGTTTGGCGACTCCAATATAGAGGTAGACCTGAAAAAGGGGCTGCCCCGCATGCGGGAGAGCTGGATAGAACAACGAGGCGACACCGAGGTGTTGAAAGAGATCAGTTCGGAATACGGCCGAATGCGCCGCGACGACCATAGCCTCGACCACCTCCGTTTCGAGCACATAGCTCTACCGCGCCGTGCAAAAGCAGGCCGGCAGATATCGCAGATGTATTATGCGAAACAAGGAATTGTGACCCCCGAAATGGAATACGTGGCCATCCGCGAGAACATGAACTGCGAAGAGTTGGGCATAAAAACCCACATCACCCCCGAATTTGTACGCGATGAGATAGCCGCCGGCCGTGCCGTACTGCCAGCCAACATCAACCACCCGGAAGCCGAACCTATGATAATAGGGCGCAACTTCCTGGTGAAGATAAACACCAACATCGGGAACTCGGCCACCACATCGAGCATAGAGGAAGAGGTGGAAAAAGCCGTATGGAGTTGCAAATGGGGCGGCGACACGCTGATGGACCTCTCAACAGGAGCCAACATCCACGAGACCCGTGAATGGATCATCCGCAACTGCCCAGTGCCAGTTGGCACAGTGCCAATCTACCAGGCACTGGAGAAAGTGAACGGCGATGCCGACCAACTCGACTGGGAGCTGTTCAAAGACACCCTTATCGAGCAATGCGAACAAGGTGTCGACTACTTCACCATTCATGCAGGCATCCGTTTGAAAAACGTGCACCTGTCGGAGAAGCGACTGACCAAAATAGTATCGCGCGGAGGTTCTATTATGAGTATGTGGTGCAAGAAAAAGAACAAAGAGAGCTTCCTATACGAGCATTTTGACGAGATTTGCGACATATTGGCCCAATACGATGTAGCCGTAAGCCTTGGCGACGGTCTGCGTCCGGGCTGTACGGCCGACGCCAACGACGAGGCCCAGTTTGCCGAACTCGACACCTTGGGCGAACTGGTAGAACGCGCGTGGGCGAAAAACGTGCAGGCCTTTATAGAAGGGCCCGGCCACGTGCCAATGCATAAAATAAGGGAAAACATGGACCGCCAGATAAAGAGTTGCCACGAGGCGCCATTCTACACCCTGGGTCCGCTAGTAACCGACATAGCGCCCGGCTACGACCACATAACCAGCGCCATAGGAGCAGCCCAGATAGGCTGGTTCGGCACAGCAATGCTCTGCTACGTGACGCCGAAGGAACACTTGGCGCTACCAGACCGCGAAGACGTCCGCACCGGAGTGGTAACCTACAAGATAGCCGCACATGCCGCCGACCTGGCAAAAGGCCACCCGGGAGCCGCCATACGCGACAACGCCCTCAGCAAAGCCCGCTACGACTTCCGCTGGAAAGACCAGTTCAACCTCTCGCTCGACCCAGAACGCGCAAAAGAATACTTTATGGCGGCCGGGCATACCGAGGGGGAATACTGTACCATGTGCGGGCCAAACTTCTGTGCGGCAAAAATCTCACACGACTTGGAAAGTTGCAAATCGAAATAAAAAAAGGTCATAAGTTTTGGATAACAAAACAAAAAGCACTAATTTTGCACCCGATTAATTCACTATACAAAACAAAATTATATGTATTTAGATTCTGCAAAGAAAGCCGAAATCTTCGGCAAATACGGGAAGTCTAATACCGATACTGGCTCATGCGAGGCCCAGATAGCGCTATTTTCATACCGTATTAGCCATTTGACTGAACACATGAAGTCAAATCACAAAGATTATACTACGCAGCGTGCACTTAAGGCATTGGTCGGCAAACGCCGTCGCCAGCTTGACTACCTTAAGGACAGAGATATCGAAAGATATCGTGCTATTATCAAGGCTCTTGAAATCCGCAAGTAAATCTTCGCCATTTCAAGTAAAAAACAGCAGCATCAAGTATTCTTGGTGCTGTTTTTTTATACCTATCATATTTGGGAGGCGACACCCAAAAATTGCATAGGAATGACTATCTTTGCAAACTGAAGAGTATTACGTGACACCCCGAACAAGTCCGTAAACCGAGTAATAAAAACAATAGACTTTGCTGCCAGCGTCGCATATGGGAAAAAGCCAAAGGGCATAAACCGGCACCACCGGCCCGGCAAAAAGAAGAAAGCAACAACAATGCAGTAAAGTCGACAGACAAAAAAGAAAGAAAATGAGTAGAAGAAAAGGCCGAGGTGGTATTGGCAAAAAAAGCAGCAAGAAAAGTAGCGAACGACGCAGCGTCAAGGACAGCGCAAAAAAAATAGCCAGTGCATTCAGTTTCCGTGGCAGCCGTTTCGGCAAGCCTAGCGAGAAAAGGAATGGTTTGCGAAAGGAGACGAGAAACGCCATAGAACAGGCTTTGGTCCGCTATTTCTACAAGAACCGCGACAAAGTAGTCAACCACAAACAGGTGCTAGAGGCGATGAACGCGAAACAGAAGGAAGAGATCAGCGAATTGGACCAAAACATCATCTACCTATACAAACGCGGCTACATAGTTGTACCAGAGACAGGAAAATACCAATTCAACAACGACATAAGGCTATACAAGGGTAAACTGGTGAGAAAGACCGGTTTCAAGATTGTGTTTGTGCCTGAAGGCGCAGAAAACGCCAACGGAGCAGACGAGGTTTTCATTGGCGAAGACAATATGAACCACGCCCTTGCAAACGACACCGTGCTGATTCGCAAATTCGACCACACCAAAGAAGACAGCGAAGCCGGGCAGGTTGTAACCGTATTGGAACGCGCCCGCGAGACATTTGTCGGTGAACTGTGCGTATCGGAGAAGTTCGCCTTCGTAAAAATGGACAGACGCATCTGTCCTAACGACATCTTCGTTCCACTAGACAAGATAAAGAACGGCGAAGACGGCGACAAAGTGCTGGTCCGCTTCCTGGGCTGGGAAGACGAAGACAAGAATCCGAACGGTGAAGTCATCGACGTGCTAGGCCACGCAGGCGACAACAACACCGAGATGCACGCTATTTTGGCCGAATTCGGCTTACCATACAGTTATCCGGAAGAAATCAGCCGATACGCAGAAACGCTATCGGGAGAAATCACCGAACAAGACTTAAAAGAACGCATCGACTACCGCGACGTGGTGACTTTCACCATTGACCCTATCGACGCGAAAGACTTCGACGATGCGCTCTCCATCAAGAAACTGGAGAACGGGCATTGGGAGGCAGGCGTCCACATTGCCGATGTGAGCCACTTCATGAAGGAAGGCGACCTGCTTGACCAAGAGGCCGTAGAACGCGCAACATCGGTCTACCTGGTAGACCGTACAATACCAATGTTGCCGGAATGTTTGTGCAACGTGCTGTGCTCGCTACGCCAAGACGAGGACAAATTCGCCTACTCGGTACTTTTCGAGATGGACGACAACGCGAAAGTGTACAACTACAAGATAGCGCACACCATCATCCGCTCGAACCGCCGCTTCTGCTACGAAGAGGCACAAGAGCGTATCGAGAAGAAAGAGGGCGACTATGCTGAGGAGATTCTGATACTCGACAGACTGGCAAAAAAGCTCCGCGAGGAACGATTCAAAAACGGCGCCATCAACTTCGAGAGCAAGGAGACAAAATTTGTGCTTGACGAGAACGGGAAGCCTCTGAGCGTCTACTTTAAAGAGAGCAAAGACGCCAACAAGCTGGTAGAGGAATTCATGCTGTTGGCAAACAAGACTGTTGCGACCCACATAGGAAAAGCGGCCCCTGGCAAAAAGGCCAAGACGTTTGTATACCGTGTGCACGACACGCCAGACCCCGACCGTTTGACAAGTTTGAACGAGTTCATTTCAAAATTCAATTACAAAATCAAGACTGAGGGTAAAAACAACGAGGTGTCGAACTCCATCAACCAGCTGTTGAAGGACGTAAACGGCAAAAAGGAGCAAAACCTGATTGAGACAATAGCCGTAAGGTCGATGGCAAAAGCCGTATACACCACCAACAACGTTGGGCACTATGGTTTGGCATTCGACTACTATACCCACTTCACATCGCCTATACGCCGTTACCCCGACGTAATGGTCCACCGCTTACTTGACCGCTATGCAGCAGGCGAGAAGAGCGCAGACAAAAAGACTATTGAAGACCTTTGCGAGCACTGTTCGGCACAAGAAGTGCTGGCAGCCAACGCCGAACGCGCCTCAATCAAATACAAAGAGGTGGAGTTTATGATGGACAAAATCGGGAACATCTACCTCGGTACCATTTCGGGCATTCAGGAATGGGGCCTGTATGTAGAGTTGAACGAGAACAAGTGCGAAGGTATGGTACCAGCACGCGATTTGAACGACGACTTCTACATCTTCGACGAGAAGAACTACCAAATGGTAGGCGAACATACGCGCAAGAGCTACCAACTGGGCGACGAGGTTGTGATCAGAGTAGCGAAATGCAATCTGGAGAAGAAGCAGATGGATTTCGAAATGATTGGCAAGAAAGACGAAGTCAAGGACCTTGAAAAATTATTGAACAATGACCCTTCATAAATACATCAACCTGTTTGCCACTACCCTGCTTTTGTTGGCAACGGCCGCATGCGGCAACAAGGCGACGACCGACCTTGAAGACGAAAACCTTCATGGCAAGGTCAAGTCGGTGACCGAACGCCAGTATATGGCCGTACAGCAATTCGACAAAGTGGTAAAGGGCGACCCTTACCGTCCGGAAGAAGGAGACTGGGACGTCAGGAAGACCTACAACGAGAAAGGTTACATGATAGAGTACCTGCAGCTGGCGATAGGCGACAACGACACCATAACGGTAACCAGCCGCGTGTTCGACTCTATAGTGCCAAGCCGCAAGTTGCTAGAGATAACCGACAACGAGAAGGGCGAAGTTATCCGTTACGAGGTAACCAAGTACAACAAAGACGGCAAGCCAGATACCATTGCCACCACCGACCCGTTCGGCACCCTGCAACAGATGGTCCTCATCGACTATGAGCACAGAGGCCAGAAAGAGACTAAAAGCTACTACAGCAATAATGGCAACCTGCGCTACAAACAGATTACCATCCTCGATGGCGAGTATCCGATCTCCGTAACCAACTACGATAGCGAAGGACACATGATAGGTTGCAGACGCGACCTCTGGAAGAAAGGCCTACGCGACTCTACCGCCTTCTTCGACGAGCATGGGCGCTGCCTCAGCCGCATCGGCTTCGACTACGACCCCTACGGCAACATTGTCAACCAGCACGGGACCGACGAGAACGGAGACCCAATCAAAGTTGAGACCTACGAATACGAATACGACGAACAGAACAACTGGATCCGCTGCGTCTTCCGTGTGGAAGGCAAACCGTATTACGTGACAGAACGAACGATTGAGTATTACCAGTAAACCGCTATTATGCTCATTTTCGGTGCACATCTGCTCTTTGATTCTTGAGTAGCTATTTCTACTTTTGTTTCAAACAAACACATAAAAAAATGAAAAGAATCACATCTGCATTTATCGCATTCGTTTTAGCCGTTGGAAGTTCAAACTGTTTTGCAGCAGAAAAGCCAACCATTAGTGGGAAAAAGGGGAATTACAATTATGTTGACCTGGGTTTGCCAAGTGGCACCAAATGGGCGACCTGTAACTTAGGCGCAAAGAAACCGGAAGAGGGAGGCATTTATCTGGCCTGGGGCGAAAGCGCGCCAAAAGACAAGTACAATTGGAAGAACTACAAGTTCAACATTGGAGAGTATGCCGGGAAAGAAAAGTTCTCGAAGTACAGTGAATACCGCAGAATTTTTAACGAAGGCGACAGCATCATGGTGCTTCAGCCAGTCGACGATGCGGCAACCCAAATGTGGGGCAGCAACTGGCGTATGCCTACCCGCAAGGAATGGGAAGAACTGGTGGAAGGTTGCAACTGGAAGGTAGTGAAGGCAGACGACGGCTCAGGTAAAGAGTACAAAGTCGGAATTTCGAAAAAGAACGGCAACGTCATCTACCTCACCATGGAAGGCTACTATTCTGACGACTCCTTCTTCAAAGACGAAGGCCATTACTGGACCTCGGAAATGTACTCATTCAACAACCGCAGCCGCGAAGCCTGCAGTGCGCGCGTAATTGCCAACGGCATCAAGTGCCACGGCACAAACCGTAAACAGGGCTTCAGTGTACGAGCTGTTGTAAAGTGATATATAACAAATAAATACAGAGGGCGTGCAATGAGAATAGCACGCCCTCTGGTATTATTTGTCTATGCATGAAAAATTTCTTACTATCGACCTATGTCCATTTCCAGTGATAATGTTTTCGCATCCAAACAAAGCGGGCATGCACTTTTCGCAAGGATCATATCTTATTATGAAAGTACAATGTTTTAAACTCTTTTCTATATACGTCAAAATTTTTCGTTCACAGCAACTATAGTGTGGATTCAGACCTAGACCTTTTTTACTATTATGTTTCACGTCATTCTCAAGTGTCACAGATGACGATAAAAATATACCACCATAGAGTACATATCTTCGTGTATCGTCCGTAAGATGACATTCTTTAATATTAGGATTAGCCACGCCTAAATATTTATCCATAAATACACTCAAAGCATTTTTAACTTCTCCATAAGCATTTCCTATCTTTTCAGACCAGTTTTCACCAACTAAAATATTGCCAGAATAATCAACAGAAGAACCACTTAGAGAAAAGTACCATTCATTTCTAGTAAAGAAAGCAAATGCGATACAACCAGGTCCTTTGATTCTTTTTTCAGCATCCTTATTCCACCCATTCGTCGGCTTTCCCTCTTCTAACAAGTTAGCAAATTCTTGATAATTCAGAGACTTAGTTTCAAAAAAATTAATGAATGATATTTTCAAATAATTTGAGATAGTTGTTATATAACGGACTTCTTTTAAATCATTTTTTTCTTCAGTAAGAGTTGAATATATCAAGTTTCTAAACTGATCTATAAGTTGTATCAGATTTGATATATGATCCCTATTTTCATTCTTTTCATTATCGCAATAGATAAGCATTAATTCAAGAGCCTCGTAATAATAGTCAGCAGCAGTCAGTTCATATGTTTCACCTTCAGATGTTTGCAATCTTACTACATAATCAATTGGCAATCCTTGTTCCTGATCCTGACCTAAAACGGCAATTTTTATACCCGAGTTAGGATATTCTTTAAATTCATCCATTCGTAAATATTTTTATTATATTGATTTACTAAAAAAATACAAGCACTTTCAGTTAGTTGTAGTTTGAGCACTACCTGACCTCCAACATCTGCATCGGAATAAGCGAGCCGTCCATATCAGCAACCAGCAAAATGCCTTTCTGATTGAAAAAACATTCACCTTCCAACAGTTCTTTTTCCAAAGACATGGTCAACTTATTACCTTTAAGGGAATAAGAGCCAACCACTTTCCTTTCGTTATAGAATGAGCTAGATAGATCACACTCTAGCTTGCCATCCGGAAAAAATTGGAACATAATATCTGAATTTTTGAATCCTAATTTCATCTCGTACTTTTTCCCTACCAGGCTCGCACCCTCATTAAGGTCTTCACCTGCACCATTAGTCCCCTGTTTGTCAATGGTGAACGCTACAACTACAAGGTAACCCAAATGAGACAAGACCAAAGCCTTATTCCCAGTCCTTGAAAAAGTAACAAGAAACGAGTCGCATTCAAACCGGTTAGAGTTCATCATAGCCGCAGCCCTGAGGTTAACGGAAGATGCCATCTTTTCTTTCAGTTTCTTAACCAATCCGGAATCACGGGTAATAACCAATTCGTCGCCCTTGAAAGAATACTTGCCATACAAAGTGTCGTTGCAGAAGAAAGTACCATCGTCTTTGAATTGGATGGCATCTGCCGAGCCAAGCACACCCAAAGCAAAGGTTTTATACTTCATTTTTTTGTCCTCATTCATATTTCTAACATTCCAAGAACCGGTCAAATCGGCAGCAACAGAATTGAGAGAGACAGCAAGCACTAGCAATAGGAATAGTTTTTTCATCTTTTTTGAGTATTAGTCCCCCTTACACATTCTGCAACAGCATACAGCGAAGGGGAAGAATTCGGTTTAACCTGTATTTGAGAGAAAATTTGAAGTGACGCACGGTGCAAACTCTGAGTTCAGAATAGATCTGCCGCATTTTATTGTCGGCATACCAAGCCTCCATATCGGCCCTATTGTTGTTCTTTTTCGCATTAATCAAGACGATACGGTAGAAGAAACTGAGAATCCACATAAAGTCGCTGTCAACATCCAGCGCCTTATAATTGTCATATAAAACGCTCAAGTGCCTGATGGCCGTAGAGGCAGAGAGCACATACTTCGAGTCGTCGCTATTCTCGATATAGCTATAAACCGTAGCAGAACAAGTCCGGATTCTTTTCACAAAACGAAGGTACGACAAGACAAAGGCCGTATCTTCCGAAAAGAACATGTTCGGATTGAAACACAAATTGTTCTGCCGGATAATAGAGGCCTTGTAAAACTTGCACCAGCAAACCTTAAATAAGAAAGCCTGCGCCCTTTGGCAGACAAACGACTTGACCGCTCCGTCGCAGTAAACGCAGTCGCCAAAATTCTGCACCTTACCCAGCTGGGTCTTATAGCCGGCAACCACATAGTCGTCGGCCTCGTCGAGACGAAGGCACAAGTTAGAGAAATCGGGCGTTAGCGAATCGTCGGAATCGAGAAAAAAGAACCACTCACCAGAAGCCCTTTCAACCCCGATATTGCGTGAAGAGCTGACGCCACCATTGAGTTTATCGATTACCAAAACCCTGGCATCTTTACCGGCATACTGTTTACATATGTCAAGAGTACGGTCGCTACTACCATCGTTCACGACCACCACTTCCAAATCGGCATAAGTCTGCGACAGCACACTGTCGAGACATTCCGACAGGTGTTGTTCCGCATTGTAGGCGGGTATTATGACCGATACTTTAACCATTATTTGAGTTTAAACACACATTAAAACAACTGTTCCAAAGCGGAAACACTAGCTTCCGGTAAAAACGAGTTGATATGTTCCCGACTATTAAGAATAAGCTTTTGCGCCTCGTCGGGATGAGCAATCACCCCAGCCATAGCGTTAGCCATAGCGTCAACATCACCAACAGGGACCAATAAACCGGCATTCCCGTTATCTAAGATTTCGCGTGGTCCGACCGGACAGTCAGACGACACAACCACCTTCCCCTGCATAAGGGCTTCGAGTAGAACCAAGCCAAAGCCCTCGTATTTAGCGCCATGCACAATAAAAGCCGCACTCCGGATGAAAGGCTGCGGGTTAACCACGAAGCCCAACAATTTGACAAAATCTCCCGCACCGAATTCTTCAATAAGCGCCTCTAACAAAGGCCGGCTCGCACCCTCGCCAATAACATAAAGCGCCTCGACACCGCCATTGAGTTGCTTTTGTTTCAGTTGGCAGAAAGCCCTGATCAGCGACGAGACGTCTTTTTGGTTTTCCTCCAAACGTTCAACAGCCAGAACGAACCGCTTACGGAGCAAGGGCTGCAGAGTTTCGGCAACAGGTTCAACAGCTTTTGCCAACAGAGCATCCATATCAACCGGGTTATATATACGCACCAGTTTGTCCCTCATTTCGGGGCACAAATTCACAGCCTCGTCATACATACCGTTGCAAACCAGCACCAGTTTGTCGTAAACCGACATTTTTTTAACAAACCGTTTTCTCCGTCTGTCGGAAGAAAGGTGTTTGTCTAAACTGAAATGAAAGAAGGCTATCACCTTCCTACCCCAGTTTTTACTCAGAAACGCACCGTGCCGGCTATCGAAATCAATAACCACGTCGCGTTCACGGGCCAATTTTCCAATACGGTATTTCAGAAGAAGCCTGCGGACCGGATTGAGAAAAATCTCGTCGAGGGTGTCAATCAAAAAGTTTTTCTTTTTATAATGATTCCGCCAACGTCTGTAGGTCAGCAGCCTATTGCTTACCAAATGAACCACCCTGACACTTGAATCGAGACGGTCTAAAAAGACCTCTTGTTCGTAGGTATCGAGCGCAATGGCAAGCGTAACCTTGTGCGGAGTGTGACGTGCAATATAGTTAATATAAGTAATGGCAACCGTTTCGGTACCGCCATCTAAAAAGTTATTCAACAAGAACAACAAATTCCTGCACCCCATAAGAAAAGAGATTAAGGGAACAAAATCTATCAGTCGACCTTCAGGTCGGAATCGTTCTCACACTCGTTTTCCAGTATTTTGCACTGCATAACGAATCTGTAAAACGCCTCTTGGTTCGCTTTGATGTATCCCAGTTTTCCGTGCAAGATCCCCCCTTTCAGGATGTAGCTTTTAAAGAAGCGCCAAAAAGGTTGGAAAATAAGGGACAACAAGGTAACATGCGTACCTTTCCGCTTGAACACCTCATTGTCGGTATACTGGTTCAGTTTGTCGACCAAGTCGTGCATATAACACGAGAGGTGAACCATAGCCAGATCGGTCCGGCTTGCAGGGATTTTCTCCAACCGCCCCTCCACCTTCGGGAAGGTGTGCACATAAGGCGGCCAGACAGTTCCCTCGCGTTTAAAGAAACGCAACTGGGCATCGGGATAAGAAGACTTGACAAACTGGTTCAGCATATAGTTGCGTCGCGGGATGTAAAGACCAGCGGGGCAATCGGGATCCTTAATGCGTTCATACAGGTATTCACGCAATGCAGAGGGAATCAGTTCGTCGGCATCGACCACAAGCACCCAATCGCTGGCAGCAGACTGAATGGCGAAAGTACGGGCAGGTTCAGCCGACTTGTGGTTTTCTTTCGGGAAGGTGACGATTTTACAACCGAACTCCCTGGCAATCTCGACAGTAGAGTCGGTACTTTCCATATCGCATACCACAATTTCATCGAATTGGGTGAGCGTTTCCAAAGACTTCCGTAAAGTCTTTTCCGCATTATAGGTATTTACGACCGCAGAAATTGGCATCGTTTTTTACTATGTTTTATTTTTTTATACAAATATATAAAAAAAGAAGAAAAGGTCAAGTTTCAGACTAAACCTGCATGAGGTCGACAAAGACAGAATCGGACACAAAGACCCCTTCAGGAGTCAGTTTGAGGACATTTTCACCCTCGGCCAGCTGCAAGTGTCCAGCCTTGATAGACACCTCGGCCGCCAGCATACACTTGTCGTAGAACTGCGGAAAGTCAGACTTCAGACGGGCCAAGTCAAGCCCGCGCGCTGTACGCAGCGACGTCAGTATTCTGTCGTTAAACGCTTCAGCCGGAGTCAGACGCTCCACCTCGCAATCGACAGCACCCTGGGCAATAGCCGCAAGGTAACGACCGGTGTCGGCCACATTCCACTGCCGCGAATTGCCATTGAACGAATGGGCAGAAGGCCCGATGCCCAAATAAGGCGTTCCGTCCCAATAAGACGAATTGTGCCTGGCCTGCATACCAGGAAGCGAGAAGTTAGAAATCTCGTAATGCTCGTATCCGGCCTCTTTCAGAGAAGCACACAGCATTTGGTAGAAGTGCAGAGAAAGGTCCTCGGAAACAGGTTTCACCTTTCCCAGCTCCATCATACGGTGCAAAACAGTACCCTCCTCGTAGGTGAGGCTATAGGCCGACAAATGGGGGACACGCAGCGAGCAGGCCGCATCGAGGTTCCGTTGCCAAGCATCGACCGTCTGGCCGGGAAGTCCGTAAATCAGATCCACACTTATATTAGAAATTCCAGCCGAGCGCAGGTTTTCAACGGCCTCAACCGCCTGTTGTGCCGAATGCCTCCGGTTCAAGAGTTTCAGGTCGGCATTGTCAAAACTCTGCACCCCCATACTGACCCGGTTGACCGGCAAAGCCGCCAACGCCGCCGCATATTCAGGAGTGACGTCATCGGGGTTACACTCGATGGTCACCTCCTCCAACTGCAGCTTGAACAGACTGGCAACAGTCTGGAACAAACGCTCCAGTTCGGGAACCGGCAAAACGGAAGGCGTACCGCCACCCAAATAGAGCGTGCGGACAGTTTCGGCACCAAGATAAGACTGGCGGATGCGCATTTCCCCGCACAACCCATCAACCAAACGATGTGCGACAGAACGGTCGGTATTGGAATAGAAGTCGCAGTAAATGCAACGCGACACACACAAAGGGACGTGAATATAAAGGCCGGCCATAGTTATAGGAAGTATTTCCACAAAAGGAACAGAGCGAGCAGCCATGCCGCCAAAATAAGGTAAGTAATGCCATAATACGAGAATTTGGCATTTTTATGCCGTATGGTGTACATAAGCACTAGAACGGCCACGACACCACCAGCCGCCTCAAGCATGTGCAGAGTTGCCTCGGGGACACGCCACTTGGCGTGTTTGGCCTTATACTTGTCGAAAGCAAAAACCAAAGCGGAGACAACCGATATAAAGCAGAAATAATAAAAGAAATACATCATTAGCGAACAATACCATATGCGGCATCGAGCAACGCATAAAATTCCAGACTATCACGAATGGCAAACAAGTCGATTTCGGCATCGTTCACCTCGTCACGAACAATACTGGAATAACTTTTCCCCTCAGAGTTGTTTTCGATCATATTTAACACTTCCTTGCGTCGCAAATAGAAAGTCAACTCGTTTTTCAAGTCCATCGACTTCACATATACATAAGGGGCATGAATGCCCATTGCCTCGGGATCGGAGAAGAAGATAGCAATGCCAACGCTGTCGGCATTCATCTTATAGGTAGTCGGGCGGAAATAGGGGGGATTATCAGAAGGAAGGTGGCGGACATAGAAAGCCAAAGTGTCGTTAGCAAAATAAATGGAAACGCACTCGGTTCTGTCTGCAATACTCTCCCCTATTTTCGATTTAAAGTCGTATATACCATTAATAGACGTGCCCTTGACCGACAAATCCCAAAGGACTTGGCTGGAATAGATTCTCCATCCACCCCTAATATACGACTTTGCAATAGGGACAGCACTCAATTCAGGGATATCGTCCTGTTCGCGGCACGAGCAGAACAGCCCCAAAACCAAGCTGACAATCAACAATATGTAGTAGTGCAGTTTCATAAAGAATGTAGTGATGATACACAAAAATAAAAAAAGGAAGCGGACAGACAAACAAGATTCAACATATGTCACACTTTTTTTCCATTAAACCACACTTATTCCACCTTAAAGATTCGTTAAATCAATTTTGAGAGTCAGGTCTCAAGTCTTTAATAACACGAGCCGGCGCCCCAGCAACAACACAATAGGGAGGGACATCTTTAGTAACGACAGCGTTAGCCGCAATAATAGCACCATCGCCAATGGAAACAGGAGCAAGAATAGTGACCTTGTCGCCCACCCATACATTCCGGCCGATGTTTATAGAGCCCCTTGAGACAATTTCCCGTTCAAAAACACCCAATTGCATATCATCGTAAGAGACGTTGCCATGAGAGTTATCGGAAATAGTCACCCATTTTCCGATAGCAGTACCAGAATCGATGTGTAAAGCATTCACAATAGAAATATGGCAGAAATCGCTTATACTCACGTTGTTTCCGATAACGACAGAAGGAGAGAAATGCCTGTTATTCAAATGCTCCCATACGGTCAGTACGACCGAATCGTCGAAAACGACATTGTCGCCCATCGAGATGAACTCAGCGCCTTTCAGTCTATGAAACCTACCGAAATAGTAGTTTTTACCACATTTCTTCAGTTTAGAGGCAACACTCTTCATATACCGTTTTCTTAAAATATTTCGTAGGAACATGTTTACTCGTTAGAATTGTTAAACACTTTAGCCATTTCATTAATATATCCCCTTCCATATTTTTGGTCGGGTTCGAGGTAATTGCCCTCACCCCATTCGTTCCAGGCCTTAACAAAAAGGATGTCATCGGCACGATTTTTCAACAGTTCGTCAATTTTAGCACAGAAAGCCCCCCATTTCTGTGGAGTTGAGTTTTTCATCGCAACCCAGCCGGCACCACTGCGCGGCGTGTGGTCGAAATCGGGGTCAATGCACGGAGTAAACTCGGGGTGCTGTTGGAAGATCCTTAACGCCCTATCGGTATAGAAATCGTAATCGATAGTCAGTGGGATATTGAACCAATGCTTCTTACGGGAGCCAATCGTCTTATTATAAAGCGAAGACTTGTTTTCAGCATCAACGTCACGGAAAGCATCGTAAACAATACGGTCAAACTTGGCACTGCCCATTTTTTTCAGATAGTCGTCGCCCTGTACAAAGGCGAAAAATTCGAACCCTACCAAATCGTTTTCACGCGCCAAGCGGTTCCAGGTATCCATGAAAAGTTGAGCATCTGGAATATCGAAAGGAGCAAAAATTCCGAAAAGCAGTTTTCCGTTAACCCTGATGTACCTTCTATCTTTAAAGGCGGGCAGCATTTCGTTAAAATGTCTCACATAGTCATCAACGCCGGGATAGGTCTGTTCAATAAGCAAAACATCTTGTTTGGTTTTATTCCATGTTTTCGAATACCAGCTGTGGTTCGCCCAACATAGGCAGAAAGGAAAGTCGGGACTACCAGACTCGACCACCTCGTGAAAAACCCTATCAAGCAGGCGCTTGCCGTTGCCGAACCAATAGTGCCAGTAACAAAAGCCCTCGATACCCGCAATGCGCGCCAATTTAGCCTGCTGTTCACGAACAAAAGGCAATCGCAAATCGTAGAACCCCAATTCGCCAGGCAGGCGTGGTTGGTAATGGTTGTGGAACAAAGGACGCGCCTTCGCCACATTGGTCCATTCGGTAAAACCAGGGCACCACCATTTATCGTTTTCCGGTGTCGGATAGAACTGAGGGAGATAAAACGCTATAACACGGGTTTTATTAGCCATACAGACAAATATAAAGCAACCAATTGCAAATGTAAAAAAATACAGACTTAGTCAACCTCCGCCTCTAGACAAGAGTCAGAAGAATTAGAATAACTTGGCACAAAGTTAATGATTTTTAAGCAAACCACCTTATTCAGCCAAAAACAAAAGACATTGTCACTCCACAAAACCGGTTTCGTATATTTATTCTTCATTTACGCATAAAGTTAAAACAACCAACATACAGCCACCCAGGCAGCCAGGTTCACGAAAGAAAAAGGGTGTGCTGATTACGGCACACCCTCTAGACATTTATAATCCTGTAGTTAGAACGAGAACTGCAAACGGGCCTGTATTGCATTGTTAGTAAACTCGTTCTCGCCACATTCGACCTTTGAGACAGTATAGTTCAAACGCGCATTGAGGTTCTTGTTGAAGAAGTAGTTCAAACCAAGCGTGAAGTCAAACTCTTTTTGTTCAGGAGTAATGGTAGTGATATTTTCTCTCTCGACCACACCCTCGTCGTTAGTCACCTCACGCACAGTATTAGTAGAGAACTCGTCCATATTCAGCATATTAACACGAGCCAAGAGTTCGAGGTTCTTAGGAGAAGCGTTTGCGGCCAGACCAGTACGCTTGTTATAGTTCTGCTTCTTACCGATAAGCAGGAAGCTGGCTTGAGCGTAGCCACCCTGAGTTTGGAAGTTTTCGTCGCCAATCAGGTTAGAGTAACCAGTAAGGTAGTGCGTCTCGAAATAGAAGCGCTTCAAAATCCAGATCAACTCAGCTTCAGCACGGTTGATATTGATTGTGTTAGCGACCTCAGACTTATAGTCGATCAGTTGCTTACCACCGATGAAAGTTTCAGGTTGTACAACCTTAAAATCGTAAGCATTCTTATTGTCGGTGTACATACCGGCAACACCGATGTGCAGGACACTGCTATCTTTACAGATAGGACGGCCTATGAGTTTGGCAGCAACCGAGTAGCCCTGGTTAGCGGCAGGAGCATCGACATTACCATCGCTGTAAATACCGGCAGTAGCCATGAAAGGATTGGTTACGAAAGCATAGCTGAGACCGACCTTACGGGCAGGACAGATAGCGTAGTCGGCCTGTGCGTCTTCAATAAACTTATAACCCAGACCAAGAATTTTAGCACCAAAAGGCTGGAAGTGGTTACCAGCGGTCAGGCTCATTTTATCGTTAATCTTATATCCGACCCACAAATCGCGGAAAGAGACAGCCTTGTTAGCATAACAAATTTCAATTTTAGCGCTCCACTTTTCATCGAAGTTGGCAAGAACGCCCAGACGGGTATCGTTCATTTTAAAGCCATAGTTGAAGTTGTCGCTGTGACTGAAATAGCGTCCGTAATCTAAGTTTGTGCGTCCGATAAGGCGAAGGCTCAAGTCGCCCGCACCCGTTTTAACGACAACCTGTGCCATAGCACCCGAGGCAGCCAAGAAAGCCGTTGCCAAGCAGAGAAATGCTTTTTTCATTATTCTTCTATTTATTCTTATTTAATAATTCATATTCAGACTGTTAGCGCCAATCCAACCAAACATCGGTTTGGCATTGCAAAGTTATTGCTTTTTTCCAGCTATCGGCTCTAAAACAGAGAAAAAGTAACCAAAGAAACCATCAAACATAAACAGACAACCACTCCATTTCTCAGGAATGTAAACCAACCGAGTAAAAAAGACACAGAATAGGCGAAAAAAACAGAAAAAGCCGGATACGCAGACACGCACCGGCTATAACTAAAAAAATCGTCAAACAACGCCTTATTTCTTCCGAACAGGATCGCAAGTAAACTCAACACCCAGTTTTTTGAAGATTTTGCGGTCGACCTCCGACAGCATAACAGTCGAGTGAACCTGGCAACCGCGCAGTTTAGGCAGTTGAGTGAGCGCATTGCGGCAGTTGTCGTCGCTCTGGCTGAGGACCGATAGTGCGACAAGCACCTCGTCGGCATGCAGGCGCGGATTCTTACCCCCCAGATATTCGATTTTTGTTTTCTGAATAGGTTCAATCATATCTTGTGGAATAAGTTTCAAAGCATGGTCAATGCCAGCAAGGTATTTGGTCACATTCAGAAGCAGCGCCGCACTCGAACCCAACAAGTCGCTTTGGTGTGCGGTAATAATGGTACCGTCTTCCAGTTCGATAGCAGAAGCTGCAGCCCCCACCTCCTCCTTCCGTTTTTTAGCCGCGATGGTAGTTTTCCGGTAATCGGTCGATATTTTAGCCTGAGCCATGAGTCGAGCGATTTTGTCGACCTCCTTCTCGTTATTGGCATCAAGCACCATTTTATTGAGAGCGGTGTAATAACGGCGTACGATTTCGTGTTTGGAAGCCTCGCTGCAGACCTCGTCGTCAGAGATGCAGAAGCCCACCATATTCACCCCCATATCGGTAGGCGACTTATAAGGGCAATCGCCATAAATACCCTCAAAGAGGGCGGTAAGAACAGGGAAGGTTTCAATATCGCGGTTGTAGTTGATCGCCACCTTTTCGTAGGCATCGTAATGGAAAGCATCAATCATATTCACATCACCCAAATCGGCAGTAGCCGCCTCGTAAGCGATATTGACCGGATGTTTCAGCGGCAGGTTCCAGACAGGGAACGTCTCGAACTTGGCATAGCCGGCATTGACACCCCGCTTATGTTCCTGGTAAAGCTGCGAGAGGCAGACCGCCATTTTGCCCGAGCCAGGTCCGGGAGCTGTAACAATGACCAGAGGACGCGTAGTTTCCACATAGTCGTCCTTACCGAACCCTTCGTCGGAACAAATAAGGTTGACATCGTGCGGATACCCCTCAATGGTATAATGGAAGTAAGCCTTGATGCCCATACGCGACAAACGTTCGCGATAGGCTTCGGCGCTAGACTGTCCGCTGTAGTGTGTGATAACGACCGAACCGACATAGAAGCCCCTGTTCATAAATTCATTACGGAGGCGGAGGACATCCTCGTCATAAGTAATACCGAGGTCGCCACGCACTTTGTTCTTCTCAATATCGACAGCACTAATTACAATAACAATTTCGGCAGAATCGGCCAACTGCTGAAACATACAGAGTTTGCTGTCGGGTTTGAAACCCGGCAAAACGCGGCTGGCGTGGTGGTCGTCGAAAAGTTTTCCACCTAGTTCAAGGTAGAGTTTGTTACCAAACTTAGCAATCCGTTCCTTAATGTGTTCGGACTGAATTTTGAGGTACTTCTCGTTATCGAAGCCGATTTTCATATTCTACTACTTATTTATTGACACTTGTAATGGTATGTTCAACCAAAGCGCAAAGATAAGAAAAAAAGCGGACCTATAAGTCCGCTTTTTTCTGTTTCGCTTTATTCTTAACGTTTCCCGTTTCCGGCCACGCTACTGTAGTTTCCCCGCAAATCCTTTAAGTTCAGTAAAATAGAATTATCATTAGGATATACACGGAGTAGATACCGGTAGACAGAGCCCGGATAAAGGCCGTCAGCCGAGAGGTAGAAACCCTTAGAGGCACCGCTGGCAACCGGCACAACTGGTCCGGCCACGCGTTTATCTTGAATAAAAAGATATCCGCCCTGGAAATGGATTTTATTACCTTCAGCCGAAACAAAGACCGTTCGTTCCAAGAAATCGGGCACTTGTTTCACATCCATCTCAACAGGCTCACCCATATCGGGGACTTCGGTCCTTTTCACAGAAGAGTTTTCCAACATCTGTTGTTTCCGGTTTTGCAACGGCAGCAACGACAAGACAGCCATAACAGCGACATAGGCCCCCATAGCCAGCACCGACTTCACCTTATTTTCGGAACGCGCTTTCCCCCACATGAAAAGATGGTAGAGAATAATAGCCGACGCCACCAGAACGAAAGGAATGCTGAGCCGCTGGCCCATATTCAACAACAAGCCTTCCTCGAAAGCTTCCTGCGGACGTTTGATGAATTCAACCAAATAGCGGGTAAAGAAGATTCCGAGCAGAAAGACAGAGAACAACAGGCCTGTGCGCTGCGCAGCCTTGGTCTTCCAATAAAGGAACATCAATACAGAGAACGTGACGAGGCAGTAAATAATCTCATAAATCTGGGTCGGATGACTTGGCTCGGAAAAACCGGTAACATCGGACATAGGATGGAGCATAAAACTGAAAGCCCACGGCATAGATGTAGGGTCGCCATAAATCTCATGATTAAAAAGGTTACCCAAGCGGATGCAGGCACCGCAAATGGCCACCGCCAAGACAATACGGTCGAGTGTCCACAAGTAACTTTTGTGAATGACAAACTTGGAGAAGAAGAACAAAGCCAACAAGATGCCGAAAGCGCCTCCATGGCTAGAGAGTCCACCCTTCCACACAAAAGGAATCTCGGACAGGTGTTCGGAAAAATAGTCCCACTCATAATAGTAGCAGTGTCCGAAACGGGCACCAAATATAGTAGCGAACACCATAACGAGGAACAACTTGTCCATTGTCCCCTCGGGCATTTTTTCCCTGTCGTAAATTTTGCTTTCGACCCAATAACCCAACATTAATCCCACAGCCCACATGAGACCGTACCAACGAACCGACAAAGCGCCAAATTCGAACAGTTCGGGATTCCACGTCCAAGTAATAAAACCAAGCATAACTAATTAAATGAAAAAGAGAAAGGTTACCGGCAACCAGAGGCACCCGTAACCCTTCCCAATTGTATTTGCACTAAAAATTATTCAGCATTTTTCCCATGGCAATTTTTGTACTTCTTGCCACTGCCACAAGGACAAGGGTCGTTGCGTCCCACCTTCTTGTTCGAGAAGTTCGGATCGCGCAGTTTCTGCTGATCAGCGGCAGCCTGCATTTCAGCTTGTCGGCGAGCAGCCATCAGGCGGCGGCGCTCGGCGATTTCTTCCTGGGAAGGCATAGCCGGAGCTTCTTGCCGTGCGGACTGCTGTTCGACTTGTTTAGCCTGTTGTTCGGCAATTTCACGCATACGTTCCTGCTCTTCAGGAGTAGGCACCGGAATCTGCATACGCATAAGCACCGAAACCGCATCCGCATTCATTTCGCGGAGCATATGGTCGTAGAGCTTGAAGGCTTCAATCTTATAGATAAGGAGCGGATCCTTCTGCTCGTAACTAGCATTTTGAACCGAGTCGCGCAACTCGTCCATCTCACGCAGGTGTTCTTTCCAATGCTCGTCAATAGTGTGCAACAAGATGGCACGTTCGAACACCTTCACAACCTCTTTACCCTCGCTTTCATAAGCAGCCTTAAGATTAACCGGGATGTTGTAGGTCATATGACCGTCGGTAATCGGGATAGAGATATTGAGGAAGTTCTGTCCCTGTTGTTCATAAACATTCTTGATGACAGGGAAAGTAGTTTCAGCGATAGCGGAAGTTTTGCGTTTGAAGGCAGCCATAGCCTCAGCGAAAACCTTTTCAGCAACAGCCTCTTCCTTCAAGTTGAAGAACTCGTCTTCGGTAAGTATGGTATCGAGGGCCAGCGTGCGGAGCAAGTCTTCCTTGAATTGTTCGAAGCTGTGCGTATCGCGTGCGCTTTCCGTAAAGCGTGCAATGGTGTTAAAAATCATATTCATGATGTTCACACCCATACGCTCACCATTCAAAGTCTGTCGACGTTCCTTGTAGATGCCCTCACGCTGAGCGTTCATGACATCGTCGTACTCCAACAGGCGCTTACGAACACCAAAGTGGTTTTCTTCAACACGGCGCTGAGCTCGTTCAATAGCCTTCGACACCATAGAGTGTTCGATAACCTCACCCTCTTTGAAGCCCATTCTGTCCATAAGTCCGGCAATTTTTTCAGAGCCGAACAAGCGCATAAGCTTGTCTTCGAGAGAGACAAAGAATACAGAAGAGCCCGGATCGCCCTGACGGCCAGAACGACCACGCAACTGTCGGTCAACGCGTCGAGACTCGTGTCTTTCAGTACCGATAATGGCAAGACCACCGGCAGCCCTGACTTCGTCGCTCAGCTTAATATCGGTACCACGACCTGCCATATTGGTAGCGATAGTCACCTTACCCGACAAACCAGCCTTAGCCACAATTTCAGCCTCGCGCTGGTGCTGTTTGGCATTCAGCACATCGTGTTCGATGTGGCGCATAGTCAGCATTTTGCTGAGTTTTTCAGAGATTTCAACAGAAGTAGTACCCACCAAGACAGGCCTACCCGCCTTCGTAAGACGTTCAATTTCCTCAATAACGGCATTGTATTTCTCACGTGCGGTGCGGTATACGCGGTCGTCCATATCTTTACGCGCGATAGGACGGTTGGTAGGAATAACCACAACGTCGAGTTTGTAGATGTCCCAAAACTCGCCCGCCTCAGTTTCAGCCGTACCGGTCATACCCGCCAACTTGTGGTACATACGGAAATAGTTCTGCAACGTGATAGTAGCGAAAGTCTGAGTAGCCGCCTGCACTTCGACACGTTCCTTCGCCTCGATAGCCTGGTGCAAACCGTCAGAATAACGGCGTCCCTCCATAATACGTCCGGTCTGTTCGTCGACAATCTTCACCTGTCCGTCCATAATGACGTACTGGTCGTCTTTTTGGAACAGCGTGTAGGCTTTCAGGAGTTGGTTGACCGTATGGATACGTTCAGACTTAACCGAATAGTTTTGGAGCAATTCGTCTTTTTTCGCCAATTTTTCCTCTTTCGAGAGCCCCATTTTTTCGATATCGGCGATTTCAGTACCGATATCAGGCATAACGAAGAACTTAGGGTCGTCGGAAGCGCCCGTCAGCGCATTGATACCCTTATCGGTCAGTTCAATAGAGTTATGTTTTTCGTCGATAACAAAGTAAAGCGGATTGGTAGCTTCCGGCATATTACGGTTGTTATCCTGCATATAGTACTCTTCGGTCTTCAGCAAGATGGTCTTGATACCATCTTCACTAAGGAACTTGATGAGCGGGGTATTCTTAGGAAGCGCCTTGTAGGACCGGAAGAGAGCGAGCGCACCCTCCTTCTGCGACTCCTTATCATCAGCCGCCAGCAAACGTTTAGCATCGACCAGATAATCGGTAGCCAATTTACGTTGCTTAGCCACCAAAGCCTCAACGCGCGGACAAAGCGACTCGTACTGCTGGTCATGAGCCCGAGGCACAGGTCCGGCAATAATGAGAGGAGTACGCGCATCGTCGATCAAGACAGAGTCGACCTCGTCGACAATGGCATAGTTGTGTCCCCGCTGAACCAGTTCCGACACACTGGAAGCCATGTTATCGCGCAGGTAGTCGAAACCGAACTCGTTATTGGTAC
This sequence comes from Bacteroidales bacterium UBA4345, assembly GCA_002396385.1. GTDB lineage: Bacteria > Bacteroidota > Bacteroidia > Bacteroidales > Paludibacteraceae > Physcocola. The sequence goes on from DGTD01000035.1 coordinate 72,702, forward strand.
CGAAGGTAATATCGGCCATATAAGCCTTACGGCGGGCGTTAGAGTTAGGCTGGTGCTTATCGATGCAGTCGACGCTAAGACCATGGAACTGGTACAACGGCCCCATCCACTCAGAGTCACGTTTCGACAAGTAGTCGTTAACGGTGATGACATGCACACCATTGCCGGTAAGGGCATTCAAGAAAACAGGCAGAGTAGCCACCAAGGTTTTACCCTCACCGGTAGCCATTTCGGCAATTTTACCCTTGTGGAGAACCACACCACCGAACAACTGGCACTGGTAGTGGGCCATATTCCAAGTAATTTCAGAGCCGCCCGCCATCCAATGGTTATGGTAGACAGCCTTATCGCCATCGATTGTCAGGAAATCCTTGCCAGCAGCCGCCAATTCGCGATCGTAGTCGGAAGCGGTAACAACCACCTCACCCTCCGACAAACGGCGTGCAGTATCTCTAACAATAGCGAAGACCTCAGGCAGTTTCTCATCGAGAATAATCTCCAGTTTGTCGACCTTGGCTTTTTCAAGTTTGTCGATCTCGGCGTAAGTTTTCTCACGCTCTTCAATCTCCTGCCCCTCGATCTGTCCCTTCAGCTCGTTAATCTTGGCAGTTTCCTCAGCCACATACTGTTGTATTTCAGCACGTATGTCGAGGGTCTTTTGGCGAAGATCATCGTTAGACAAGCTTTGGATGGAAGGGTAAACCATCTCGATTTTTTCGATGTAAGGCATAATGAGTTTTCTGTCTTTTTTAGCCTTATCACCGAGCAGTTTCGATAAAATATTAAAAAATCCCATAGAATTTATTGTCCGCCAAAAAAGCGGCGTATACTAAAATATGTTTTTAATTGCGTATTTTCACTTGAAAGCAAAATTAATGAAAATAAATGATATTTTCCCTTATATCTACATCAAAGAATGTTCCACACAGAAAAAAGTGACAGATTGGCAAACAAGCGGGTGCGCATATTGGGCGGTGAAGCAACAAGCCAGCCCCAGCCAGACATGAAAAACGGGGGCGCGGAAACCAATCCACGCCCCCGTTAGCAGGCAGACATCCTTTAACGACAGAATGTCAGTTGACTTTTTCAATCACATGAATGTCGCGTTGAGGGAAAGGAATAACAATGCCGTTAGCGTTCAGAGCGTTGTAAATAGCCTCGAGGCAGCGTCCCTTCACCCAATACTTCTTAGCCACATCGGACCAGAGAGAGACAAAAAGATCGACACTGCTTTCTCCAAATTTGGAAACGACCACCTTCACCCCCTTATCGGTATCGATGGCAAGTCGTCCGTCGTCGAGTTTGTAGTTGCAGGCATTAATAGCGTCGGTAATAACCTTTCGCGCCTTGTCAATATCGGTTCCGTAAGCGACACCGACGTTCAGCGGCAGGAACTCGTATTCGTGGTTAGTGGTGAGGTTTTTGAAGTTTTTCGCGAAAAGCGAGGCATTCAAGAAGGCGATACGGCAGCCGTCGAGCGTAGAAATAGTGGTACTCTGGTAGGCTATTTTCTCCACCTTACCGCGAACCCCGTCACATTCAATCCATTCGCCCACTTTCAATCGCCCAGTCATCAGCGATATGCCATAGAAGAGGTTCTCGATCAAGTCCTTCATAGCGAAGCCGACACCGGTAGCCAGACCAGCCGTTACGATTGAGATTCCCGACTTTGGCACCTGCAAAAGGCCGAGGAGCATAATAAAGTACACACCCCAGACCAGCAACGAAGCAAAATTGTTGAACATGGTCGCACTCGACTCGGCATCCTTCAAATTTCGGATGATGGAGAAGTGCAGGTAGATGGCCTTCAGCAGATAATTAAAGAACTTGAACACGAAGAACAAGGCGATAGCCAGTGTAATTTTGAACACCGACAACTGGATAAGTCCCTGCACATCGATAAAGTTATAGAAGAAAATAGTTTTACAGAACTCCGTCAGGTTAAAGACATCGGCCGCCAGTATAATAGAGAAGAAGACCGAGAACGAAGCCAACACAGGCACGACGCAGATGCGCAGGAAGTCGAACAGCCAAGTTTGCGAAATATAATAACTGCGTTGCTTCATATCGCGGACGTTGACCTCAATCTCATTCAGTTTCTTTGCCTTAATGCCATTCAGTTTCACGTCAAGCTCGTGGGCGGCCTTCCTCATCTTTTCCGACAAGTGTTTTTCCTCCATCTTGCTCAAGATATCGAACAAAGAGGTAACGGTGTGCACACAAGTCAACTGGAAGAGCCACCATATGAAAATCTGCAAAGCCATAAACGTGTATCCCTTAAAGGAGACAACCAGCGAGACGACCATAACCATGAACGACAGCCAGGCGTAGATAACGTCGCTGTGGGTCAGTTTCTCTTCGGCGCGAGTCAGTTCCAACTCCTTTTGCGCCACGGCCTCGCGCGACTCCCTCAGTTTTTTATCGCGCATTTTTTCGTCCAAGAGAGAGAGTTCCGGGCTTTCCTCATCTAAAAAGTACTTAGGTTTTCCAGAGACCGTAACAGCCGCCAGGTTTTCGGCCCGCATCCACGTCTCGAGTTTCAGTCTGACATTTTCCTTCACCTTCTTCCCCACCTTGAAACGGAATTTCCGGTTCACCCACCACTGGAGTAGGCAGAACAGGGCCACCACCAAAGGAAAGCCAAGGTTAAGCACATCGTTAGGAACGAACACAATACGCAGGCATATAATGAGGAAGCCCATCAGCAGCATCGGCATATAGAGTACCAATCCGCCCTTTATATAGTCGCCGGGCAGTCGGACCAGCAGCGAGAGCAAGATAACGCCCAACAACCAAGCGTATTCGATGAGCAGTTTGGAAGCCATGACCAGAAAATTCTGGTGCATAAACGAGATAACCACCATCAGTGCGATGGCAAACAAGATGACGGCGAGGGTAAGGGCCGTACAAACTCGTTTGTCTTTGCTGGTATTGGCAAATTTACGCAGGAAGGAAAAACGGGTAGTGTCTTTCTTCTTTTTCGAGTAGACCGAAAGTCCCTTGGTTATAAGCGAGGCAAGGAATCCGGCCACCAGCATATAGAAGAGCGAGAACAAGATAAGGCCGAACACCACCGACCCACGCCACTCGGAGCGTAGCCTTTTGTCTCCTTTCTCAATATACTTTTCCTGAATCTCGTGGGAAGCCTTAAACAGATAGAAAGGCAGTTTTTTCAGAATACCCAGATAAGAGTCGCCCCCTTCGACAAAGAGTTCGCGTTGCAGTTTCTGGTAGCGTTTTTCAGCAAAGTCGTTAGCGTCTTTAAGGTGGGTCTGTACGAACTCGTAGTGTTCGTTATCGGCCTGCACCTCGGCAAGCATTCTTTTATACGAATCGAGCAAGGCATTGGCATATTCAAGGCAGGCTGCACGGTCAGCAATACCAACCGAATCGAGCATATATTCCTTCATTTTAGCCATAGCAGCGGTATCATTCCGCATTTCCCTGCCCATCTGTCTCATCCGTTCCTTCACCACCTTGACCGAGTCGGCCGACATACCGGCAAACATAGAGTCGCGGGCCGAGGACGTCATTGGAGGAATTTTCTCGAGAGAACTGATAAGTTCGGTGTAACGCTCAATCTCACCGTTCATTGTATTCACGATGCTGTTGAACGGTTTCAGCTGGTTCGAGAAATCATTATATAGCGAAGTAGCCTCGTTGCAGGCGTAGGCCAGGTCGAACGTATAGTCTTGTTTTTGGGAGTAGAGCATCAGTCCAATCTGATTACTGCGCTGCATCACCTCCAAGATTTGTGAATGTTGTTCCTTGTTCTTTCTTTGGTACCAAACCTCCATGTTTTTCTGGTCCTTCAGGTTCTGTTCCAGTTCCAAACGAAGGACAGCCAGCGTTTTAGCAAGCGACTGTTCCTTAAGTACCGCAAAAGCAGGAGTTACCGCCAGCAGCAACAGCAATGCCGAGATTATTTTTTTCATGCCGTGATATAATGAGAAAGTGTTTTGTGCAAATTTAATAAAAAGCGGCTGTATAAAAACGCAGAAACCCATGAAAGGGCACAAAAAAAGGGACGCCCACCACCAACGGCAGCCGTCCCCAACAGATATGTTAACTAATTATGAAAAGGAAACAGTTCTTACTTCTTGTCGGCAAAGTAGCGGTTCCACAAGCCAGCGAAACCGGCACCATGGCGTGCTTCATCCTTCGCCATTTCATGAACAGTATCGTGAATAGCATCGTAGTTCAAAGCCTTAGCGTTCTTAGCAATACGCAATTTGTCTTCGCATGCGCCCTGTTCAGCCAGCATACGTTTGCGCACATTGTCCTTGGTCGAGCCCAAGACGTCGCCAAGCAGTTCGGCGAACTTAGCCGCATGTTCAGCCTCTTCAAAAGCGTAGCGCTTGAAGGCTTCAGCAATTTCCGGATAACCCTCGCGGTCGGCCTGACGACTCATCGCCAAGTACATACCCACCTCGCCACACTCGCCATTGAAGTGCGCGTTGAGGTCCTTGATCATTTCAGCATTATCGACCTTTCCGTCGCCAATATGGTGTTCGCACGCAAAAGAGAGCGCACCATCTTCCGACACTTCTTTAAACTTGCTGCCAGGCACTTTGCAAACCGGGCACTTTTCAGGAGCGGCATCACCCTCGTGAACATAACCGCAAACCGGACAAATGAATTTAGCCATAATTTTTGTGTATTTGTTTTGTTGTTAATTAATAGAATCAGTCTTTTTTGTTTTTACACATTTCACACACACCCTTGTAGCTGATTTCGACAGAAGAAATCAACAGCTTACCAATTTGCTGCTTATAGAGGCTTACCAGTTCGGGAAGCTCCTCTTGGAAAATGTCGTAAACCCTACCGCAAACCTGGCACTGGAAGTGGGCATGGGGTTTGACATCGCCGTCGAAACGCGTGGTGTGCTCATCAATGTTCAACATCAGCGCTACTTTCTTATCGGAAAACAACTTCAACGTATTGTAAAGAGTGGTTTTCGACAAAGTCGGCAGCAGGGGCAGTAATGCCGTATAGATTTCCTCGACAGTCGGATGCGTCTTATGACTTAGCAAATAATCCATAATCGCCATTCGTTGTGCAGAAGGCCTAATGCCATGACTAGACAAGTAGTCTTTTGTCTGTTCCATCGGTTTGTATCTGTTTATAATTACATTACAAAGATAGAAAGCTTCTTGAAAAGAACAAAAGATTCGGGCAAATATTTTGTATTTATTTCATTTTTGTAATCATTTTAAATAATTCAGATAGCTTTAAGAGAGGAAAAAATCGGGCAAAAAAGCCAACCTACGGAGAAGCAGGCGAGAAAGTATGAATAATAGGAATGTTTCGACAAAGTGAGAAGGGAATTTTGTAATTTTGCCACAATTATGGCAAAAGAACTGCAACTTACCGATTTTTTACCCACAACCAAAAAAGAACTCGAGATACGCGGCTGGGAAGAAGTAGACGTCATCCTGTTTTCAGGCGACGCCTATGTCGACCATCCCTCGTTTGCCGGGGCGGTAGTGGGCCGCATATTGGAAAGTTACGGTCTACGGGTAGCCATTGTTCCCCAACCGAACTGGCGTGACGACCTGCGCGACTTCAAGAAGCTAGGGCGTCCGCGTCTGTTTTTTGCCGTATCGGCCGGTTGCATGGACAGCATGGTGAACCACTACACGGCAAACCGGCGTTTAAGGAGCGACGACGCCTACTCACCAAACGGTCAGGCGGGTTTCCGTCCGGACCGCGCGACAGTGGTTTACACCAAAATACTGAAAGAGTTGTGGCCCGACGTTCCCGTCATTATCGGAGGCATAGAGGCCTCGCTGCGCCGAGTGTCGCACTACGACTATTGGGACGACGAGCTGAAGCCCTGCATCTTGAAAGACTGCGGTGCCGACCTGCTGACCTACGGAATGGGAGAACTGCCCCTAAAAGAAATCGTAAGGCAGGCAAAAGCCGGCATCAAGGTAAGCGAGATGCACAACATACCACAAAGCGTCTACCTTGTGGCCAACGACCAGATACCCGACTACGAAGGCGCAGAGACCACCACCCTGTTCAGCCACCAGCAGTGCCTGAAAGACAAGATGTGCCAAGCCAAGAACTTCAAGATTGTAGAAGAGGAGAGCAACAAGATGCATGCCAACCGCCTGCTCCAGCAACTGGACGACAAACTGACGGCCGTCATCAATCCGCCCTACCCTACTATGACCACGGCCGACCTCGACGCCACCTATGAGTTGCCCTTCACCCGCCAGCCGCACCCAAAATACAAAGGCAAGACGATACCCGCCTACGAAATGATCAAGTTCTCGGTCAACATTCACCGCGGATGTTTCGGCGGATGCTCGTTCTGCACCATATCGGCACACCAGGGCAAACAGATTGTATCGCGCAGCAAGGAATCGGTCCTCCGTGAAGTGAAGAAGGTGATGGAGCTACCCGACTTCAAAGGCTACCTGAGCGACTTGGGCGGCCCCAGCGCCGACATGTACCAGCTACACGGCAAAGACCAGAACATTTGCGGCAAGTGCAAACGCTGGTCGTGCATACACCCGAACGTGTGCAAGAACCTGAACACCAATCTGGCCCCATTGCTCGACCTCTACAAAGCCGTCGACTCGTTGCCAGGCATAAAGAAATCGTTCATCGGCAGCGGCATCCGCTACGACCTGCTGCTCCACCAAGACCCCGACCCCAAAGTAAACGAAACCCACCAGAAATACATGGAGGAGCTGATAGCACACCATGTGAGCGGACGTTTGAAGGTAGCCCCCGAGCACACCAGCGACGCCGTACTGAACATGATGCGCAAACCCAGCTTCAAACTATTTTACGAATTCAAGAAGGTATTTGACCGGGTAAACGACAAATACGGACTGAAACAACAACTTATACCTTACTTTATATCGAGCCACCCCGGCTGCAAAGCCGAGAACATGGCCGAACTGGCATGCGAGACGCACCGGCTGAACTTCCAGCTTGAGCAGGTGCAGGACTTCACACCCACCCCTATGACGCTGTCGACCGAGATGTACTACACAGGCATACACCCCTACACCCTGGAACCCGTGTTTACCGCGCACGACAAAGACGAGAAACTGGCGCAACGTCAATTCTTCTTCTGGTACAAGCCCGAATTCCGAAACCAGATTATGCGCGAGCTGCAGCGCATGAAACGTCCCGACCTTATACAGCAACTCTTCTCGGGAAAGGTGTCTGTTTTCAGTTCTTTCGAGCGGAACGGACACAGCAGCGGCTACAAAGGCACCAACAGCCAGGGCAACCGGAACGACGACCGCAGAAGTCAAAACAACAGAAACGACAACCGACGCGCCGGCAACGACTATGGGAACAGAAGGAACAACGGGAACAGACGCGACAACAACGACCGCAGCAACTATAGCGGAAACAAGGGCGGAGGCAGACGCCGCTAACCGCCACCACCCCCCCAAAAAACAAAATTCCCCCTTACCCTCCCCGTTAAGGTTTCAGGCTCTGTCCTGAGACGGCAGAGAGGAGGAGTCATTATCGTCTTAACGGGCTCTAAGATTTACGGTATTTTATTTTTCAAAATTTTTTTCTATGTTTTACAGCATATTTTAAATTTTATTTATAAATTTGCAGTGAAAATAAGAGAGAAATAAATTTCAGTATTGATTTAAAAGAGTTGCTTATGGAAAAGAAGAAAGAGAAAGTGCTCCTGTTTGGAGACGATGAGAAGGTAGCAGGTGTAGTTGCGGGTGTAGCCAACTACTTCAACGGAAACATCAAGGCGTTCAGGGCCGCGTATGGTACACTTACCATTCTAACAGGCCTTATACCTGGAATTTTAGCCTACATAGCGTTGGCATTCGTCATGGTAATCAACGAAGAGCACCAAAACGGCTCTACGCTAATGGAAACAAAATAAAAGAATAGAACTTTTTTCGATATTAGTATTTGTGAGAAGGCGGGTTGACTTAAACAGCAATTCGCTTTTTTTGTGCAATGATTAGGAATGTCTGTCCAAAAATTTTATCTTTGGAAAGAACAAAAACGCGAACTAAAAACTATAAAAGATATGGCGAAACAACTTAAAAGATCGAGCGACAAAATGATATCGGGCGTGATTGCAGGCTTGGCCGACTATATGGACATAGACCACACACTGGCCAGAATCCTATTTGCCGTATTCACGTTTTTCACCGGTTGGATTGGCGGACTTGTATGTTACCTGATCTGCCTGGCGCTTATGAAAGACTAACCACCATTCGGAGAAAGACGTTACAAAAGACTCCTTGTTGACGTGTTCATTTTCTGAACATTTTGCCCCGTCTCACCTTTGGGTATAAAGAGAGGCGGGGTTTGTTATGGAGATTGGGGAAACAATCCCCAAAAAGCAGGCGGTGTAAGGAAACGAGTCTTATTCCCCACTCTGCATACGCTGTCGGAACTTGCGTGGCGAGCAACCGAAGCGCGCCCTGACATATTTACCGAAGAACGAGATATTCTCGAAGCCCAGTTTTTCGGCCACCTCCTTAATACTCATGTCGGCACGGTGCAACAGCATACGAATGTCGGCATCGACATACGAGCGAATCCAGTCGGAAGTTGTTTTCTGGCTCATCATCTTACAGACCATAGAGAGGTATTTGGGGCTTACGCACAACTCACCCGAATAGTATTCCACCGTCTGCCTTTTAGGCTCAGTCTTTTCCAACAAAGCCAAGAAGCGTTGGAAGAGCAAATTACCCTGGGTAATGCCTTTTTCAGAGACAGGGACGTCGAGTTCCTCTTCCAAATGGTCGCAGAAGTCGAGCAAGACAGCCTGCACCAAAGCAAGCAACACCTGTTTTTTGTGCGGTGTAGGCGGTTCGTCCAGCTTTTGTCGGATAAACATAAAATAGTTTTCGAACCAGGCCTCCATCGGAAGTTTCCGAAGGTCGTGTATATAAAAGGCACGGTTCCACAAGTCGAGGTTCGCGTTAAGCGAAGCCCTGACCAGCCGGTCAGATATGAATATCATACGGCATTCGGCATCGGCGCTGAACGCCCAGTTCCTTAAATCGTTGCCAGTAAGAATAAAAGAGACCTCGCCCGCACTAATCTGTTCCACAACAGAGTTCACCTCGAACCTGACACTTCCCTTTATACAGAATAATATCAGATTCATCTGCATTTTCAAAGGTTTTGTTGTCGGCACGCTAGAAACAGACTCAATCAAAGCCAGATCGTCATCAATTACACAGTCTAATTTCAGTCCGCTTTTTTCTTGGAGTTTAAGAATATCGACTTCAATAGCAGTATTATTTTCCATAGGCTAAATAATTATATGCCAAAATAAACAAAAAAAAGGAAATAAAGAACACTTTTATACATTTTTTTCAAAAAAGTAATTTTCACAAAAGAGGGGACCATAACGGCAAACGCCCCAACCATAAAACAATAACATGAAATACCACAAAATATAACATATATATACCAAGAAATATTTCAGACCTATACCATAAAAATTAAGTATCTTTGCGAAAGAATCAAAAACAACAACATAAACAACTGATGAAAGAAGAACTTTTCTCAAACCTGCCATACAAAGTGGCAGACATCAAACTGGCCGACTTCGGCAACAAGGAACTAGACTTGAGCGAGAGCGAAATGCCGGGCTTGATGGCACTTCAAGAAAAATATGGTAAAGAACAACCATTGAAAGGAGCCCGTGTAACGGGTTCGTTGCACATGACCATCCAGACAGCGATGCTCATCCGCACCCTCCGCGCCCTCGGCGCAGAAGTCCGTTGGGCAAGCTGCAACATATTTTCGACACAAGACCACGCAGCAGCAGCCATCGCAAACGACGGGACACCAGTGTTCGCTTGGAAAGGCGAGAATCTGGCCGAATACTGGTGGTGCACCCTCCAGGCCCTGAACTTCAAGGAAGGCGGTCCGAACATGATAGTAGACGACGGAGGCGACGCTACCCTGATGATACACCTCGGTGTAAAGGCAGAAAAAGACCCTAGCGTGCTCGACACCCCATCGGACAGCGAAGACGAGAAAGAACTGAAGTTGATTTTGAAGGCCGTACAGAAAGAAAAAGGTCTGAACTACTGGACCGAAATGGCCAAGCACATAAAAGGCGTAAGTGAAGAGACCACCACCGGTGTTCACCGCCTCTACCAGATGGAGAAGGAGAAGAGTCTGCTGTTCCCAGCCTTCAACGTAAACGACTCGGTTACCAAGAGCAAGTTCGACAACCTATACGGTTGCCGCGAAAGTTTGGCCGACGGCATCAAGCGCGCAACCGACATTATGGTGGCCGGCAAAGTAGTGGTAGTTTGCGGTTATGGCGACGTGGGTAAAGGCTGTGCCCAGAGCATGCGCTCGTATGGCGCACGCGTACTGGTTACCGAAATCGACCCAATCTGCGCCCTTCAGGCAGCCATGGAAGGCTATGAAGTGGTAACCGTAGAAGACGCATTACCAATTGGCGACATCTACGTGACCACCACCGGCAACGTCGACGTCATCACCCTCGAGCACATGAAGGCGATGAAGGACCGCGCCATTGTTTGTAACATCGGCCACTTCGACAAGGAAATCCAAGTCGACAAGATGGTGAACTACCCAGGCATCAAGCACCGTGAAATCAAGCCACAGGTCGACCAGTACTACTTCCCAGAAGACAACCACAGCATCATTCTTTTGGCAGGCGGCCGTCTGGTGAACCTTGGTTGTGCGACAGGGCATCCATCGTTCGTGATGAGTAACTCGTTCACCAACCAGTCATTGGCACAAATCGAGCTCTTCACAAAAGAATATCCGGTTGCCGTATACCGTCTGCCTAAGAAACTCGACGAAGAGGTAGCCCGCCTCCACTTAGACAAACTTGGCGTGAAACTGACCAAGTTGAGCAAGGAGCAGGCCGACTACATCGGAGTAGAGGTCGACGGTCCATACAAGGCAGAGTTCTACCGCTACTAAACAACAAAACGACTATAAGAAGGAAGGCGGGTCGGACACCCGTCTTCCTTCTTTGTTTATGTGGTGCGTACGCTTTTTTGACGGAAAATGCAAAAAAGTAACACAAATGGCATTATCTTTGCCATGCTCTTATCAGAAACAAGACATTTATAACATATGAGAACATTTGTAAGAAACATAATGCTGCTTGCTATGCTGTTGGCAGGAACAACCACCATAGCAGTTGCCGCCGACAAGAAGGCAACCACCACAACCGCGAAGTATGCCGGGAAAGTAAAGCACCTTACCAAGGCTGAATTCGACAAACTTGTGTGCAACACAGCAAACGGCACTTGGAAATACATTGGCGACAAGCCTTGTGTCATTGACTTCTATGCCACCTGGTGCGGCCCGTGCAAGATGATTTCACCCTATTTAGACGAGTTTGCCGAGAAGTACAAAGACCAGCTGTACATCTACAAGATAGACATCGACAAAGAGCGCGAGTTGGCCTCTATGTTCGGAGCCTACAGCATTCCACTCCTCATCTTCGTTCCGAAACAGGGCGAGCCATCAGCACAGCGTGGCGCACTAGCCAAGGAAGATCTTGAAGCTGCTATTAAAAAGGCAGTGCTTGGACAGTAAAAAAATGTGATTTCAATCTATAAGGCGACCTTCGGAAGAGGGCCGCCTTTTTTGTCAAAGCGTCAGTGACACAGCCATGTTGCGCCCGGCATTAAGACACCTATTAATCCGGCAACATTGCCACAAGACTGTGCACACAGACGTAAAAAAAAGGGAATATATCATAAAATTATGACATATCCCCTCTTTGCATATTCGGGTAAAACCTTATCTGTAAGTAATTTCCCTGACTTCCAGGCCAAGAGTTTCAACATCTTCGCTACCCTCTTCGTCCTCGTTCAGATCACTGTCGCTGCTGGTCATCACCAGGCGTTTTATCCAGTTGCCGTGTTTGTCGCGGTCAAGAATGGTGAAGGTTTCCACCTCTTTACTGTCTTCCGACTCTTCCACCGACGACAACAGCTCCATCTGTTGGTTATAGTTGAAAACCTTGGTGCCGTGCCAGTCTTCGGTGTGGGTGGTAGCGCTTTTCACCATGTTTTGTTTATTATAAATGTACTCCACACGGGTTTTGTAGCCGTCAATAATGCGTTCCACCTTGGTAATGCGTCCTTTCAAGTCGCGTGAAACCTTCTCGTCGGAATATCTTTCGTTACGGGTAGCGACACCGTGTTTGTCGAACGTGTAGACCTTCACACTCCAATCTTCCACCGTAGGGTTTCCCAGCGTGTCGCAGTCGGTAGTTTTCACCACCAGCTTCGCCACCTTTCCACGCACATCGAGGAAACGTCCGTCAGCCGACTCAAAAGGTTCAAGCTGGATTTGGTTGGCTGTAGTAGAGTCGGTTACAATTTGTCCAGCCGTGTTATCTGCGGTTTGACCGCAGGCCGAGAGCAAGAAAACGGCCACACCGGCAATAGCTAATTCTTTCATTTTTGTAGTTTGTTTGAAACCTGTGCAAAGTTACACAAAAATTCAATCACAGCTATATGTTTTTGTATCTTCCACCAGTACCGGAGAAGGGGGACCTAGAGAAACAAGGAAGAGGGTCGGAGGCCGGCAGGCCATACCTTGCACCGGAAAGCGTGTGAAGTGGAGCGTTTTTCGTAACTTTGCGGCAGAAAACAGAAAAAAGGAAAACAGAATATGATATCAGTAGATAACTTGAACGTCGAATTTTCGGGGTCAACCTTATTCGAGAATATATCGTTCCAGGTGAACGAGAAAGACCGGATTGCCCTAATGGGAAAGAACGGAGCGGGCAAATCGACCCTGTTGAAGATATTGGCCGGTGTGCAACAGCCGACCCGCGGTGTGGTTACCGCCCCGAAAGGGACAGTAGTGGCCTACCTGCCCCAGCACCTGATGACCGAAGACCACCGTACGGTGTTTGAGGAGGCGTCGCAGGCATTCGCCGAACTGTTTGCGATGGAAAAACAGATTGAGGAGATGAACAACGAACTGGCGACCCGCACCGACTACGAGAGCGACAGCTATATGCAGTTGATAGAAAAAGTGTCGGCCCTCAGCGAGCAGTTCTATTCCATAGAGCAGACCAACTATGAGGAAGATGTGGAGAAAACCCTTTTAGGACTTGGATTTGAGCGTGACGACTTCCAGAAGCCGACCAGCCAGTTCAGCGGCGGATGGCGTATGCGCATAGAGTTGGCGAAAATCCTGCTCCGCAAGCCTGATGTCATCCTCCTCGACGAGCCGACCAACCACCTCGACATCGAGTCCATCCAGTGGTTGGAAGACTTCCTGATAGAGAGTGCCAAGGCAGTTATCGTCATATCGCACGACCGCGCATTTGTAGACCACATCACCACCCGTACCATTGAGGTAACCATGGGCCGCATCTACGACTACAAGGTCAACTACTCGCACTACCTCGAACTGCGCAAGGAACGCCGCGAACAGCAGCAGAAACAGTACGAGGAACAACAGAAAATGATTCAGGAGACCAAAGACTTCATCGAGCGCTTTAAGGGCACCTACAGTAAAACCCTGCAGGTGCAGAGCCGTGTGAAGATGCTGGAAAAACTGGAACTGGTAGAGGTAGACGAGGAAGATACATCGGCACTCCGGCTCAAATTTCCGCCATCGCCACGCTCGGGCAACTATCCGGTTATTGCCGACGGGGTGGGCAAGAGTTATGGCGACCATGTGGTCTTCAAAAATGCGTCGTTCACCATTGAGCGTGGCGACAAGGTGGCTTTTGTGGGAAAGAACGGCGAGGGTAAGTCGACCATGGTAAAGTGCATTATGAACGAGATTGAGCACGAAGGCAAACTGCAAATCGGCCATAACGTAATGATTGGCTACTTCGCCCAAAACCAGGCATCGCTGCTCGACGGCGAACTCACGGTGTTCCAAACCATCGACGACGTGGCCAAGGGAGAAATCCGTAACAAGATAAAGGACCTTTTGGGCGCCTTTATGTTTGGAGGCGAGAACTCTGCAAAAAAGGTGAAAGTGTTGTCGGGCGGCGAGCGAACCCGTTTGGCGATGATCAAGCTGCTGCTCGAACCGGTCAACCTGCTCATCCTCGACGAGCCGACCAACCACCTCGACCTAAAGACCAAGGATATATTGAAATCGGCGCTGAAAGATTTCGACGGAACGCTTATTGTCGTTTCGCACGACCGAGACTTCCTCGACGGACTGGTCAGCAAGGTTTATGAGTTTGGCAACAAGAAGGTGACCGAACACCTCGAAGGCATCTACGACTTCTTGAAACGCAAAAAGATGGAGAACCTCAACGAGCTTGAGCGCAAGAAGTAAACAGTTCCGGTTTTACCGTCGGTACGGGAACGACAACCACTAATCCATCTCCCTCAGAACACGTTTTAAGAGGAAACTGCAGAAATAGGGAATGGTGAAGATGTTGTTTTCGAAGCTGATGTTCGCCTTACCGAGTTTGATGCCGAACTTTATATCGGGATAATGGGAACTTTCAACAAGTGTACGGAGCGATTTAGACCTCCCGTTGCAGGCTTTAACCTCAACAGGTACTAACGACGTTTTGGTTCTGACAAAGAAATCTTCCTCCAGCGTCGAGTCATCTTTTTTGTAATAGAAGAGGTCGTAGCCCTGTTTTTTCAAAGCCTCGGCAACTATGTTTTCATAGAGTCCACCCTTGTAAACCCCGAAGTTGCTGTTGGCCCGCAAGTCTTCTTGGGCCTCGTCTTCCAAAGAGGCAACCAGTAGTCCGGTATCACAGAAATAGAGTTTGAATTTGTTGTCATCGTAATTTCCCTTTAATGGGAGTTCGGGAAACGACAGGCGGTAGCAGACGTTGACAATGCCGGCATCGTTGAGCCATTCCACGCAACCTCTGTAATCTTTAAGCCTGGCACCGGATACGACTTTTGAAATCTGGAATTTCTTATTTTCCTTAGCCAGTTGGGTGGGTATATGGTCGAAAACGTTTAAGATTCTCGACTGGTCCATTCCATCGGCATATTTTCTGACGTCTTCCCGGTAATCTTTAACCAGTTGCCGCTGCAATTGGAGCGAATTTTCGAAAGTCTTTTTTTCAATGAAGGTTGCTGTTATTTTAGGCATACCACCCAAAATACAGAAATCTTTGAAGTAGTTGTTGTAGAGTTCCATTTCCAACTCGCTGAAGGGTCTCCTCTCTAACACATGCGAAAGCATTTCGCCGATTTGCGCATCGGGCACATTATTGGCCCAAAGGAATTCCTCGAAGTCGAGCGAGCGCATCTCGTAATCTTGTTTATAACCAACGCTATTGCTCTCTATTCTGTTGTAGTTGATGCCAAGCAGAGAGCCGCTACAGATGACATCGAACCGTCCATCTTGTTTAAAGAACTTCAAACTGGTCGCAATTTCAGGAAAATCTTGTAATTCGTCGAAGATGATGAGGGTGTCGCCAGGCACAAACTTGAATTGAGGATTGATTTTCGACAAGTTCTTCACGATATTCTCCGGCGTGTAACCGTCGGAAGTGACAGCCTTGTATTTGTGGTCGGTTGCAAAGTTTATGTATACTATGTTGTGGTAGTTTGCACGCGCAAAATGCAGAATGGATTCGCTCTTTCCTATCTGTCGTGCACCTTTGATAATAAGGGGCATTTTTTCGCTACTATTTTTCCACTCTTTCAGAAAAACATCTATTTTTCTCTTTAAATACATAGTTGTTAGCCTTTTAGAATTTCATACACATCGCAAAATTACAAAAAAATGAGCGAATTATCGGCAGTTGGTTACAAAAAGATGAGCGAATTATCGGCAGTTGGTTACAAAAAGATGAGCGAATTATTGGCAGTTGGTTACAAAAAGATGAGCGAATTGCGGCATAAAAAACGGGCACACCTTGAATGTGTGCCCGTTTCTGTTCTTATTTCCGTTTAGTGCAGAAGGCGTTTCCACAAGGCTTTCCACCAAGGCAGTTGTGTACCACGGGCCAGCGTTTTCGGGGACAGGTCATCCGAGAGCAGGAAGTCAATAACTTCAGGAGCCGGTTTCTTCAACTTGATGATCGGATCAATAAAGAAGAGTTCGCCGTTATCGCCTTTCAGCACATTGTCGCTGGCAGTACCGACATCGGTCACCGACACATATTCGTTTCCATAGTAGTAGCGGACGTCGGCTTCGAGCCCCAAACCAGCCAGGTAGGCAACAATCTCCTCGTCGCTGGGTTGTTTGTTGGTCGACGAGATGAAGGGTTGTGAAAGCACAATGCGCAGGTTTCCCTGATTTTCGGCAATGCCAATGAATTTGTAGCGGGTGTTCGGAAAGAGCAGGTTGTGCACAATGTGCTCGTAGATGGCGTCTTCGGCGTGCAGTTCCTTCAGCATCCATTTGGCGAAGGGATCTTTCACCTTGTAGATGGTGTTCTCTTGGTCGTTAAAGTAAATATCGCATTCGCCGGTTTTTGTTCCGAGTTTGTCGCCGAAGCGTGCAATAGTGTCAGGCTCCACAAACAGGCCGTTCGCCTTGGCAATAGCAATCAGTCTTTCGGTTTCTTTGCGTTCTGCCGAGGTTTGTTCAAGAGTAGTCTGGCCATCCTCTCCAGTTCCATACGGTTTATGTTGAACCCCCGTTTCAAACACTCGTATGTCGCATCGGTCAGCAATTGCCATTTCGCGGGCGGTTGGCTTTTTATGAAGACATCCACCGGAACGTTGCTGTGGTTCATCGTTATATTGTCCAAATCTTTTCCCATTGTCCATATTTCAACTCGAAAATGTCGTTCTTTCTTACAAATATAGTCTTTTTCCACCGGCCAAACCACAATCTGTTCCATATTCCTTTTTTTCAAACTTTCTATGGTCACAAACCAAGTGTGCCAGACGATTTATAAGTGTAAAAGCAAGTTTTTTCAGTTTTTTACATAATTTGCACTATCTTTGCATATTACGAGAGTAGAAGTACTGTTGAAGTCAAAATCATTCAACCATACCTATTTTATAGTAAGTCTAATATCAAAAAAATTAAGACAACACAATGTTTTTGAAACGTTTTTTTGTTTGGGTGTGTCTGTTTGTCGGCACAATAGCCACCAAAGCCGCCCAACCAGTTGTACATATAGAATTCTCGGCGAGCCAATTGGTTGTAGACGTGCCGGGGAAAAATTCGATGAGCTTCAACGACGACGTCTTGCAAGTAGAGACGGACAGCCGCACGGTAATGGAATTTTCCGATGTGGTGTCGCTCCACTATTACGACAGCGATGCCGAGCTGGTAGCAACCGACTTGCGCCGTCCGCGCATCCACATCAACAGCGCGATAAACGAGGTGTCGGTCGACGGAGTGAAAGGGCTAAGCATCTTCC
The DNA here is from genome assembly GCA_002396385.1 of Bacteroidales bacterium UBA4345. Taxonomy (GTDB): domain Bacteria; phylum Bacteroidota; class Bacteroidia; order Bacteroidales; family Paludibacteraceae; genus Physcocola. The sequence continues at coordinate 89,995 of DGTD01000035.1, forward strand.
TAATGAATTCGGGCGGTGGACTCATCTCCTACTCGGAAGAGACAGCATCGAACCTACAGAAGGTGGAGCTGCCCGGCATGAGGGGAGGCTACAAGCTAAGAATCGGGAAAGACGAGTATAAGATCATAAAAAAGTAAAGTGATATAAAAAGAAATGAGAAAACTAGTTGTAATTCTTCCAATCTTGGTCGGATTCCTTTTGTCGGCCAATTCATGCCGTCGCCATCACGACTATTACGACGACTATTACTACGATGACGACTACTATTACCACCACGACTATTACGACGATGCATACTACCACCACAACGTGTACAACTACATCCGTAACGGACGCTGGTATCCGGCTTCACACGATGGTCTGACCCATTGCCAATATGAGTCGTACATCAACTTCACCGATTGGGAGATCCTTTATTACGACTGCCACAACGCCCTTTACGACAAAGGTTCGTACCAATACCACAACGGTTGGATCAGCATCCACTACGAGAATGGCGACTACGTGGAGTTCTTTGTCAACAAGGCCGACCACAACGAACTAATCTTACGCCTGCATAACGGTATAGAATACCATTATGTGCGGGGGTAAAATGGATTATTCATATAAGCAAGTTTTCCGCCATTATAGTGTGTTTACGAAAAAAAAGGCAGGAAACCACTGTTTCCTGCCTTCCTTTATATGGTGTGTTTTTACTTTTTGTTGTAAACCAAATAGTAGTCGAACAGCTTTGGCTGCTTGTTTACTTTCTGCAAGTTCTCGAACAAGCCGCCAAATTCGCCCATTTCTTCCAAATCTTCATCGCTGATGTTGAAATCGTGATTGATTTCTTGGCGTAAACTGTACTTGATATAGAGTTTGTTTCCTTGTTTGGTCAGATCGTGTGAAGTGATGATAATATCGTTCATCTTCTTGTTCTCTTCCAACGTCATGTCTATCGCATCAAACATATCTTCACTGCCTAAGTCTTTCTCCTTATACCATTTTTTCTGTTCTATAGCAGCCAACTCCGCCATAATATCAGCAATGTCAACCCCTTTCTTTGCGGTGAAAGGCACTTGCTTTTTCACAACACCATTGGGAGTGTTTACTTCAACAAGGATGTCGTGGGTGCAGGTGAAATCTTTCCCGTTCAGGCTGTATTCTCCCTTCGATTTTATGCCGGAAACGTCCCAATCGGCGGTACCGTCGGCATAGAATGTCATCCCTGTAAGAATCATTCCATTATTATTTTCCTGTGGGGCGCTTTCAAGGGGCACGAAGCCGTTATAGCCGTTATAGTTGACATACACTTTACTTTCCGCAGTGCTCAGGACCCAAGAGTCGCCCGAAATTTCCTCAGGAGAGGTCTGCTGGCCTTCTAAGACGGCAGACGGACTGCTATTGTCGTCGTCATCGTCGTCGTTACTACAAGAAATAAAACCAAGTGCGCAAACCGAAACAACAGCAAACGCAAAAAAACGAAATAACCTATTCATAAAAATTTAGTTTTTAACATGTTGATTTTTCTAATCGGGAACAAATATAATGTTTTTATCACAATTTACCCAATCAGATGAGCTAAGAACCCTAAAATCAAGAAATAATATTTTTCAAAAATGGTAAATGGTTGCATTCGTGTTTGCTTGTCCGACCTACATTGCTTAAATTTGTAATTATTAAAATCAATCAACACGAGTAATGTATGAAAAAATCAGTTTTATTGCCATTTACCCTAATTTCTGTGTTTGGCACCTGCTGTGTGCTGCCCGGTTGCGAAGATGACAGTTACACCGACCAGGAGGAGGTGCCACAAAACGTAAAGGTTTCCACAACCATAAGGAAAGAGACTGCGAAAAAAGACGCGCTAAGTGCGGCAAAATCGTTTCTGTCAGGGCAAGACGGTATACAGCGTACGATAGAATCGGTAGCCGCACTGATGGGAGGAGAAAAGAACACAGACACGATTGCCTATGCATGCAACTTTGCAGAAAATGCCGGCTTCGTCATTGTTGCCGCCGACAGCCGTGTGACCGACAGGATAGTTGTGTGTGCCGACCAAGGCCGCTTCAGCGAGGACTCGGACAACCCCGGGTTCAGCATGCTGTTAGACCACATAAAGAACTACACCGAACGCAAAATTGCCGCAGCCGCCGCAAAGTCGGAGAAAAAGGCTAAAAGCCTGAAAAAACTTACTGCCGACGGCGACAGCCTTATCGAACTGCCAGCCCAGCAAGTGGGGCCATTAATTAAAACGGCATGGAACCAGATAGCGCCTTACAATGCGTTTATAGACACTTGTCCGTCAAGTGGCACACCCTACTATACGGGTTGCACCCTTACCGCTTTAGCACAACTGATTGGCTACTATAACCAGCCCGGAATTGAAATGATGCCCGAGATGACGGCCCAAAAATATGCCTACGATCTTGATGACTTTCACAAAATTTGGGTGGGCATCTTGTTCCGTTGTCTATGGCGCGATCTGCCAAAAGTTTTTAATAATTGTGCAGTAGGAGTCGACGGATATAAAGCGATGAAATATCTGCAGGAATACGGTTACCAAACACAGGCATCGTCCTTCTACTCCGGCCAATCTATCCTTAAGGACATAGCAGAAAGTCATCCGGTTATGGTTACCAGTGCTACATTTAGCGGCGGACACACCTGGCTGATGGACGGCTACCGAACCGAACAATACCGTTCTGCGTCTGACTCAACAAACGTGGTGGAAGGCGACACCTACTACCACATCAACTGGGGATGGGGCGGCGATTGCGACGGTTGGTTCGCTGGGGGCTGTTTCGATGTGGATGCTGCTGTGGAGTACGACGAGTATTACCATATTAACAGAAACCACAACTATATGGATGGTTTAACTTTCTTTTATGCCTGGCCAAAGCCACAGGAAGAAGCGGTAATGCTAAACACTGACGACTAAGGATCAATCACCCCGATTTATAGCAATCCGTTCTTGCGAACAATGCAGGAACGGATTTTTTTGTGCAGACAACACACTCGCCGAGCCACAAATCTATCGCATAAAAACACAGCCAAAATCTTTTTTTTGAGGAAAAAGAACAGAATTTTAATGCTCTTCAGCATGGTTATCAAGCAATATTTCAACCGTAACACTATCATTTTCAGCCAAATTCATTTTAAGAGAAAAAACAACCGGGAGAATTGGCACAGTACGGAAAAAATGTTTGGCACGCCTTTTGGATTTATACAGACAGAAGCGGCAAACAACTGCTTCGTCACTGAAAGTTGAACAATAAAAGATATAGAGATATGAAAACAAATAGCATTGTAAAGGTTCTAGCAACCGCATTTATGTTAGCCATTGGCTCAGCAGCAAATTCACAGGTCTTCGCCAGTTTTTCGGCGTCGGTCCCAGTTCCAACCGTTAGCGCCCACGTATCGGTAGCGGCTCCCGCTCCGGTAGTGGTTCACCAAGTGGCACCTGCCCGTGTTGTCCATGTGGTAGAGCCCGCACCGGTTGAGGTGGTAGAAGTAGTAGAGCCTGCACCAGTGGTTGTACACCATGTGGCACCAGCTCCGGTAGTGGTCCACCACGCTGCACCAGCCCGCGTTTACCATCGTGCTCCTGCCCGCGTTTACCACCACGCTCCGGTTCACCACCACCATCACCACCACGGACGTCCGGTTCACTACCGCCGTTAAAGATGGAAAAGAAAATACAGAAAAATACTAATTACTAAATACCCGATAAACTTGAATGAATGTGGAGGTTGCCTGCGTGAGTTGGCAACCTCTTTTTTTGCTCCGCTTTGTCTGAATCGTTAGGCAAGGTACTGCCTTCCAGGCAGAAGGAGGTATGCGTGACCGGCCGGGGGCGCTGACCCCCGGTTACAAAGGTACAGGCTTCCAGCCTACCCAAATACCGACGGATAGCGGAGGGCCAACGGCTACAGAAAAAAGACGGAGGGCCAACTTAGGCTTGATTGGTGATGGTTGAAAGGTACTGCCTTCCTGGCAGAGGGAGGTATGCGTGACCAGCCGGGGGCGCTGACCCCCGGTTACAGTGAGGCGGGCGGACTAAAACAACAAATTTCTCCCCTTATCAGCGAATACGGCAGCGTCAGGAAATAGAAGACAGGCAGATGAGAAAAAAAGAGTAGTTTGCAGGTAAAACAAGAGCATCAGGAAGATAAAGAGTAAATTATTTAAGTTTTTTTAAGTTATTTACACTTTTATTGTTATCTTTGCAAAAAACAAAGCATATAGAAGATGAAGAAAATCTTTTTATTCGTAACATCATTGGTAGCAGTAGCATCATTTGCCTTCCTGCCAATGGCCTGTAGCAACGACGATGAAGAATCGGAAAACGAACCTACTCCTGCTCAAGACGTTCAAGCCTACAGCGGAACCCTTATGTATGGTCAGCTGACAAAAGACAGCGTGTTTGCAAAAATCACAAAGAAGGATGGAAATATCTCATTGTCTATTTCTACCGGTATACCTTATTTGTCTTACGACTTCTCTGACGTGAACATTAAGGTATCGGGCGACACCTCTTACCTCCGTGCGCAGAACGAGACTATCGACACCGGCTCTGACGCCCAGCTCACACTGGCTATGGATGGTAAGATGTACGACAACTGCAACCAGTTGTATTTGGTAATTACCGGAACCGAACTGACCGACACCCTCTTTTTCGCAACCGACAAGGCAATGTTGGGTTTAGGGAACTTCAGTGCTCCCGATCTTTTCCCGAACGAGCCGAACGAAGCCTACAAAGAACTGCTGAACGGTGTGTGGGAAGGCGAAGCCACTTACGACGGACAAGAGTCGGGCTTCATCACCTTCACAAGTTCAATCACCGACAAAGGATTCGTAGATATCGACCTCGGCAAATGCAAGTTCAGCGAAAAAATGCCTGAAATGAACATTGTGCTCGACGCCATGTACTTCTTCAGCAACCTCGACACCGAGAATATGAATTTCGACCTGAAAGGCTTCTCGGCAAGCTACACCCTCGGTAAAATCTCCGACAAACTGGGAGCCAACATCAATGGTAATTACGAGAACGGTTCGCTAACGCTTGATCTTTCGCTCACTGTAATGAACAAAGACCACACCATTGCCATTAAAAATGCGAAACGCAAATAAAGTCCGCTAAACGGAATTTACATATAAAAGCCTGCAAACGTTGTTTGCGGGCTTTTTTTCTGCAAGCATCCGAAAAAGTGGAACCATATTGCAGATAGCACCTTTTTTGCTATCTTTATCTCCAGTTTATAGCTATTTAACGATATGAGGTCACGTTTCTTCTTCTGCGCCCTGCTGGCCATACTGGCGATAGGGGCTTCATTAAACAGCGGACAGGCAAGGCAACCGGTCCGGCAACAACTCCTTTCACAACAAGAAGCGGCCGACCCGGCGGCAGCGAAGGTGCTTTCGGCGAGGTTGCAAAAAGCCATGGGCTGTGTGGGCTACCCTACAGTCACGACAGACGACGTGCCTCTGGTACGTTCGTTCTACCGCACCGCTTTCAGCAAACAGCACTGCCAGGCCAAATGGGTGATGTGGGCGCTGACCCCCAGCATGCTCAGCGTAAACGGCAAACGCAGTCCGTTCACTACCGACCACGACCTCGAGCAACCTGAATGGCGCGTTGAAAAATGGGATTACGAAAAGTCCGGTTTCAGCCGCGGGCACATGATGCCGGCAGCCGACTGCCGCTTTGCGGAAAAAGCATCGCTGGAATGCGCACTCATGAGCAACATCTGCCCGCAAACAGCCAAACTGAACAACGGGGCATGGAACGCCCTCGAGATTCGTTGCCGTGAATGGTGCCGCATAGAAGACACCCTGTTTATTGTATGCGGACCTATTTATAAAGACACTCCGCAAAAAATAGGCATTGCTCACCTGTTAGACGTGCCAGACGCTTTTTTCAAGGTAGTGCTCAGCATGCGGAAGGGACACGAGAAAATGCTGGGATTCGTGATGGCCAACAACGAATACCCCGCCAAAATGCGGGAGGCGGTCTGCTCCGTCGCATCGATAGAACAAGAAACCGGCATCGTTTTCTTCCCCAACCTGCCCAAGGAGGTGAAGGAACGGCTCGACCAAACCGCCGACTACTGGGAATGGAAGACACCGAAGCAGCTAGAACGCAACTATTCCTCAAATTATTACGGAGGTGGAAACCGCTACCAACAAAAACCAGCGGCCGGCAAACAGACTGCACCAAAGTCAAGCAAAGGCAGAAAACGGAACTATTACTATAAAAAGCCATCGGACTTATGATACCGGCACTCCGCAACGCAACCCTACTGTTTGCAATAACGCTGGCATCGTGCAGCACCTACCGGGGCACCGGCCACGTGGTCGACACAGCGGTCGGTGTACCCTCGCGCCGTTGCTTCCACCACGAGAAACTGGTCGTTCACAGCAACTACTGTTCAGCCTTCCACAAGAAACGGAAGCAGCCGACGTGGGTGGCTTGGACCCTTTCGTCCGCCGAGACCAACGGAAAACAGAAACGGGCCAACAATTTCCAGCCCGACTCACTACTCCGCACCAAATACCGGGTGACCACACGCGACTATTCGAACTCCGGCTACGACCGCGGGCACCTCTGCCCCGCCGCCGACAACAAGTTCAGCCGCCGTGCAATGGACGAATGCTTCCTGATGAGCAACATGTGTCCACAACTCCACGAACTTAACGCCGGAGGCTGGCAGGCCCTCGAAGACTCGTGCCGCATATGGGCCGTAAGGGAAGACAGCATCGTAGTGGTAGCAGGCCCGGTCTTTCAGAGCCGCCGTCCGCCGTTTATCGGCACACAGCACAAGGTAGCCGTCCCCGACGCCTTTTTCAAGGTAGTGCTCAGCCTTCGCCCGGGACACGAGAAAGCCATCGGGTTCCTGTTCAGCAACAGCAAGACGCCACAAAGCGTGGAAGGGGCCGCCCGCAGCGTCAGGGAAGTAGAGCGCATAGCAAAACTCAACTTCTTTCCACGGCTGCCCAAGCAACAGCAAGACGCATTGGAAACAAAGTCGTCGCTGGCAGACTGGCGCTAGAAAGAAGTGTGGAGGAAGCAGGAAAGACAGCAAAAAAGAGCAGCAAGAGCGAGCCGTAAGCCCGGCAAAAAGGCACCCCCAGCATACCCAGGCCCGTTGGTTTAACTTTCGTTCACACTCACTAAATATACTGAAATTATTGCACACTTTTGTGAAAAGTGTGCAATTTAAGCGAAAATAGACATAAAAACGCTTGATTTTTATTTTAATAAATAAGTAAATTTGTAAAATATTTGAATTGTGCGTTTTTGAAAGTCGCACATCATAAGATGTAGTAGAATACAACAAGTAGACAAAAAATTTATTTATAAAATTTATGGCATTAAAAATTGTTGTACTTGCAAAACAAGTACCAGACACAAGAAATGTGGGTCCAGACGCCATGACTCCAGAAGGAACAGTGAACCGTGCTGCATTGCCAGCAGTGTTCAACCCTGAGGACTTGAACGCGCTTGAACAGGCGCTCCGTTTGAAGGACCAGTTTCCAGGCTCTACTATTTCGGTTGTGACAATGGGTCTTCCAAAGTCAGCCGAAGTGATTCGTGAATCATTATTCCGTGGTGCAGATTTCGGCTACGTAGTAACAGACCGTTGCCTTGGCGGCGCCGACACACTGGCAACCAGCTATACATTGAGCCAGGCAATCCGCAAGATTGGTGATTACGACATCATTTTAGGTGGCCGCCAGGCAATTGACGGCGATACCGCCCAGGTAGGTCCACAGATTGCAGAAAAACTTGGTCTGACCCAGGTTACATATGCCGAGGAGATCATCTCACTTGACGAGAAAGCGCGCAAAGTGGTCATCAAGCGCCACATCGACGGTGGTGTTGAAACCGTAGAGGCACCGCTTCCATTGGTGGTAACCGTAAACGGTTCTGCAGCGCCATGCCGTCCTCGCAACGCAAAGCGCGTAATGAAATACAAGAATGCGACTGTGCCAGCTGAACGCCCAGCAGAAAAGGCTGAGGAAATAGCAGCCCGCAACGCCGCTAAACCTTACCTCAACATCAACCAGTGGGGCGCAGCCGATATCGACGCCGACCTCAAGCAGGTGGGTAAGGCCGGTTCTCCTACAAACGTGAAGGCAGTCAAGAACATTGTCTTCAAGGCAAAGGAAAGCCGCGTAATGACAGGCAGCGATGCCGATGTTGAAGGCTTGATTGTTGAATTGTTGAACGATAAGATTATTGGTTAAGTTATGGATAGCGTATACGTATATTGCGAAATTGAGGGCACAACTGTAAAGGATGTCTCTCTTGAACTCTTGACAAAGGGTCGTAAACTTGCCAATACCCTTGGTGTAAAATTGGAATGTGTTATTGCGGGTGCCGGCCTCGACGGTGTTGAGAAGCAGGTGTTGCCTTTCGGTGTCGACAAGGTGCACATCTTCGACGCTCCAGGTCTCTTCCCTTACACTTCTAACCCACACACTTCTATCCTTGTTAACTTGTTCAAGGAAGAAGACCCTCAGATCTGCCTGATGGGTGCAACCGTTATCGGCCGTGACCTTGGTCCGCGCGTTTCATCTGCGCTGTTCAGTGGTCTGACAGCCGACTGTACCGAGCTTGAAATCGGCGATTTCGATATGACTTGCGGCCTCGACGCCGACAAGAAGCCTATCGTAAAGCACTTCGAAAACAAACTTTACCAGATTCGTCCTGCTTTCGGTGGTAACATTGTTGCTACCATCGTTAACCCAGAACACCGCCCACAGATGGCGACCGTTCGTGAGGGTGTGATGAAGAAGGAAGTGCTCGACCCTAACTACAAGGGCGAGGTTATCCGCCACGATGTAGCCAAATATGTTCCTGCAGCTGAATACGTAGTTAAGGTGCTCGACCGCCACGTAGAGCAGGCAAAGCACAACCTGAAGGGCGCTCCTATCGTCGTTGCCGGTGGATACGGCGTTGGTTCGAAAGAGAATTTCGACATGCTTTTCGAATTGGCTAAGGAACTCCACGCCGAAGTTGGTGCTTCTCGTGCTGCCGTTGACGCAGGTTTCGCAGACCACGACCGTCAGATAGGTCAGACCGGTGTTACCGTTCGTCCGAAGGTATACATCGCTTGCGGTATTTCTGGTCAGATCCAGCACATCGCAGGTATGCAGGACTCAGGTATCATCATCTCAATCAACAGCGATCCGAACGCTCCAATCAACTCTATCGCTGACTATGTTATCAACGGTACTGTGGAAGAGGTTCTCCCTAAGATGATCAAGTATTACAAACAGAACACCAAGTAATTCAATTAGACAATGGCTAATTTTTATACAGATAATCCGGAACTCAAGTATCACTTGAACAATCCGATGATGAAGCGCATCGTTGAACTTAAGGAACGTGGTTTCGAAGACAAGGACAAATACGATGAGGCTCCAGTTGATTTCGAAGATGCAATGGACTCTTACGACAGAGTGCTTGACATTGTAGGTGAAATCAGTTCAGACATTATCGGCCAGAATGCCGCTGGTGTTGACGAGGAAGGCCCTCACTGCGAGAACGGTCGCGTTCGTTACGCATCGGGTACCCAGCAGAATGTAGACGCTATGATTGCTGCCGGCATGAACGGTATGACCATGCCTCGCAAGTACAATGGTCTTAACTTCCCTATGGTTCCTTACGTTATGTGTGCGGAACTGGTTGCCCAGGCCGATGCCGGCTTCAGCAACATCTGGTCTTTGCAAGACTGTATCGAAACTCTTTACGAGTTCGCTAACGACGACCAGCGCAGCCGTTTCATCCCTCGCATTTGCGCAGGCGAGTCTATGTCTATGGACTTGACCGAGCCAGATGCCGGTTCAGACTTGCAGCGCGTTATGTTGAAGGCTACCCAGCTGGAAGACGGCACATGGGTGCTGAATGGTTGTAAGCGCTTTATCACCAATGGTGACGCTGACATCCACCTCGTTCTTGCCCGCTCTGAAGAGGGTACTAAGGACGGCCGTGGCTTGTCTATGTTCATCTACGACAAGCGCCAGGGCGG
>DGTD01000023.1 GCA_002396385.1 Bacteroidales bacterium UBA4345
ATAAAAGCGCCATTGATTTACAGGCTTTTCGTTCTGGACTTAAATTCCATATTGGAGAAATACCAGAACCTTCACTACCATGATATTAATAATGTTTAATTGGTATTGAATGTGTGTATGCACACAACCAAAGCTATCGTAGCCTATAACCATTACGGCGAGGTGTTTGTGGAGGAACGCAACGGCAGTTGGGCTTCGCCCTACCTGTTTAACGCCAAGGAGTTGGATGAGGAGACAGGGTTGTATTATTATGGGGCGAGGTACTTGGACCCTGCGGGAGCAAGGTGGCTGAGTGTGGACCCGAAGTGGGAGGATTATATAGGTGTATCTCCTTTTACATATTGCCATAATAATCCTATTTCAAGAATTGATATTGACGGGAACGATGATTTTGGATTAGATGAAACCACTGGAAAATTATCGAGAATAAATGTGACAAAGTCAAAGAATGACATCGTTTATGTTGGCGCTTACACACAGGATGGGACATTCAAAAAAGGAGAAAAGTCTTTTTCTGTTGCTAAGGGAATTCTTAATGTAAAGGGCAATGACACAGATTTGTCCAAATCAGGAATTTCCGTACCTGTCGGAAGACAAAAGGAAGCGGTAGATTTTATGGTTAATATGTCATTTAGTATTTATAGGGAAGTATCCGCATGGGCTTATCATACAAAGTCGGGAGAAGGCTTGGAAATTGCACCGTGGGATAAAAACACGTTTAAATCTGCTGTTACAGATAAATATAGCAAAGACCGAGGATTAGATAGCAAAGGGCTGAGAACATTCCACGTGCATACACACCCTGGAACAAAAACACCTATATCAGGTAAATTATATGGGCATGGTATTCCCTCTAAAAAAGACGTTTATACTCATGCACACTTAGCCAAAAGTGCAAAATACTATATTATTTCACGAATAGATGGCTTGACTCAGTATTACCCGAATAAATCAAACAACAGAAATTATCATGGCACAAGTAAAAAACAAGTTCCTTTTTCTCTTAAAAAGTATGCTGGCTATAAATAGTCTAGTATCATGTTCAAACATGAATACGTCACAAATCGTAGACGAATGTACAAGCAAGGTGATTTCTTACGTAAAACAAAAGCATATATACGAGACAAAATGTCTTACTATTTTATGTGAAGAGAAAAATGATCTGCTTATATTAGAAATCTATGCAAATTCCATTGATGACGCAAAAAAAATAATACAAAAAGATGATTATTATATTTTTAATAAGACAGATTTTGAAATAGATGGTGATCCTGTCCGTAACATACCTAAGGAAGACGAAATTTGGCTTCAAGAAACGGAATTTTTGTGCGCTATTAATCAAACAACAAATAATTATATTATTTTGGAGTGTGGAGAAGGAACCCCTGATTTGGATTGTATTTTACAGTTACAAGAATTTATCCGCCACCCGGAAACCCCTTTTAAAGGAATAGAGGAGGCCTTAGTTGATGTAGATTGCGTAGGTACACCACCACCTCCTCCTGTAGAGGAGTCATTAAAGCCTGATTCTCGAAAATAGTATATTTAATCTGTAATTGCGTCAGAGGACTTCCGGTACTCTTGATACACCAAGAGGCTTTGCATACGTTCTTCTCCCCAGTTTGCAATGTTACCATATGAATGCTAAATTTGTAGCAAAAACGAACAAAGACGGGCAAATACAAGGATTAGCAACTAATTCTGCACCAGCCCTCTACTTCTACCATCCCGACCACCTTGGCAGCACTGCGATGGTCACCGACCTTGGCGGCCACATTACCCAGAACATGGTGTACATCCCTTGCGGTGAGGTGTTTGTGGAGGTATAAGCCATTTTTTAGGTGTAAAAAAACGATATATAAAGAAATTATTGAATGAATTCCGAATTGATATACATCCCATTCGATAAAATTTCACTTGAATTCTAACTGACGTCAAATTACATTTGAACGTTTGTGAAAAATTTACGCTTTTTCAACTAAAATTATAGGGCTGTATTGAAAAAAGGACGGAAAAGATCGTTAGCCAAACAGAAAATTCAATACATTTGTTTTTTTGTATAGATATTATTTCTAATGTATTTAGACCAAATACTAAATAGATAAATATCAGACATTTTAACTCAACGAATTAACTTTCATTACTAATAAAGCAGTTCATAAAGAACAGCACAGACTAACTTTTACAAAATGGCAAACAAGTATTCAGGCACAAAGACAGAAAAGAATCTGGAAGCTGCATTTGCGGGCGAAAGCCAAGCGCGTAACAAATACACTTATTTCGCATCGAAAGCAAAAAAAGAAGGATTTGAACAAATTGCGGATATTTTTCTAAAAACAGCAGAAAATGAAAAAGAACACGCAAAAATGTGGTTCAAAGAGTTGTCTGGTATAGGCTCTACGGCTGAGAATCTGACAGATGCTGCCAATGGTGAGAACTACGAGTGGACTAATATGTACGAGCAGTTCGCTAAAACCGCGGACGAGGAGGGTTTTACCGAATTAGCCGAAAAATTCCGATTAGTAGCCGCTATTGAAAAACGACACGAAGAGCGTTACAGGGCTCTTCTGAAAAATATTGAGACACAAAAAGTATTCGAAAAGAGCGAGGTGAAAGTTTGGGAATGCAGAAACTGCGGTCATATTGTGGTAGGCACCAAGGCTCCTGAAGTATGTCCGACTTGTAATCATCCACAAGCGTATTTCGAGGTTCACGCAGAAAACTATTGATATCTAACATACAGACAAGCAAAGAAAAGCGGATTTTAATCCGCTTTTCTTATTAGAATCGCCTTATCTCGCCCGGATAATAGAGAAACGGACCTAAGCGGAACGATGATTCAGTGCCATCGACGGTAAACCACGGAGCAGAAAATGGGTGTTTCAAATTACGAAGCAGATGCAGGTCGCGGGCAGGTGTATTACCTTCAGCAAGCAGGAAAGCGCGTTTTCCTGTGGTTTTATTCACAGCAACATCGACCACCAACACAGCATGACCATATTTGGCTTTACCCCGGGCCGGATAGACAAAAACGTCGCCAGGCATTATATCCATGGTATTCACCTGCGATAAATATTTGCTGAGCGACAAAGTGCTGGCCATTCCATAAACTTTTTTCAAATATGTTTCAAAAGACTTTCTCGAATTTCCTCCACTATAGTTCATTTGTCTACCGTTTACGTCTTTGTAACCAATCTGTGCGAACTGTTTGTTTTATACAAATATTCGGCATGCAAACGTATGCACGCATCGGCGCACTGTTCCCAGTTACTTATTAGAGGAACATCTAGCACTGCGTAATTCAATTGCTGCAGGTTGGCGTTTCCACCTGTGAACAACTGGACTTTAGTGCCAGCTCCCTTTAATTTTATATTGCGTAAAAACGAAGTAAATCCGCCGTTATCAATACGTTGGAAACCAATCGGAGCCGGAATATCACCAATATGCGAGTAGTTATGCGGATTACTGTGTGAAACTGTATACAGATAAATACCGGCAAAACATACCAAGACTAATAGCAAGAGTAATAGTATTTTCAGAATACGCTTAACCATAATTCTTAATTAGTAGTCATTATTTTTTATAAGAACAACCTGTAATTTTTTCGAGCGAGAGATAGTCAGTAAAATAAACTATGTTAACGATTATTTCCAACAATTTTCTAGCTAATTTTGTGAAAAATATAGAAAAGATGGAACTTTACAACGGGCAACCAGCAGAACTTGACGGCAGAAGTGAAGCAGAAAGAAACGTATATGCTTTATTAAACAAACTCGGTATACCATATTCCACACTATGCCATGAAGCAGCCTTTACGATGGAAGAATGTGCAAAGGTTGAAAGAACACTTGGTGCACCTATATGTAAAAACCTTTTCCTATGCAATCGGCAACAGACCCAATTTTACCTGGTTATGCTACCGGCCGACAAAGTATTCAAAACCAAAGAAATCACCTCGCAACTTGGTTGTGCGAGACTGTCATTTGCAAGCGAAAATAACATGGTTGAATTGCTACATATACATCCGGGTGCTGTTTCGCCAATGGGTTTGATGAACGACAGCCGTAAAAAAGTGTTGTTGGTTATTGACAAAGACCTGTTTGACAACGACTTGTTCGGTTGCCATCCTTGTGTAAATACTGCGTCGCTAAAGTTATCTATCAACGATCTGACCCAGGTTTTCATGCCAGCTATTGAACACGAATACCGTGTTGTAGAGCTAAAGGGAGAAGAGGACTGAACACTTATTTACACCAGTTTTTGGCTGACCTTCCATGCGACAGGACTGGTTCCGGTAATTTCCTTAAAGTGACGGCTGAAGTTTGTCTGGTCGGAGTAGCCGACCCGTGTGCAAATGTCGGCAAGCGTAAGAGATGGATTTTCACGCATAATACCCTTAGCCTCGGCTATTCGGAGTTCATTGATAAAAGAATTGAAATTTTTACCCTCGTTTTGATTGATTGTGGCGGAAAGTGTGTTCCTGTTTGTTCCCAGTAACTGCGCCAGCTGTACAATTGTGATACCAGAACGCAAATAGTACTTGTTAGTTATTACGCGGTTTCGCCAACTTTTCCAAATTTCACTTGCATCGGAACGGCCGGCAGGGTAGTCGTCGGACTGAGTTGCGATGTTATCGTTCGCTTTCTTCTCGTTAGGCAGGAAGGTTTTCGGATACTGGACATATATAAAGCCAGAACCAAAGTAAAGCAACACAATCAGAAGGTTGGCTATAGCGCAAACTATCTGGTTCGGAGATAAGGAAACCACAAAAGTTAGAGAAAACACAATAATCGTAAGGATAAAACTACTGCGAATATACGACAAACCGGTTTTTGATGTAGGGCTCGAAGTATTTGACTCAGTGGCTGCCAACTCTTTTTCCTCTTTAAAAAAAATATATATATAATAAATAGCGGTTCCTATATAGTAGAAAAACCACAAAGTCCGGATTAGGACATCTGGAGCATCTGCTGTAAAAATGTTGTCGAAATAATAGCTATAGCTATCGATGCGGTGATAACCCTTTGTTGCTATACAAATGCCGCATGCAGTTGAGAAGAAAAGGAAGGGAGCAACGGTCTTTATAATGGATTTTAAATTTAAATATTTGGAAGTCATCATATTAACATGCGAAATGCCGAGCAAATGAATTTGGAATGAGGTTGTGAATATAAACGGCAGACAAAATAAGTCTGTCGGATAATAACTCGACTTGAAAGCGCAATAAACACCCAAATAAACAAAGGTAAACGACAGTAACCTGAGAGAAATGGTGTAGTTAGTAGTGTCGATATTTTTGGGTAGGGGTATAACAAGCGAGACAACCGCCATTACAAACAATCCTACTACCAAACTATTTAATAAAAGACTAAAAATACCCATAAAAATAAAATCTACATCAGAGTTTTTCCTCTCTGAACAAGCATACGAACATGCAGAAACAATTTCTTCATGTTAATCTAAAGGCTTCCGTATCTTCAAAATTAAGAAATTTTTCAATATATAAGAATACATTAACTTATTTCTTTTAGTATTAATTGTCTTGTTAATATACTATAACGGAAATAAGGTGTCCGATAAGTCGCATTTGTAGGTTTTAACAAGATTATTTGTACGTAATATCACGGTTAAAACGTGTTCAGGATAACGAATAGCGGTCAGTTTATTTTGAAGGGATGATGCGGATAAACAGCTTTCAAAAGGGAAATGAGCGGGGCTTATGAAAAAGCAGAACTTTTTTTTATGTGATATTATTTTTAATTTTGAGATTTTGTAAAATTCAAAATCTAATACATGAACAACAGATCGTTTATTCGCTGTGTGCTCAGCATGATGGTATGCTACTCAATGCTGAGCGTACACGCTAGAGCCGAACAGTCGGCAGACACGCTGAACAACACATTTTCTGGGTCAGCAGTAAACCAAGAGGTAGTACAGACTGCCGACGCTGGTAACTCCGTTTATCCCGAAACGGCACATGACGGAGAAAAAGGCAAAAACATTGCCGAACAATTAAAAATCGAGCCTGAGCAGGCTTCCGAGACCGACTGGCTAGCCGATGTTGCCAAGAGAATACAATTGCACGGCTACGCACAAGGCTGGTACTACTTCCAGCATACCGACAACGAGAACACGAACTCTTTTCTATGCAAGCGTACCCTTTTATGGGCGAACGCACAGATAACCAAACGCTGGTCGTTCTTATTTATGCACGACTTCAACAGCGTAGTACAAGAATACTACACCGACTTGCAAGTAACCAACAACAAGGCGTTGACCATTCGGTTCGGTCAGTTTAAGAACGCCGTTTCCTATGAAAATCCTCTTTCTCCGACCGCAATGGAAACCATCGATGTTTATTCTGAAGGCGTGACCTACCTCACCGGTTGCGGAAGCGACCCGATGAACGGTGTACAATACGGCCGCGATCAGGGTGTCGCCGTGTTTGGAGAAACTAACAATAAGAAGTTCCGCTACGAGGTTCAAGTTATGAACGGTTCGGGCATTAATATTAAAGACAAGAATAAGCAAAAAGATCTGATCGGCCGTTTGGAACTACGTCCGGCAAAGGGGCTCAACCTCTGTGTGACCGGCCAGTACGGCAAAGGCAACTCGCTGGTTGCCAACCCTGTCTTTAACCCGCAGATGCAGTTGGGTGAAAACTACAAACGTAATCGTGCTACAATCGGAGCCGATTACAAGTCGCAACCATTCAACGTCCACGGCGAGTATCTTTATGGCGAAGATGGCGATGTCTGCTCACATGGTGCATATATTACGGGTAGTGTTCGTTTGTGTACATTCCGCAACAATACATCTCTTGATGCTGTTGCCTCGTACGACTACTTCGACTTTGCGAAAAACCACAACAAAGAAATGCAGAAAGCGGTTATTGGCCTGCAGTACTGGTTCTTCAAAAAATGCCGTTTCCAGCTGCAGTACGTCTATAAGGATGCCGATACCAACTACCGCACATTCTTTAATCGCGGAGACGTACACCAGATAATCACCCAAATGCAAGTTCGTTTCAACTAATAAATAAACCATGTTTATAAAAATAATTCTCACCATCGTTTTTTTCTGCGTCATGATTGGCGTAGGACTTTATTCGCGCAAGCAGGCCAACAGTGTAGACGGTTTTGTGCTTGGCGGCCGGTCAGTAGGTCCGTGGCTTACAGCCTTTGCCTATGGAACCAGTTACTTCTCGGCTGTGGTCTTCGTTGGCTACGCTGGTCAATTCGGCTGGAAGTATGGAATATCGAGTACCTGGATTGGTGTTGGGAACGCGATTATTGGCTCTCTGCTGGCGTGGCTGGTTTTAGGGCGTCGGACCAAATTGATGACCCAACATATACAAAGCCGCACAATGCCAGACTTTTTCGGGACACGTTACTCGGACGAGGGTTTAAGGGTAACCGCCTCGGTAATCGCTTTTGTGTTTCTCATTCCTTATACAGCGGGAGTCTATATGGGTATTTCAAAACTGTTTGAAATGGGTTTCCACATTCCATACGAGTATTGTGCGTTTATTATGGCTATACTGACTGCTGTATATGTTATTTTGGGCGGTTACAAGGCTACTGCCATAAACGACTTTATTCAGGGCATCATCATGCTGTTCGG
>DGTD01000080.1:0-672 GCA_002396385.1 Bacteroidales bacterium UBA4345
ACCACTGAGCTAATTCCGCATTTTTTGCAACAACAGGAATTATTTCCGATTGCGATGCAAAATTAGCAGATTTTTTCTCGTCTACAAAACATTTCCCAAGTTTTTTACAAGAAAAATTCCAACAAGTTGGTTATAAAGACATAAAAACTAATCAGTATTCAGCAAATCCATATAGGTTTTGTAGTCAATAAAACGAGCCCCCATAGAGGCCAGGTGTTCGCTCTCGACCTGGCAGTCGATAAGGAGCCCACCCTCGTCCATCATTTTCTGAGCGAAAACTATCAAAGCCAGTTTTGACGCATTCGGTTCCAGGGAAAACATACTTTCACCGAAGAAGCACCGTTTGCGTACCACACCATAAAACCCGCCAACCAGACGTTGTCCGTTCCAAACCTCAACACTCGAAGCCACGCCCATCTCGTGCAGAAGGGAGTATGCCCCAATCATTTCAGGTCCGAGCCACGCCCCATCCTCCATGTTACGGTTATTTGCAACCGAGCAGGCATTAATAACAGCGTTGAAATTGCTATTGAACGTCACCCTGTATTTACGGTTCTTCAGCAACGAGCGCATCGAGTGCGACACATGCACTTCAGAAGGGAACAAAACAAAGCGTTGTTTTGGGCACCACCAAAGTATTTGAGAAGAACGGAACGAAAACCAGGGGAAAAT
>DGTD01000080.1:731-14083 GCA_002396385.1 Bacteroidales bacterium UBA4345
CCCAGACTGTATGCCAGTACCAGCCGCTCTGGCGACAAGTCGCCACCGACAGCCAGCAAACCGTCATCGTCGGCTAGGCAGGGGTCGGGGAACACAACTTCGTCATCCAGTCGGAAAACCATAACCAGTTTGTTTAAGCCATCCGCGACTTGTAGTCGTCGTAGGAGAATCTACGCAGAATCTCAACCGTTCCGTCGACATGTTGTAGGGCCAGAGACGGGTGCGAAATGCCGTTAAACATAGTGGTCTTTACCGTTGTATAGTGAATCATATCGAGAAAAACAACCCTACTGCCCACTTTCAAAGGTTTCACGAACGACCAGTCGCCATAAAAATCACCGCTAAGGCAACTGTTACCACCAAGCCGGTAGGTAGGCAGACCAGGTTCAGACACAGACGAAGCACCAATTATATCGGGTTGGTAGGGCATTTCCAGACAATCGGGCATATGGCAGGCGAAAGACACATCGAGCATAGCGGTAGAAACACCTCCATTAACGACGATGTCTTCAACCGTTGCCACCAATTCACCGGTTTGCCATGCAAAGGCGCTACCTGGTTCAAGAATGACCTGCAGATGTGGGTGACGCAGCCTGAAAGCCTTCAGTATAGCGACCAAATGCTCCACATCGTAACCAGCCTTAGTCATCAAATGTCCGCCACCGAAATTTACCCATTTCACCCTCTCCAACTGTCTGGCAAAATCGCGCTCCAAAATCCGCATTGTTTTCTCCAACTCATAAGAAGTAGACTCACAAAGATTGTGACAATGGATACCTTCGATTCCTTCGGGCAGCGTATCGCCCAAATTTTGAGCAGTAACGCCCAACCTTGAACCAGGTCCACAAGGATTGTATAACGCAGTTTCGACCGGAGAATAGCCCGGATTAACACGCAGTCCGCAGGATACATTATGTCCGACAGACTTAAGGGCTGGAGCGAAACGCTGGTACTGGGCTACAGAGTTGAAAGTGATATGCGAGCTGCACGAAGCAATTTCCGGGAACTCGCGATCGGTATAAACAGGAGCGTAAGTATGTGCCAACGAATGCATTTCATCGACCGCCAGCCGGGCTTCAGACAGCGAACTCGCAGTCGTGCTGAAACCATACTCGCGCACTATAGGGAAAACCTTCCACAATGCAAAAGCCTTAAAAGCCATAATGATTTTCACACCCGCCCTTTCCTCAACGGAACGGATGAGGGATAGATTACGGCGGAGACGTGACTCGTCAACCACATAGCATGGAGACGGAAGCGACTCATAGTCAATAAACATATATCACTTGAAATAAAGTTTTATAATGCGGTAGGAACAGACGTTCCGTCCTTTAAAAGTCGCAGGTTTGAACGCGGGGAGTTTCTCTGTAACAGAAACAACCGCAGAAGTATAATCGGGATTAAAAGAGCGAAGCACTTTGGCATTCGCTATCTCACCTTTGTCGTTAATGAAAGCCTTGAGCAGAATGATGTTAGAAGACATATTCATCACCATTTCATACTCCTTTGGCAGATTCCGGAAATAGAAATCATAAAGAGCGTCCATACCGCCGGGAAATTCAGCATTGACAGTCGGCATCGTATAGATGGTATCGCAACCCGACATTTCCTTTTCGAAACTTGACGCAAGCGCATAAGGCAAGCGTACCAATTCAGCAGCAGAGGCCGTAAAGGCAGCCACCGCCACCAATAGCGATAAAGCAAATTTCTTCATACGCACAAACTAATTATTCTTTATAGATAAGCACCGTGGCATAGGCCGAAATACCCTCTTTACGGCCCACAAAGCCCAAATGTTCGGTAGTGGTCGCCTTCACGGTAACATCTTCCTCGTCGATGCCCAGCACACTGGCCATACACGTCTGCATTTGGTCGATATACGGTTTCATTTTAGGAGCCTGGGCACAAATGATAGAATCGACATTCGAAATTTTGAAACCTTTGTCAGCCAAAAGACCGGCACATTTTTTCAGAAGGATTTTACTATCAATATTCTTATACGCGCCATCAGTATCGGGGAAATGGTAGCCAATATCTTTCAAATGAGCAGCGCCCAGCAATGCGTCACAAACAGCATGAATAAGGACGTCGGCATCGGAATGCCCGACAAGGCCGAACTCATAAGGGACACGTATACCACCCAACCATAATTCCCGGTCGGGACCAAACTGATGGACATCGAAACCTATACCTGTACGGAATTTCATAAAAAAAATAAATATCAATTATAGCAAATATAATAAAAAAACGGCAAATGTACCATAAAGTGCATCTGCCGTCTTATTTAAAACTAAAAAATACTTACTCTTCAACAATTTTCTTCAAGCCATCGATATTGAAGCCCAGCGAGAAACGCAAAGTCTGGTCAAGCGGGTTATTCGACGATTGGGCAATCAGGTAAGCACCATTCAATTCGAACATGCTCAGTTTGAAACCGGCACCCACCGAGAAGTACTTACGGTTACCCTTGCTTTCAGCCTCGTGGAAATAGCCGCCACGAACAAAGAACTGCTTATTGTAAGCGTATTCTAGACCCAACGACCACATAATTTCGTCCATTTCTTCCGAGAAGCCACCAGGAGCATCGGTAAAAGAGCGGAAAATACCGCCAATAGAACCTTTTTTCTGATAATCTTCGTACTTTTTCTCGTATTCCTTAACGCGAGCATCGTACTGTTCTTTGGTCTCGTCGGCACGCTTAGTAGGGCAAACAGGGGCAGTAGGAACCATCAGTTTGTTCAAGTCGAAAGCCAAAGTCAGCGTGCTATAGTCATCGAACGGGTATTCGAAACTCCCCCCCACACGAAGGTTCGCAGGAAGGAATTCCTCGGTATCGCCATCATCGTAAGAGACTTTAGAGCCGATATTCGAAGCGCTTGCACCGAAACCGACGTAAGCGTTACGGGTTTCTGTCAAAGCAATAGGTTTGCGGTAATAGGCACCCAAATCGGCAGCAATAGCCTTAGCCGCACTAGCGCTGGAACCATCGGAAGACATACCGTTAGTTATGTCGGAATAAATGAACCTTAGAGCCACACCCGCAGACCAATACTCCGACAACATCATCGAGTAACCGAGGTCGACAGCGAACTCGTAAGGACGGCACGAACCAATAGACTGAACATTTCCCATAGCGTCCTTACCGCTTGTCAGTTCAATATCTCCATAAGAGAAATAGCGCAACGAGGCACTAAGGGCACGATTCTCACCAAGTTTATAATAACCGGCCAAATAAGCCATATAGATATCATCAACAATCTTCCTCAACCAAGGAGTGTATGACAACGACGCACCACCCTGCCCCGACATTTGGGCATACTTGGCAAGGTTCCAGTATTGGGAATTCAAATCGGGAGAGGTTGCCACACCAATGTCGCCCATACCTCCGCCACGTGCATCAGGAGCAATAGAGAGAGAAGGTACAGCAGACTGTAACGGATTGAACATTTCAGATTTCTCGTCAGCCAATGCAGAACCAGCGACAGAGAGCAATGCTGCAGAAAGGCCCAATCTTATAAATAAGTTTTTCATTCTTTATTCGACAATTTATTATCACAAAAATACGAATATATAACAGAAAAAAAAGTGTTTTATTGTAGGAATAGCACAAATTTTAGAATCAAGAGAGAGCATAAGTCCTGTAAAAATCTTATAATCATTGCTTGAGAACACACAAAAACATCAGTTTTTCTATGTATTGCAGACCATTATGGCAGCACCACAATTTTACAGGAGCAGCCCACAAAGGTAGTTTCTTTGGTTTTCAAATCCACCCTACAGATATATACACCACCCCGGACGCGTAGCCCCGATGCGTCCCTCAAGTTCCATGGGATTTGGAACTGACCGGTCTCCGAGTTGTCCGTCCCTGTCAGGGTATTGACGCAACGCCCGTCTGCCCCGAAAATAGAGACCACATAATCGACAGTTGAGAAAGGTCGGTCGTGTTTTACCTGTATACACGTTTCGTCTTGAGCCGGATTCGGAGAAGCGCAAACCTCATTGATATGAGGCCCCTTCCCGTTTTCCAAAACAAAGGTCAGTCTTTTCGTGGTAGAGTTGTTATGCAGGTCCCACGCCTTAAAGGTGAGCGTGTAAAAACCGTCGGGCAGTCCCGTCAGTTTATAGGCCACCATACCGTCGGAACAGCTTTCCATCGAATAGGAGAAATAGTCATTTAGCGAAACAGGGTCACCACCATTTACCGAGAGGGTAAGGTTGTGTCCGATACCGACCTCGGACGCATTTATGCCACCAGTGTCGTAAAGTTTCGCCATAAAGACCGGTTCAGCTCCTACCACATCGCCATTACGGAAAGACGGAGTGTTTATGAAGGCAGCCACTTGTGGTCCGACAGAATCGGTTACCACGGTATCGAGACTACCGCCCACCACCAAGCCGGAATAGTTGCCAACAGCCTCAGTCCCGTTACCTGTATCACAGGCATAATAGGCAATACGTGCATTTCCATAACTGTAAACAATGTTGCTAGGGACCATAAAGCTGATGGAAAACTGTCCTTCGCTCGCTTGTGTGGAACCCGAGAACAAAATGGAGGAATAATCTTTGAATTTAGACACCATAGGGGCGCCATCTTTATCAGCATAGTTGCCCTTAGTGCTCCTTACTTGTTTTTTATCGAACACATTTACATAAACTTTCCCGTTGAAGGATTTGTCATAAACGCCATCCTGTTCGATATGGCCCTTGACCACCACTTTCGAAAAAGCGCGTGCAGTGTCGGTCGAAACAGAATCGGTCACCACCCTACCCGAAGGAAACAAGATGTGGAGAGCAGGGTCGCCCAACAAAGCATACTGTAGACGAGCAATGTTGTTGACCCTATTTTTTGCGGCAAGCATCACATCGCCAATGGTCATTTCCGGTGTTTGCGAGAAAAACGCACTGTCAAACTTCAGATTAAAATCCTTGTTATCGCTAATATAGGAATCACGAGAACTGGCGACTACAGCAATAGCCCCGCCATTAGGGGCAAGCACCAACGACTCACCACACGAAGTGTTATAGTGGTCGAACTCAGCAAAAGAGCAACTGGCAGAGAACCAGACGCCCTGTTTCTTGTTGGTTAAAGAGGGCACCTGGTTTTGGGTGAAAATTTGTTCGCCAGCCCAGTTTACCGAGTTGCTATGACCAATATAGTTGATCAACATAGAACCATTTTGGGCATTATCGACAATGAGTTTCTCCACTTCGGGATAGCAAGGTCTACTCGACTCGGAGACAAGCGTGTAGGAGTCGTTATAGACTTTTTTCTGTATAATGCCAGGACAGACTTTATAAATCAGTTGGCTCAACTCTTCACCATTATTGAGGAAGCGACTATAAAAAGATAAGGTCTGGTTATCTTTATTATTTGGATCATAATCGTCATCAGCAATTATAACAGCCCTTGTTTTCCAAGGCCCCATCTGATTATTGATCATATAGTCTTCTATTTTCGAGACCACGCCCCCGGCCTGTTCTGCGGTAACAACCGGAAGCCTCCCCACAGCCACCTGACACGAAGCCGAACCCATAGAAAAGAAATCGCCGTTATCGGCAAGCATACCATAATAGTCATCGGCCGGATAATTGGAAGAGCCCGAACTCCATTGTGGGCAGAGGACCCAATTGTGCGGAACGTTATAGGAATTTGCCAATACGCCCTTATTGTCGAAACAGCCGTCACCGAACAAAAGCAAATAACGTGGAGCCACACGCTTTGCATCGGCCTGCGCCCTATCGTAAAGCATTTTCAGAAACGAGCGTATAGCCGTAGGGTCGGGGGTTCCCGACGAGAATTCGTTGAAAATCTGCTCTTGCGTAAACAGTGCGACAGAAATACCGTCGTTCCGCCTATGTAGGTCAGCCAAACGCTGAGCCTGGGCAAAAAATTGAGCAGGCGACAGTATGACCAAGTCGGCACCATTAAAGGCGTGCAGATTCTGATTGACGACAGGAGCATACGCCCCGACCTTCAGGAAACCAGCCCCTTTCGGATTAAATGCCACATATTTGCAAAAAGGATTGGCAACACCCTTGAATCGGAGGCTGTCGGCACTTACCGAGCAAACGCACTTGGTAATACGGTTCGGATTCGTCACATTCCAGACCTGGGTTTCGGCATCGGCCCCCGCAACAACATGCTCAAGAACTTTTCCGGCACCTGACCGTAGATTGTTGAAGACTAAGTAACCACCTTGCAGTTTATTATAGCACAAAGCAGAAGCACTCAGATAATATATATGTCCGACATGTGAAACATAAGGGGAGGAATACCACACATTAAAGTCTAACGAATGTGCCTTACCCGACTGGAGGACATTTCCAAAAGATTTAGGGAAGCCTAGTATAAAAGAATCGAAAGACAGCCCCGAAGCAGTTATTCGAAAGGAATCATTCTCCGTTTCATTCCTCTGTCGGTTCGCGACATCGACATAGCAAGTCACACATCCGTTGTTTCCGGGTACCATGTTACTGAAAGGCAGACTTATTTTGGTTGAACCCGACTGCAGCACCCCATCGTCGTACCATGCAGAACCACCCTTGTAGATATTAGTTGTTTGCGGCATATAGATGTTGAACGCATAATGCGTGTTGATGGACATGTCAGCATCAGCAGCAAAATCACCGTCAACGGTAGGCGACAAGCGTTCTCCAGGCACCTCCGAAAGGAAATAATGTCCACAATCGGAATAAGGGTTAATGGAAAAGGTAAAAGGATCGGTCCCCGTAGATTCAATCTGTTTTAGTACGCCAACACCATAAAACAACAGAAATCCGTCGCCCAAGTACGTACACACTTCAGGAATATCGTCAAGATAATCGGCAGTCAGTTTTTCAGGAAGAAGCTGCCCCCCGTAACCATATACGCGCACATTCTTCGGATTTTTGAATCCCAAAGCCCTCAACTCATCAAAAGTAATCTTGTACATACCCTCATTCATGACACGAACCTTCACCCACATTCCAGTCGAAAGTTTGGAAGAAGACGCATACTTCGGCAATCGGGCCACAAATGAATCGGCGCCACGACACCAGTTTGAAGCCGCCAAAAGAAGGAAGAGGAACGCTATTGTACGATTTAAAACAGGACTAAAAGAAATCATATAATTTGATTTAAGACATCAAAACTAGTATTGGCAAAACGTCTCCGGAACAGAAGCATGACTTCTTCCGTCACATATTAAATAACGGAGCTCAAACCTAATTATTACAAAAAAAACCGGGCCAAACGGTCCGGTTTCTAAATCCTATAAATGTACTAAACAGCTAAGGAAGCACCACAATTTTGTCGGAATTCCCCACAAAAGAACTATCGTCGGTTTTCAATTCAACCCTATAGATATAAACACCAGCACCGACGCGTTGTCCGTAAGCATTTTTCAAATTCCACGGGATGGAAATCTGTGCATCGGCAGAATTATCAGACCCAGTCAACACATTGACAAACCTGCCGTTCACATCGTAAATAGATACGACATAATCAACATTCGCCAAAGGCCTGTCGTGTCTAACAACCAAGTTGGTCTCATTCAGAGCCGGATTAGGGAAAGCCGAAACAGCATCGATGTGAGGTCCCTTACCATTTTCAACCACAAACGAGAGAGTTTTGGTTGTAGAATTGTTAAGTAAGTCCCAAACCTTGAAAGTAAGCGTGTACACGCCATCGGCGAGTCCAATCATCTTATAAGAGACAGTACCATCGGTACAACTGTGCAGCGAATATGCGAAATTGGAATTCAGAGGCACCGGATCACCGCCATTAATGGAGAGCGTGATATCGTGCCCGATGCCGACATCGGAAGCATTAATACCATTCTCGTCGTAGAGTTTGGCAATAAAGACAGGATTGGCGCCAACCACATCACCCGAACGGAAAGAAGGCGAGTTGATATAAACCGAAGCCAAAGGTCCGACAGAATCGGCAATAAGCGAGTCAAGACTACCACCGATAACCAGATTGTCGTAGTTGCCGACAGCCTCAACCTTGCTTTCTGTATCGCAAGCATAATAAGTAATACGTCCCTTACCGAAGGCATACGAGATATCGTTAGGGACAATAAAGCTAAACGAGAATTCACCATCCACAACCTCCGCCTCACCAGAGAACAACACACTCGGATAGTCATTAAACTTGGCAATCATCGGATTTCCGTTCTCATCCTTATCATTACCCTTAGTACTTCTTGTCTGTTCCTTGTCGTAAACCTTAACAAAAACACGACCGTTGAAACTATTATCGGCAGCGCCATCATTTTCAATATGTCCGTTTACGACAACTTTAGAAAGGGCATTAGCCGTATCTAAGGAAACAAAATCAGTAATGACACGTTCAGCAGGGAAAACAATGTGTAAGGCCGGGTCACCCATCAAAGGATACTTGACACGGATTTCATTAGCCACCTTATTTTTTGCCATAAGCATAATGTCACCTATAGTCATATCAGGAGTCTGAGAGAAGAAATAGAGGCAGAAAGCCGAGTCGAACAAATTGTTGTCGTAAGCATAAGTCGGCCTTGAAGTAGCCACCACAGCAATGGCCCCCCCATTAGGTGCGAGCACCAACGACTCGCCGCAGGCAGTGGCATAATTATCGTATTCCGAGAACTCGCAACTTGCAGAGAACCAAACGCCCAAGCGTTTGTTTGTCAGCGAAGAAACCAGATTCTGGGTAAATGTTTTTTCAGCAGCCCAGTTAATAGCATTACTATGGCCGATATAATTGATCAACATGGAGCCATTCTCTACATTCTCAAGAATAAGCTTTTCAACATCGGGATATCTGTTACCACTCGATTCAACAACACGGTTGTAGGAATCGTGATAAATCTTTTTCTGGTCAACGCTTGGTAGCGCACTAGCAATAACTTTCGACAGCGATTCGGCATAAGTCAGAAAATCGTGATAAGAGATGGCAGACGACTTACCCTCATTGTCATCGGCAAGCAGGCATATCTTGTTTTTCCACGCCCCCATCTGGTCATTCTTCATATATTCCCCAATCTTCGTCACAACAGCATCAGCCTGTTCAGCCGTAACAAACGGGAGACGGCCAACCGCCACCTGGCAAGAAGACCTTACGATTGAGAAGTTAGTGCTGTCGTTATCGGCAAGCATACCATAATAATCGTCGGCAGGGAAAGAAACATTGCCCGTACCACGCTGATAGCAAAGAACCAGATTACGAGGAGCCGGATAGGAAGAAGACAACAAGCCTTTGTTGTCGAAACATCCGTCACCAAACAAAAGCAAATAACGAGGCGCCACCCGTTCAGGGTCGGTTTGAGCCCTGTCGTAAAGCATCTTCATAAACGAACGAATAGCCGTAGGATCAGTAGTTCCCGAAGAGAACTCGTTAAAAATCTGCTCCTGCGACAACACCACCGCAGAAATACCATCGTTCTGAATATGCAGGTTGGCCAAACGCTGCGCCTGGGCCTGAAAAGCAAGAGGCGAAATAATAACCAGGTCAGCACCTTTAAACCCATGCAGGTTTTGGTTGACTAAAACAGAGTGCCCATCGACAGAAAGGAATCCGCCACCTTTTGGGTTAAAAGCCACATACTTCGAGAACACACCAGCAGACGCCTTAAACCGGAGACTGTCGGCACTTAGAGAACTAACACATTGTGTAATCTGGTTGGGATTTGTCACATTCCACACCACAGTTTCAGAATTAGCCCCCGACACAACATGTTCAACAACCCCCACGGTATCGGCCGACAAGTTATTAAAGCACAAAAATCCGCTTTGCAACTTGTTATAACACAGAGCCGAAGCGCAGAGATAATGAATATATCCCGTACAAGAAGCCGCAGAGGAAGTAAAATCGACCTTAAAATCTAACGATTTAGCAGAAGCAGGCTGATAAATGTCAGCCTTAGAAGCCATGAGAGCAGGAGTCACCGAGAAAGAAGAACCGTTGACCGAAACACTAAATTTCGGATCGTTAGAATTCGTCACATCGGTATAGATAGTAAAAAAAACATTGTCACCTGGCACCATATTGCTGAAAGGCAGACTTATCTTAGTTGTACCCGACTGCTGCACCCCATCGTCGTACCATGCGGTACCACCTTTGTAGATGTTGGTTGTTTGGGGCATATAGATATTAAACGCATAATGCGTATGAATCGACTTAACAGCATCGGCAGCAGGCACCTTGCCTTTTTTAGCAGAAAGCCTCTTTCCCCCCGTTTCAGAAAGGAAATAAGCACCAGCGTCGGCATAAGAGTTATTGACGAAAAAAAGAGGGTTACTGTTATTCGAAGGTACCTGCTTCAGAGTGCCGACACCATAAAAAAGCAGGTAATTGTCACCCTCATACGTGCATACTTCAGGAATATCGTCGATATAATCGGCAGTCAGGTTTTCAGACAGCAACTGTCCACCATAGCCATAAACACGTACATTTTTAGGATTCTTGAAGCCCCAAGCCTTCAATTCGTCGTAAGTTATTTTGTACATGCCCTCTTTTGTAACCCGTATTTTCACCCATAAGCCAGAAGACAACTTCGAAGAAGCGGCATACATAGGTACACGCGAAACAAAGGCATCGTCACCATAACAAGCCACGGGAATCGTGCAAATAACCGACACGCATAGAAGTATACGTCTTAACAAAGACACCATATTATTTGTCATAAACTATATCAATAAAAAGCATCGTAGACAGCGCTACGACAAAAAAGCACAAAAAAGAGCCAGCATCGGCAAAAAATCAGCACACCTTGAAATCAAGAAGTTTTTGGTTTTCAAGGAAAGCCTGTAGATGGTCGCCCACAGCAACAGGACCGACCCCCTCAGGAGTACCCGTAAAAATGACATCGCCGACCTTAAGCGTCACAAAGCGGCTGACATATTCAATAATCTCATCGATAGAAAAGAACATATCGGCCGTTTTACCCGTCTGCACCATTTTTCCATTCAGCAAGAGATGGAAATTGAGTTTCGAGAATTCGGGCAAATCTTGTTTTGGAATGAACTTGCTGATAGGGGCAGAATTGTCGAAGCCCTTGCATAAATCCCACGGGTCACCAGCCATTTTGAACTTCCGTTGCAAATCGCGCGCAGTAAAATCGATGCCAATTCCCACCGCATCGTAATAGCGGTTAGCGAACTGGCGGGCAATATTTTTACCCATTTTAGAGATGCGAACAATGACCTCCGTCTCGTAATGAACCTCGTTTGAGAAATCGGGCAAATAGAAAGGTTCCCCATCCCTCAGCACAGAAGTGTCTGGTTTCATAAAGATGACCGGGCACTCGGGTTTTACAGTAGAAACCGAAAGTTCGGCATTATGTCGTGGATAATTCCACCCTATAGCAATAATCTTCATTTTAAAGAACAAGTTGCAGCAACTGCAATATACAAATTATAATCGGTATGCAAAGATAATTTTTTTTAATTTTACGCAAAAAGAAATAGCAAGCAACCCCCAATAAAGATGAAAAAGGAAACAGACTGGCGAGCAGCGCTCACCCAAATAGCAGAAAAAGAGGGAATGGAAATAGGCAGACAAGAAACAACACCAGAAGCCGTTGAAGAAACATTCCGCAAACAGAAGTTAACCATAAAGGTAGAAAAGCGTGGAGCGAGCCAAAAGAAAGCCACCATTATTTACGGACATAATGGTAGCGACGAGGAGATAGCCGCCTTTGCGGCACAACTAAGAAAGAAACTGAATACCGGAGGTAGTGCCAGAGGCGGGGAAATACTATTGCAAGGAGACGTGGCACAGGCAGCCATAAGCCTACTGGAAGGCATGGGGCACCAGGCAAAAAGGCAATAAACTATTTGAAAAGAGCATGCAGTTCATCGAAACGGCGCAGGGTCTCAGGTCCGAATTTTTCAAGTTTCTTGCGGGCCACATCAACAGACCGCTGTTCGCCCAGATGGGTTTTAGAGAAAAACTTGTCGGCATAACAAATGAGTTTTTCCTCTAAAGAAACAGGCAGCATATCGCGAGAAGGGATGGGTAACCCGTGACGGTCGATGTATTCTTTTGTAAGTCCCGTACCCGTATGGCGTTCGCAAACTAAAGCATGTTTGTCGAGTCCCTCGGAACGGAGTATCTCAGCGCCAAGCACACCGTGACAAATATAAGGTTCATCGCCGTGACAGTCAATCGACTCAGCAGCAGTTCTAATTATGCCGATATCGTGCAACATAGCAGCCTCTTGCACAAACTGCAAATCGATATCGAGTTCAGGATGAGCCTTCCCCATCGAGACAGCCAAATTAGCAACAGAAGTAGAATGGTCAACCAAAATGCGATAAGCATCGGAAGACGGATCAACATATTTTTTTATAATCAACAACGGATCCATAAGCGGAAAGGTTTAAGAGAAACAATCTATAATACAACAAATATAACACAACAGAACCAGAAAAACAAGAAAACATGGAACTAATAGACACCCATACACACATTTACGAAAAAGAGAGTTTTGGAGGAGACGAGCAAAACATAATAGATCGGCTTACAGCGGCCGGAGTAACGCACGCAATACTTCCGAACACCGACACCACCAGCATAGCAGAAGTGCTTGCATTTGAAGCATACGACCCTACCCGCTTCCACCCACTGATGGGCCTTCACCCCGAAAATGTAGACGAGAATTGGAAAGAGAACCTATCGGTAGTACTATCGGAATTCGACAAGCATCAATTTTATGGAGTAGGAGAAGTAGGAATTGACCTATATTGGGACGACAAATTCAAAGCAGAACAAAAGGAAGTCTTTACCGAGCAAACAGCCCTATCGGTAGAAAAAGGTCTACCTATTATAATCCATTGCAGAAACGGCTTGGACGAAACGCTGGATTGTCTGAAAAAATTCGACAAAAAAAAGATAAGGGGCATATTCCACAGTTTTACCGGGACAAAAGACGAGATGAAAAAAATAAAAGAGCATGGCGATTTCAAGTTTGGAATAAACGGGATAGTCACCTTTAAGAAAAGTACATTACTACAAGAAACGATAAAAGAATCAGATATAAAAGAGTTCGTGCTGGAAACAGACTCCCCCTACCTGACCCCCGTACCATTCAGGGGCAAGCGGAACGAGACCGCCTATATAAGATATGTGGCAGAAAAGATAGCGGAAATAAAAGGGAGCCAGGTGGAAGAGGTAGCAGAAGAGACGAGCCACAATGCAAAAGAAATGTTCGGTATTTGAAAAAAAAGAGGAGAAAACAATTTAAGAAGACTATTTTTTTATAAATTTGCTGATAACAATCGTGCAAAAGGTGCGAAAAAAGGCATTTCCGAAGGCATTAAGAGGCACAAGATGCTAAAATTCAACCAAAAGCACAGATTAAACAGGAGAGATGCTCGAGTGGCTGAAG
>DGTD01000069.1 GCA_002396385.1 Bacteroidales bacterium UBA4345
GCGTTCTCTTTGTAACCAGCAGGGTAAGAGCTGATTTCACCCATTTCAACGTGGTAAGTAGTGTATGCAGGGTTGTTGAGCACCATACCGTGTTCGCAGTCGAGGTACTTCTTACAAGAGTCGATAGCCTTGTCGACCATACCTTCTTCAAGACCGATGCCGGCCATTGTGCAGAAGCCCTGGCTTTCGATGAAGATTTTACCTTCCTCGCATTCCTTAGAACCGATCTTGTTGCCATAGAAGTCGTAAGCACGGAGGTACCATTCACCATCCCAGCCGTGTTTCTTAACGGCCTCAACCATCGAGTCGATGCACTTTTGCGCACGTTCAGCCTCGTCGTTCTTGCCCATCTGCTTGCAGAGGTCAACGTAGTCCTTACCAGTCACAACGAACAGACCGGCAATCATCAAAGACTCAGCCTTGCTGCCAACCGAGTTGTTTTCGGTAGTCTGGAAAGACTCGTTAGGGTCCCAAGAGAAGCAGTTCAGGTTCAAGCAGTCGTTCCAGTCGGCACGGCCGATGAGCGGCAACATGTGAGGGCCGAGGTTGTTCACCACGTGGTTGAACGAAATTTTAAGGTGTTCGAAGAGGGAAACCTCGGTACCAGGCTTGTTATCGAAAGGAACAGGCTCGTCGAGGATAGAGAAGTCGCCAGTCTCCTTCAAATATGCTGCAGTACCGAAGATCAACCAACAAGGGTCGTCGTTGAAACCGCCACCTATGTCGTTGTTACCGTGCTTGGTCAAAGGCTGGTACTGGTGGTAGCAACCACCGTCAGGGAACTGGGTAGAAGCGATATCGATGATACGTTCGCGTGCACGTGAAGGCACCTGGTGAACGAAACCAACCAAGTCTTGGTTAGAGTCGCGGAAGCCCATACCACGGCCGACACCACTCTCGAAGAACGAAGCAGAACGAGAGAAGTTGAAGGTAATCATACACTGGTACTGACTCCAGATGTTGACCATACGGTTCAGTTTCTCATCGTCAGACTTAACAACGTAGCACTCGAGCAGCTTGTCCCACATAGCGGCAAGTTCAGCGAAAGCAGCGTCAACCGCCTTCACATCGGCAAAACGGTTGATGGTTTCGAGGGCCTTCTTCTTGTTAACAAAAGTAACGTCGGAATCTTGAGAAGTGATGAGTTCACCACTCTTCTTGCGGGCGAGGTCTTCTTTGCAGAACTTCTCTTCCTGTTTGTTCTCGACATAACCGAGCACGAAGATATAGTCTTTGCTCTCACCTGGCTTGAGTTCAACCTCGATGTAGTGAGAAGCAATAGGAGACCAACCGTGTGCGAGAGAGTTGCCTGGCTTGCCAGCCATTACGCACTGAGGGTCAGCGAACTCGTTGTAAAGACCGATGAAAGACTCACGATCGGTATCGTAGCCGTCGATCTTGGCATTAGCCACAGCATAGTATGCATAGTGGTCGCGGCGTTCCTTGTATTCAGTCTTGTGATAGATAACGCTACCGTCGATTTCGACCTCACCGGTAGACCAGTTACGCTGGAAGTTCTCCATATCGGTCGCAGCGTTCCACAGACACCATTCAGCGAAAGAGAAAAGTTTGATTTTCTTAGTGTAGGTAGTCGTGTTCTTGAGGGTAACCTTCTGAACCTCGGCCCAAGTCTTGAGCGGCACGAAGAAGAGGACAGAAGCCTCGATACCGTTCTTAGAACCAGTGATGCGGGTATAGTTCATACCGTGGCGGCACTCGTAAGCGTCGAGCGGAGTCTTGCAAGGCTTCCAGCCCGGATTCCATACAGTACCATTATCGTTGATGTAGAAATAACGGCCACCATTATCCATTGGCACACCGTTGTAACGGTAACGGGTGATACGGCGGAACTTAGCGTCCTTGTAGAAGTTGTAACCTCCGGCAGTGTTAGAAATCAAACCGAAGAAGTCCTCGTTACCCAGGTAGTTGATCCAAGGGAACGGGGTTGCTGGATTGGTGATGACGAACTCGCGGTTCGCATCGTCATAGTGTCCGAATTCCATAAATTGATGTTATATAAAATTTTTAAATTTATTTAAATCTGTTTTTCATCAAGATACAAATATAGTAACAAAAAGAGATGTTAAGGGCTATTGGCCACAATTTTTGCGGTCAAATTCTTAAAAAATCGAAACGCTTACAAATCGGTGTGGCGTGCCTCAATGTCTTCGTCGAGGAAAGCCGAAGCCGCCTGTCGGAACATATCGGGGTTTTCGGTAGTCAGGTACCGGCACGAGCCGCCCGTCGTGAGCCGCTGGCGCATATCGGCATGCCGGTCGAGGTAGTCGGCCAGGCTGTCGGCCACAATACCACCCTGTGGCACAATGCGCACATGTTCAGGCATAAAACGGCGTATCTTCTCCTCGAGCAGCGGGTAATGCGTACACCCCAGAATCACCATATCGATCAGCGGATCCTCGCTCAGCAGCGCATCAATCTCCTTTTTCACGAAATAGTCAGCGCCCTCCGAGTCGTATTCTCCATTCTCGACCAGCGGCACCCACATGGGGCAGGCGTGCCCCGTGACCACCACATCGGGGAAGAACTTGGCAATCTCGATCGGATACGAGCCAGAGCTGATAGTGCCCTTCGTTCCGAATATGCCGATATGGCGCGTCGATGTCAGTTCGCCCACACGTTCCACAGTGGGGCGGATAATGCCGAGCACACGGCGCGACGCATCCCACACAGGAAGGTCGTTCTGCTGTATGGTACGCAACGCTTTTGCCGAAGCGGTGTTGCAGGCCAGCAACACCAAAGGGCACCCCATACCGAACAAGCGTTCCACGGTCTGCCGGGTAAACTGGTAGACCACGTCGAACGAACGGGAGCCGTAGGGCGCACGGGCGTTGTCGCCCAGAAAGACATAGTCGTACTGTGGGAGCACACGGCGCAGTTCACGCAAAATAGACAAACCACCGTATCCGGAATCGAAAACACCGATAGGGCCTTTACTTACTGGTTGCATTTAAGTCGGCAGAGAAAAAGTGAGTAGAAAAAAAGCCCTTGGCACATAGCGTACCAAGGGCGCCTATTAGAATTAAAATGGATTAGCGTTTGATGGAAGCCGCACTAACACCAAGCTTCTTCAGCACCAGGTTGGTGATGTCGATAGCAGAGTCGCTCTTATAGAGGATGGCCTGGGTGTCGAGAATGTAAAGGAAGCCATTCTCTTTGGCAACCTCGTCGATAGCCTTGCGGATTTTGTCGCGGACAGGCGTCTGCAACGATTCCTGCTTCTTCTGCAACAACTGTTGCGCATTGGTGTAATAGTTCTGAACGCGGGTCTGCAAAGCCTGGATTTCCTCGGCACGGTTCTGCTTGATGCTCTCGTCCCAAGTCTGGTAGTTCTTCTGGTATTCCTCGGTCTTGCGCGCAATTTCTTCCTGCATACGTTTCAACTCAACCTCGTATTCGTCGCTGGTCTTCTTCATTACAGAATCGATTTCAGCGGCATCAGGCAAAGACATGAACAACAGTTGGACATCGAGGTGTCCGAGTTTGGCAGCACCAGTCTGTGCGAACGAAACGAAAGGCGCAGCCGCAAGGCACAAAAGGATTAACTTTTTCAACATGATTTATTTTCAATTATATATATTTCAATTCACTCACAAAGATACAAAAAAAGGAAGACTCATCCTTCATCCGTACCTTTTTGTTTACTTAGAATAACCAAGTTTGGTAAGGACCATATCGCTGATGTCTATTTTTGAAGAATAGTACACCATATTCTGAGCGGAAGTCTTGTCGAAAATGACAGAGTAGCCATTCTTTTCTGCAACATCCTTAACAGCAGCATACACTTCGTCTTGGATAGGCTTCATCAGGCTTTCGCGTTTTTTGAAGAGCTCGCCCTGAGGACCGAAATATTTTCTTTTCAGTTCGTTAGCCTCTTTTTCCTTGGCAACGATCTCGTTTTCCTTTTTGGTCTTCATTTCATCGGAATAGAAGACCGACTCGGTCTGGTAGTTCTTGTAGAGGACCTGGGCCTCGTTGTTTTTAGCCTCAACTTCCTTCTGCCATTTTTCGGAAACCTGTTTCAGTTGTTCGTTAGCGCTCTCATACATAGGAATGTTTTTCAAAATGTATTGCATATCGACAACCGCAGTTTTCTGTGCGATAGCAGAGAATGCACCCGCAACAGCGAGTAATGCAATCATCAAAAATTTTCTCATATTTCGTACTTTTTTATTGTTTGTTCTGTAAAATGAAATACAAAGGCCGTGCCAAAGTGCAGGCCGAGTTTAGAACTCTTGACCGATAACCAGGTGGAAGTTGCTGTGGTTGTCGCCCTTGTAGCGTGTTTCGTCGAAACCATAACCATAGTCAACACCAATTAGGCCAATCATCGGCAAGAAGATACGTGCGCCAACCCCGACAGAGCGTTTGAGGTTGAACGGATCGAACTCGTCGAACTCCTGCCAAGCGTTTCCGGCATCGGCAAACGTCAGCACATAGATGGTGCTGGTAGGCTGCAACATGAGCGGATAGCGTAACTCGACAGACAAACGGGTATAGAGGTTACCAGCCTGTCGGCCAGAGACTGGGTCACGCGGAGTGAGCGAACCGTTCTTGTAACCACGCATGGCGACAGCTGTGGTAGCATAAGTAGAGCTGGTACCCGAAGTACCGTCGCCACCCACATAGTAGCGTTCGAACGGCGAGCGCCTATTCCGGTTATAGTATCCCAAAAAGCCATACTCGGCACGGGTCATCAGCACCAGTTTCTGGTCGGGCGTAAGCGGAGTGAAGACCTTCGCCTTCAGTTCCGTCTTGTAATACTCTACCCAGCGGTACAAATCCTGCTGCATAGAGGTAAACTGCGCCTCGTTGAGCGATTCGCCATTCCGATAGCGCTTATACAGGTCGTACGTTTCCTTACTGTCTTTAAATGCCGAGTAAGGCGGAGTCGCACGCAACGATATGGAGAAGTTAGACCCCCTGTGCGTATAGTACGGATTATCGAGCGAGTTACGGCCGAAAGTCACACCCACGTTCAAGTTGTTGGCCACACCGTCGGACATATCGAAATAATCCCAGTTGTTAAGTTTGTAGTGGCGGTAAGCCAACTCACCATAAATAGTGAAATAGTCGTCAGGCCAAGACAAGCGTGTACCGACACCGACAGCACCACCCAGCGTGACGATGTACTTTTCAGGGTCGGCATCGTAGTTGTAGGTGTTCGAGAAACTGTTATAGCTGTTATAATAGTCGTTATCCCAGTAATACTTGCTCACACCCGTCTGTTTCGACCAATAGAACGTGGTATTGAAGTTAGTCGGACGGCGGCCACCCAGCCAAGGCTCGGTAAACGAGATGGAAGCGGAATTGTAATAGCTGCCGTTTGTAGTGTAATTGATAGCCAAAGTCTGTCCGTCGCCTTGAGGAAGCGGATTATAACTCTTTTTGTTGAAGATATTCTGGATAGAGAAGTTGGTAAACTTAAAGCCCAACGAGCCGGTAACACCCGTAGAACCATAACCGAACGAGAGTTCCACCTGGTCGTTCCTTTTCTGTTCCAGATTGTAGATGATGTCAACAGTACCATCTTCGGGATGCGGAACAGGGCGGATATCCATTTTTTCAGGGTCGAACTGCCCGGTAGCAGCCAACTCGCGGGCAGAACGCTGCAAATTGGTCTTGCTGAACAAATCGCCCGGTTTGGTACGCAGCTCACGGCGAATCACATTGTCGTAAACAGCCGTGTTACCATTAATCTCGATGTTGTTGATAACAGCCTGTCGGCCCTCGTAGATACGCATCTCCATATCGATAGAGTCGCCAACCACATTAATCTCCACAGGCTCGATGTTAAAGAACAGGTAGCCGTTATCCATATAGAGGTTCGACACCGCATCCTCGTCGATATTGATACGCTCGTCGAGTTGTTTCTGGTTGTAAACATCCCCCTTCTTAATTCCAAGAGCAGCAGACAGGGCCTCACTACTGTAGATGGTATTACCCGTCCACGTTATATTGCGGAAATAGTATTTCCTACCTTCGCTGACAGACAAATAAACATCCACCTTCCGGTTTTTGTAAGGAACCACGCTATCGGCCACAATTTCGGCATCGCGGAAACCTTTTTCGTTATACTTAGCCAACAATTTGCCCTTGTCTTCGCTATACTTCTCACGTACGAACTTTTTCGACTTGAAGATATTGTAGATGCGGGGCTCTTTGGTGCCTTTCAAAGCCCATTTGGCCTTGAAGTCCGACAAGTTTTCGTTACCGTTAATGTAGATGCGGTGTACCTTGATTTTTTCCTTGCGGTCGACATCAATATAAACGACCTGATAGTTGGGCTGGGTAGGGTCAGGACGCAAGTCAATGGCCACATCGGCCTTTTCGTATCCCTTTTCCGCAAGTTTGTGCTTAATAAGGTACTGGGCCCTAGAAGCCATAGCCGGCGAAATTTGTCCGCCCTTCGTCAGTCCGATACCACTCTGAATGTCTTCCTTATCCTTCTTTTTCACACCAGAGATCACGATATCTGAAATGCGGGGACGTGGTTTGAAAGCCAGTTCCAACCAGGCCTCATCGCCTTGAATTTTTCTGGCAAGTATTTTCACATCAGAGAAAAGCCCCTGTTTCCAAAATTTCTTGATAGCACCAGAAAAAGCCTCGCCCGGCATTTTAACGCGGTCGCCGACATGCAGGCCAGAGTAAGCAATCAGCACCGACTTGTCGTAAACGCCGTTGCCAGTCACCGAAATATCCTTAATGACATATTCCCTCGGAGAATTCGAGTACTCAATTTCGTGGGGAGCCGCATCGTCAGAAGCCAGGGCCACCACCTTTGCCACAGTATCGGTCTGGTCAACGATATTCGTATCGGCAACAATCGCCACCGAATCGACAGCCGTAGAAACCGAGTCGTTAGAAACAGCGCCAGACTGTCCGAAAGAGTTAGCCGACACAGTGCAAGCAAAAGCCAAGCCGACCAAACGTTTCAAATATGTCATATTAAAAATCAAAATTCTTTGTTTTATTTGGTAAGTTGTTCACTAGTTTTACCGAAACGTCGTTCACGGTTCTGGTAGTCATAAATGGCCTCGTAGAGCTGTTCCTTCTTAAATTCAGGCCAACAGACGTCGGTAAAATACAATTCAGAATAAGACAACTGCCACATCAGGAAATTACTGATTCTCAGCTCACCGCTTGTGCGAATAAGCAGATCCGGGTCAGGAATACCCTTCGTAGCAAGATGGTTCGAAAAACATTCGTCGTCAATATCATCCAGAGCCAGCCTTCCATCTTTAACCTCAGCCGCTATATTACGCACCGCGCGGACAATTTCCCAACGCGAAGAATAGCTGATAGCCAAAACAAGCGTCATACCAGTGCAGGCGGCAGTTTTGTCGATAGCCATCTGCATATTGGACCGTGTTTTCTCGCTAAGACGCTCCACATCGCCAATAACGACCATGCGGATGTTATTGGCCAACATCTTTTCGAGGTAGCTGTTAATAGCCGTAACGAACAGGTCCATAAGCGCATTCACCTCGTCGGCCGGACGGTTCCAGTTTTCGGTAGAAAAGGCGTAAAGGGTAAGGTACTTGATACCGATAGCAGCCGCCCCTTCCATCACCTGGTCGACAGAGTCCACCCCATTCTGATGACCGAAGATACGGTTCTTACCCTGTTTTTTTGCCCACCGTCCGTTGCCGTCCATAATGATAGCGACGGAAGTCGGGATGCGTTCTTTATCTAATTTTTCGAGAAAAGTAGTCATAATAAAAAGCGTTTAATCGTATATGCGGCATACGCCACGCCGTTTGAAGATGTCGAACGACAGGAAGAGAGCCGCGCACGAATACCAGTCGTTATTCTTAAAAGTAGAATGCCCGACATGCATAGGGTCGGTGAGATATCCGTGTCCGTATTCGTCGTCGTCGAAATCGTCTTGGAAGAGTTTGTGCATATTCCACTCGACACCCACATTAAACCGGGGTGCGACTTTAAACTTATATCCGACACCGAAAGCCAGTCCAGGCATTATATGGTGTCCGTTCCAAGCCTGGTATACAGCGATACTAGGTCCGGCCGTAATGTAAGGAGTATGCCGTTTCAAATCCTTATCCCATCGTCCCATTCCATATTTGAAGAAATTGAGTTCGAATTGGCACCCCACATTCCAAAACGAATGTTCGAAAGAAGAAGAATGGGGGTAATTGATGTCAGGGAAATTTTCAGTATCGCCAGAAACAGCGCCATACGAGAGGTCGAACTTACACAACCAGTGCGAGCTCATCTTCAGGCGGAGAAGGCCGCCCACATAAGGGTGGTTCTCGTAGAAAGGAGTGGTAGAATTGGCATCGCCATTGTAATAGGAGACGCCGCCCATCACACCAATTTCTCCCAAATACTGGGCATTCAGCGTATGGGACAGAAGTCCTAACAACAATACAAGAATATAACGTTTAAACTGTCTCATCGAATAAAAAATTACCATATAATGAACGGCAATTCGCAATATATTATTTTACAAAATTACACATTATCTTTCAAATTTCGTGCAAAATAGCCACAGAGGGCACGTAAAATAGGTCAGAAAAACCACAAAAAGGGCCTTAACACAGCCTGTAAGGATAGTTAAGAGAGCTGTTTTCTCACTCTTCGGGAAATTCCAGTTTGAGTTGCCGGTCGACCAGGTTGAACGACATACGGTGAATAGGCGAAGGGCCCACCTGTTCAATAGCGGCCCGGTGTGCCTTTGTCGGGTAACCCTTGTTTTTCTTCCACTGGTAGGCAGGGAAGGCGGCGTCTTGCTCGTCCATATAGTCGTCACGATAAGTTTTTGCCAGCACCGAAGCGGCCGCTATAGACATATAGGTAGCATCGCCCTTCACAACCGTATGGTAAGGTACTTTTCCATAAGGTTTGAAGCGGTTGCCGTCGACAATAATATGTCCGGGCCTCACCTTCAACTGGTCTAAAGCCCTGTGCATAGCCAGGATAGAGGCATTAAGGATGTTGATTTTATCGATTTCTTCAGCCGTCACCACGCCAACCGCCCAGGCAACTGCCTCCTTTTCAATTATCGGGCGCAACAGGTAACGCTGTTTCTCGGTCAGCTGTTTGCTATCGTTTAACAAACCGTTAGAGAAATCGGGAGGAAGGATGACCGCAGCCGCATAGACAGGGCCCGCAAGGCAGCCGCGTCCGGCCTCGTCACAACCGGCTTCCACAACGTCTGGCTGCATAAACAGTTTCAGAGGTGAATGTTCCTTCATTTTGCACAATCCGTATAAACATAGCGTAGCAACACACGTCCGACAGCGCCGAGCGTATTACGGTCAATGTGTTCCACATCGTCGTGTTGGGTATGCCACATTTCAGGGAAGCCACGCTGTGTGTCGAAATCAATCACATCGAAAGTGGGAATACCAGCAATCGTATTTACGTAATAATGGTCATCGACAATCTGCCCACCGGCCACATTCTTAAAGAAAGAGCCGAAGCCCAGGCCAGAGGCCACTTTCCAAAAGTCACCGGCATAGTTAGGCGCATAATAACCAGAAACGGCATCGATGCAAAACGACGGATTCGGGCCTCCAACCATATCGAGGAGGATGCCCAGCCTAGGTTTATTTGAAAGGCTGTAGCCCGTGTTGTTACTCCAGAATTGCGAACCCAGACACCAATCGTTCTCCACTTTGCTCTGTTCCCAATGAGGGGCGCCACAATCTTCGGCATCGAACAAGACGATGTCGATGCCAAGTCCTGGGTCCTGGGCGGCGAAATTGCGGGCCGCTTCCAACAAGACAGCCACACCACTCGCGCCATCGTTAGCACCCATAACAGGTTTTTGCAAAGCCGTCTTCTTTGTACCATCCTCCTGGTCGCTTACAGGGCGGGAATCCCAATGGGCAAAAAGTACGATACGGTTATTCCGTTCGGGATAGAAAGCCGCTATTATGTTAGTCGATTTATAGATTGTGCCATCGTAACCCTTCAAATCGGCTTTCTGCAGGGAAACCGAGCCACCCAGCCTGGACAGCTCACCGGCCAAAAACCCGAGACATTTCTCATGGCTGGCAGAATTGGGGACACGTGGGCCGAAATCGCACTGTTTCTTCACATAGTCGAAAGCGCTGTCTTGGTTAAAGACAGGAACATTGACGATGTTGCACGTTTTGTTCTTTTTTTCGGCATCGTTAGCATTAGCGGCAGTTTGTGAATCAAAGCACGAGGCCAAACCCACCGACACCAAAGCAACAAAAATAAATTTTCTCATATTCGTAATATATACAGTATGCAAAGATAGCAAAAACTAAGAAAGGAGCATTGTGCAAAAAGAAAGGCGCAGGCTATAAACACCCGCGCCTAATATACTTTAACATTTTAAGACTGTTTATTCACCAGCAAGCGCCTGCTGCGGAGTTGCGACCGAGGTAGAATCGCCACCATCCTCCACTACCTTCTGTCGGGCAATGACATGAATGGCATTTGGTGTAATGCGCACCTCGTCGGAAAGTTCAAAAAGCACATTACCATTCTTCCAAACGACCGGAGCGTGGGTTCTTTTCGTTTCGTAGCCAGTCACATACACGTCATCTTCCAAAACCGAGATACCCGTAGCCTTCCATTCGAGTTTATTATCAGTCAACGACTTGGAAGTCAAGTTCAAGCCCTCTCCGTTAGGTCCGATAGTGGTTACCCAGTATTTAGCGGTCTTCAAGTCGTTACCGCAGGTATAAACCTTTCCGTTACACGCAGCCATAGCCGACACCTCGTTACCGAAAGCAGAAGCCAGCGGTGTTTCGCGGCGCTCAACCCACTGCTTGTTAACCGAACCATTCTGCGATGTTTCCATACCGGCCAGACAAATAAACGGATGTCCGTTTTTCACATGGTTATAATCCAGGCAGATAGCCCGTCCCTCACACGAGGTTTTACTATTAATACCATATCTGGAAATTTCGGCCGACTCTGCATCGGTCCAATAACGCATATAGTACACAAAGGTTTTCCGGTCGAGGTAGTAACCGACAATATAGACATGCCCGGCATCGTCAACGGCAATCCCCGACGTACGGGTTCCATTATCGAGCAGATAGCGTTTGTTGTTAATCCAACAGCAAGCCACGTCGCCATCCATTGTAGCCTCATAGCCGCAGATATACACTTTCCCGTTTTTCGACACAATACCAGTAGCGCCAGTACCCTGCGGCAGGTAATTAGCCTCGCCGTTCTTCCAGTAGATAGCCTGGAAGTCTTCCATACCGGCCACATACACATCGTCGCCATCGACATAGATGCTGTTTGCATAGGTGTCGACATTGTCAGCCTGTCCGTTTAAGGTCACCAACTGGCCATTGTAATAATAACCGGCGCGGTTTACCGTATTTGGCCCGTTGTCGTACGAAAGGGCGACATACACGTCGTGAACGCTTTTTTTCTGGGGTGAGACAGGCGGAAACCATGGAGTGTCTTCCGAATCGTCGCCACAACATGAGAACAAGCATAAAGGGGCAGCAAGCAGTAAAGCGGTAAAAAGCTTAGAAGGATTTGTGTTTGTGATATTCATGTGTTCTTCTTTATAAACAAGAGATCAAGCAACCTCAAAAATAACAATTGTCAAATTTACAATTTATGACGATAGAGAAAAAATAATTCACGCGTTTTTTTTACAAAAAAAGAAACATGTCTGTCGGAAGAACAGCCAACAGACATGTTTCTA
Source organism: Bacteroidales bacterium UBA4345 (assembly GCA_002396385.1). GTDB lineage: Bacteria > Bacteroidota > Bacteroidia > Bacteroidales > Paludibacteraceae > Physcocola. The sequence goes on from DGTD01000069.1 coordinate 11,687, forward strand.
AAAATTTACGTATTTTTATATTCCTAATGCCGGACGGATGACCAGTTCCTGCAATACATAGAAAAGAGCACCAGCCGCATAGCCGGCAAAAGCCAGCAAAGTGAACTTCTTCACGTACCATACAAAATTGATGTGCTCCAGTCCCATTACCACAACACCAGCAGCCGAACCGATAATAAGTAGCGAGCCACCCACACCGGCACAGTAGGCCAGGAACATCCAGAAGTTGCCATCGCGGACAAAATCGGAAAGCGAAGGATCGGCAGCCAATTGTGCAGCCGTTGGAACATCGTACATGCCCATACAACCAGCCACCAACGGAACATTGTCGACTACCGAAGACAAGATGCCGATGATGAAATCAATAATGAAAGCATTACCGATGGTTTCCTGCAACCAGGCAGCCATATTCTGCAAAATGCCCGAACATTGGAGCGTGGCAACCGCCATCAGTATTCCCAAGAAGAAGAGGATAGTGGCAAAATCGATGCGTCCGAGGCAGCGTGTTATACGAGCCTTCGCGCCCTCAGGAATATCCTTCTTCCGGTGATACATGATTTCGGTATAAACCCAAAGAGCGCCCAAGCCGAACAAAACGCCAATGAACGGAGGCAAATGGGTAATGGATTTGAAGATAGGTACAAAAAGGAGGGCAGCCACACCAAACTGCAGCAAATGGCGTCGCTCGGCTTCTGTTACGATATCGGAAGGACGCAGGGCAACGCCCTGTTTGTCGTCATCGTCACATTCCACTTCGCATTCAGGTAACTTGCCTTTCAACATCAGGCTTGCCAGATAAACAGGGACAACCATGGCGAGGAAAGAAGGAACAATCAGGTTTGGCAGCAGACCGCCAGTGGTAACAAGGCCCTTCACCCACAACATAATGGTAGTCACATCGCCTATTGGAGAGAAGGCACCACCCGCATTGGCCGAAATGATTATTGCGCCTGCATATATCCAGCGTTCGTGTTGGTCAGCAACCAGTTTGCGCAACAGCATGGTCATTACAATAGCGGTGGTAAGGTTATCGAGAATGGCACTCATAAAGAAAGTGATAACGCTGACAATCCACATCAACTTCCTTTTGCTGCGTTCTTTAATCTTGTCGGTAATAATGGTGAAGCCGCCGTGTATGTCAATCAACTCCACAATGGTCATTGCACCAATCAGGTAAAACAAAGTCTGGGCCACATCGCCAAGGTGTTCAACAATTTGCACTTCAGTCACAAATGCGATCACCTGCTCGTGGACAGGGACACCCCCATCGACATACTTTTCGTGAACGAAACGCTTAAAGTCGTCTAAAGAAGGGAAGAGCGATTTTGCAGACTCCACACTCATAGAATCGAGCGTAGGAATCAGATTCTGCGCATAAAAGATGTAAATAGTCCATAACAGCGCACACAAAATAAGTGCGGAAGCAGACTTGTCGACCTTTAACGGATGTTCAAGGGCTATACAGGCATACCCCAAAATGAACAGAGCCACCATTAAAACTATCATATAATATTTAGAATAATTTTTTGAATTTTCTCCTTTAAATAATTCCCTTTCGCAAAGATACAAAAAAACAAAAAAACGTATTTATACAAACGTAAAAAGCGGACAAAAAGAAAGTAAAAGGATTTTGTGGGCTGTCGGAAACCAGGCAGTTTTATTTGTCAGGCAAACAGGCAACAACAGGCAGACCGAACAATCGGCTCCAGGTATCGCCAATAATCTGTTTCAACTCTTCGAGTCGGACATTTCTCAGTGCAGCGACTTCGGTGTACAAATCAACAATATCGGAAACAGAATCGTCCGTTTCGAGGAAGAAAGAGCCCCAAGGCATACTTTTCAGCGTTTCCACATTGAATTTCGGTCCAAACGACAAAAAGCACCCATGCCGCCATAGCTGCTCAGCCAGTTGTGGTTTTCCACGGAAGCCATGTATAATAACCGGAGGTAGATTTTCGACCGAAGACAGCATTTCGAGCAGTTCGTTCCAAGCCTTCACGCAATGGACTACCACTGGCTTACGCACACAGGCAGCCATACGTAGCTGGAGACTAAACATCTGCTGCTGTAAGGTAAAATCGGCGTCACACACTTTGTCGAGACCTATTTCGCCGACAGCCACCACCTCGCCGAGTTGAAGGAGAGGGGCCATAGCAGACAAATCGGCACGACTTCGCACACCGACACGCCATGGGTGGATTCCCACACTATAGCACCCAGAGGGGGGCCTGTCGGAAGAGAAAGACACAGGTTCACAACACAGCACCGCCAGCACACCGTCGCGCAAGTCAGGGCGGTGGGTATGTATATTCAAGAAAGGGAGCATAAGGGACAGAAAAAAATAAAAAGCGGGAATGTGGTCGTCCACATTCCCGCCAAGTATAAAGAAAACAAATTCTTCTGGACTTAGTCAGCCAAATTAGCCTTGATGAACTCACGGTTCAAGCGGGCAATATTGCTGAGCGAGATGCTCTTAGGGCATTCAGCCGCACAAGCACCAGTGTTGGTGCAGGCACCGAAGCCAAGTTCATCCATTTTAGCCAACATAGCCTTAGCACGCTTGGCAGCCTCGGGACGGCCCTGAGGAAGGAGGGCGAGCTGAGAAACCTTAGCTGAAACGAACAGCATAGCAGAACCATTCTTACAAGCAGCCACACAGCAACCACAGCCAACGCAGGTAGCGGCATCCATCGCCATATCGGCATTCTGCTTTGGAATAGGAATTGCGTTAGCATCTTGCGGAGCACCAGTGCGAACGCTGATGTAACCACCAGCCTGCATAATCTTGTCGAAAGCGCCACGGTCAACCATACAGTCTTTAATAACCGGGAACGCAGCCGAGCGCCAAGGTTCAACAGTGATAGTATCGCCATCTTTAAAGCGGCGCATATATATCTGGCAGGTAGTAGCACCCTGAGCAGGTCCGTGAGGACGGCCATTGATGTAGAGAGAGCACATACCACAGATACCCTCACGACAGTCGTGGTCGAAAACGAAAGGTTCTTTCTTGTTTTCGATGAGTTTTTCGTTCAAGATGTCAAGCATTTCCAAGAAAGAAGTGTCGGTAGTAATGTCCATACCCAACTCCTTGCTATCGTACCATTCGCTGAACTGTCCCTTTTCTTTAGGACCATTCTGACGCCATACTCTAATTTTGAAATTAATTATGTTGTCCATTGTTCTGTATTTTTAGAATTAAGAGTTGAAAAAGAACCGTTTAGTTCTTATAGTTACGTGTTTGAACCTTGATGTTCTCATAAACAAGCGGTTCTTTGCTGAGTTCAGGTTCAGCGTTTTCGCCTTTGTACTGCCAGCACGAAACATAGAAGTAGTTCTCGTCGTCGCGTTTAGCCTCACCCTCTTCAGTCTGGTATTCTTCACGGAAGTGACCACCACACGATTCGTTACGGTTCAACGCATCGAAAGCGATAAGTTGCCCCATAGTGATGAAGTCCTTCAAACGGAGCGCCTTGTCGAGCTCGACATTCAAGCCCTCTTTCGAGCCAGGGATGAACAAGTTGGTGTCGAACTCTTTCTTGATTTCGGCAATCTTTTTCAAACCCGTCTTCAAGCCCTCAGCATTACGGCCCATACCAACATATTCCCACATAATGTGGCCCAATTCCTTATGGATAGAGTCAACAGACCTCTTACCGCCGATCTTCATCAGGCGATCAACCTTTTCGTTCCAAGCTTTCTCAGCCTCATCGAATTCAGGCGCATCGGTGCTGATTTTTGGCCAGATTTCCTGGTTCGAGAGGTAGTTCTGAATGGTATAAGGAAGAACGAAATAACCATCGGCAAGACCCTGCATCAAAGCAGAAGCACCCAAACGGTTTGCACCGTGGTCAGAGAAGTTACACTCACCAATAGCGAACAAGCCAGGCAAGTTAGTCTGGAGTTCGTAGTCAACCCAAAGGCCACCCATTGTGTAGTGGATAGCAGGATAGATCATCATGGGCTTATAGTACTTCACGCCGTTGATTTCGTTGGCAACATCGC
>DGTD01000078.1 GCA_002396385.1 Bacteroidales bacterium UBA4345
CACTTAGTGAAAGCGTTAGGTGCCGACGTCACCGTATACAGGAACGACCAGTTCGAGCTGCCACAGTTAGAACAATTCGACAAGATTATATTGTCGCCAGGTCCGGGCATACCTTCAGAAGCAGGTTTACTGCTCGATGTGATTAAAAACTATGCTGGCAAGAAACCCATTTTGGGAGTCTGCCTCGGCCATCAAGCAATTGGCGAGGCGTTCGGCGGAAAACTGACCAACTTAAGTCAAGTCTACCACGGGCTCCAAACCCCATGCAACAATTTCGGCAACGACTATATTTTTGACGGCATTGGAAACATCTGCCAAATAGGCCGCTACCACTCGTGGGTGGTTGACAAAGAGGGGTTCCCGAAATGCCTTGAAGTAACAGCCGAAAGCGAAGAAGGCTTCATTATGGGGCTAAAGCACAAAGACTACGACATCCACGGCATCCAGTTTCACCCAGAAAGTGTACTGACACCCGATGGTGAAAAAATTATAAGCAACTGGCTTAACCACTAACAACAAGATAAGAGTATGAACAAACTGATTGTTGAAACGTTGAAAAAACTCCATAAAGAATAGAAACAAAATCGTACCACAATGAAAAAAATACTTTCCCGATTAGTCAATCACGAAGAACTTACACGTGAAGAGACCAAAGAAATACTTTTGAACATAACAAAAGAAGTATATCCACAAGAACAGATAACCGCCCTGTTAATGGCGTTCCAGATGCGCGGAATAACAGTAGACGAGTTGCTCGGGCTGCGCGATGCCATTCTTGAGACCGGAGTACCTGTCAACACAAAGCCGTTCAAAGTGCTCGACATAGTGGGAACAGGCGGCGACGGCAAGAACACATTCAACATATCGACCTGTTCGTGCGCGGTAGTCGCTGGTGCCGGTTACAAAGTAGCCAAACACGGCAACTATGCAGCCACCTCGGTCAGCGGGGCGAGCAATGTAATTGAGGGACACGGAGTAAAGTTCACTACCGACAACGACAAGATTCTGGAATCGCTTGACAAGTGTAACTTTTTCTACCAGCACGCACAACTCCACGCCCGTGCCATGAAGTTCGTTGGTCCCATCAGGAAAGCATTACAGATACCAACTTGTTTCAACCTGCTAGGCCCGTTGGTCAATCCGTCACAACCCGATTACCAAATGCTGGGTGTTGCAAACCTCGACCAGATGCGCCTTTACAGCAACGTATACCAAAAACTAGGCATACGCTACACCATAGTCAACAGCCTCGACGGTTACGACGAGATATCACTGACCGGAGACTTCAAGGTAACATCGAACGACCTTGAAAAGGTATTCTCTCCTTCAGAACTAGGTTTTCCGAACTCAAAGCCAGGCGAGATTTGCGGAGGTGCGAAACAAACAAAAGAAGACGCACTTGAGATTTTCGACGACGTACTGCAAGACAGGGCCTCGGAGAGCCAGAAAAACGTGGTTCTGGCCAATGCCGGCTTCGCCATTAAAACCATCGAGAAAGACAAAAGTATTGAGGAGTGCATAGCCATTGCAAGAGAGAGCATCGAGAGTGGAAAGGCATGGAGCAACTTCAAGAAGTACGTCGAACTCAACTCGTAAAAACAAGCCGCAATGACCATATTAGACAAGATAGTAGCCAACAAGCGCATAGAATTGGGAACAATGAAAAAAGAGTTTCCGATCGAGAGGCTGAAAGAGAGCGAATACTATTTCCGTAAAGGATTCTCAATGAAACAAAGCCTTGCGGACTCAAGCACCGGCATCATCTCGGAATTCAAGCGGAAGTCGCCTTCCAAGGGATTCATCAAAGAAGGCGCCATCGTCACAGAAATCACTCCGGGCTATGAGGCAGCCGGCGCAAGCGGCATTTCGGTGCTGGCCGACAAAGACTTTTTCGGAGGTGGGGCTGCTGATGTAAAAGCCGCACGCGGAGTTGTCAAACACACCCCTATCCTATTTAAGGAATTCCTTTTCGACGAATACCAACTTCACTTGGCCAAGGCCTCTGGAGCCGATGTTGTTTTGCTTATTGCATCTATTATGGACGTTGACACTTGCCACCGACTGGCATCGAAGGCAAAAGAACTAGATTTGGAGACCCTTTTGGAACTTTACGAACCAGAAGAAGTCAGCCACATCCACCCGACTGTCGACATGGTTGGCATCAACAACCGCAACCTCAAAACTTTTGAAGTTGACTTGGCCGCATCCATCAAACTGCGCAACAGCATACCCGACAACTACTTGAAAGTGAGCGAAAGCGGCATCAGCGACCCTGAAACCGTAAAAATGCTCCGGAAGGAAGGATTCCGCGGATTCCTGATGGGAGAGAACTTTATGAAACAGCCCGACCCGGCAAAAGGTCTGGAAAATTTCATAGCTGCCCTTAACACTTAACAAAACTCCTATGCTGATTAAAGTATGTGGAATGCGCGAAGCCGGCAACATAGCCGCAGTGAAAGCACTACAACCCGATTTCATAGGGATGATTTTCTACCCCAAATCATCTCGTTTTGTTGGGGAAGAGCCAACAGAAGCACAAGCGGCCAGCTTTGAGCCAGCTAAAAAGGTGGGGGTTTTCGTTAACAATACAGAAGAGTATATATTAGAGAAAATCGGAAAGTTCCACCTCGACATGGTACAATTGCATGGTTCGGAAACGCCCGACTTCTGCAAAGCGCTCACCGAGAAAGGAATTTCCGTTATAAAAGCCTTCAGCATAACAGATGCGAACGACTTGAAAAACGTGGAACTCTACAAAGGCTGCACAAAATACAACCTACTCGACACAAAGACCCCAAAAGTAGGAGGTTCGGGTATAAAGTTCGACTGGCAAATTTTGAGCCATTACACATCAGAAACGCCATTCCTACTTAGTGGTGGTCTAGATTTAGAGAATGTTGAAGCCATAAAAGAATTAAAACATCCGGCACTAGCCGGAGTTGACCTCAACAGTAAGTTTGAAATTGCCCCCGCACTGAAAGATGCAAAAAAGTTGGAGTCATTCTTCAAACAGTTGAGAAACAATTAAGAATAAAAAAGAGCAAACAATATGAACAGAATTGACAGATTGTTCCAGAGTGGGAAGAAAGACATACTGTCTATCTTCTTCACCGCAGGATTTCCACACCTTAACGACACGGTGGAAATCATCAAGACCCTCGACAAAAAGGGTGTAGACCTAATTGAGATAGGAGTCCCCTTCAGCGACCCTATGGCCGACGGCCCGGTAATCCAGCACAGCAACCAAGTGGCCCTAGCCAACGGCATGAGCCAGAAAGTGCTTGTCGAGCAATTGAAAGACATCCGCAAAGAAACAGACATACCGCTCATCTTCATGGGTTACATTAATCCGACCCTACAATACGGATTTGAAAATCTTTGCAAGAAAGCAGTAGAAATCGGCATCGACGGTTTCATCATACCAGACATTCCATTAGACGTATACCAGAAAGAGTATGCTGAAATCATCAAGAAATACGACTTGCGCTTTATCCTTCTAGTCACACCAGAGACACCTGAAGAACGCGTGCGTTTGATTGACGAAGTAAGTTCAGGATTCGTATATATGGTTTCATCGGCCTCAACAACCGGAGCCCAACAGAACTTTAACGAAGCTAAACAGGCGTACTTCAAGAAAATAGAAAATATGAACTTGAAGAACCCTACACTGGTCGGCTTCGGTGTTTCGAACAAAGAAACATTCGACGCAGCCGCAGCACACTCGCGCGGTTGCATTATCGGTAGCGCATTCGTCCGTGCGTTGGAAGAGAATCCGACCATTGAAGCCGCAGCAGAAAGCCTGATCAGCAAGGTTCGCGGAAAGTAAGTTCAAAAATTTGACAGCTAAGAGCGAGAAAGGGTTTGAAAGTTTTTTGACTTTCAAACCTTTCTTTTTTAGAGAAGGATACGACACCTAGCAGGACATAGTAAAACAGAAAAGTAGCGTTCTTTTACCGATAAAGGCAAAAATTAAATATCTTTGCGAACAAATATAAAACACATATGTTATTCTCGTCACTAACATTTCTATTCGTATTCCTTCCCATAGTGCTGATTTCCTACTATCTGGTAAAGCCCACATTAAGGAATTCGGTTCTATTATTTGCCAGTTTGTTTTTTTATGCATGGGGAGAACCAACGTACCTCATCATAATGCTTGCCACAATCGCCATCAATTATATTGGAGCGAGATGCATTGAGGCCTTCAGCCAAAAAGGATTGGCATTGGCAGGGACAATAGCCCTAGACTTGGCGTTTCTAGGCTACTTCAAATACTACGACTTTTTCATCGACAACATCAACAAGTTGTTTCATAGCAACATCGACTTTATTCACGTTGCGTTGCCTATTGGAATCTCATTCTATACCTTCCAATCAATATCGTATCTGGTTGACGTATACCGTGGCGACGTAAAAGCCCAAAAGGACATCTACAAGTTAGCACTCTACATCTGCCTATTTCCGCAGTTGATTGCCGGTCCTATCGTAAAATACCACGACGTAGAGGAGCAGATCAACGACAGAAGCGAAGATTTTGCCAAGTTCAAGCAGGGAGTCAGGCGCTTCATCATTGGTTTGAGCAAAAAAGTACTTATAGCCAACACACTGGCAGTAGTAGTCGACAAGGTATATGGTATGGAAATAGACTTTCTGTCGACTAGTGCAGCTTGGTTGGGAGCCATACTCTACCCTCTGCAGTTGTTCTTCGACTTCAGCGGCTATTCCGATATGGCCATCGGATTGGGTCTTATGTTCGGATTCACATTCAAGGAAAACTTCAATTTCCCTTACATTTCGAAATCAATAACAGAGTTCTGGCGTCGTTGGCATATTTCGTTGTCAACGTGGTTCAAAGAATATCTGTACATTCCATTAGGAGGAAACCGCAAAGGGTCTAAACGCCAATTGGCCAACATTGGCATAGTGTTCTTCTTTACGGGAATGTGGCACGGAGCAAGTTGGAATTTCATTATATGGGGCATGTGGCACGGCCTTTTCAACATAATAGAGAAAGCGACGGGCTGGAACAAAGACAAAGACAACAAAGGTTTGACCATATTGCAACACATCTACACCCTGTTTGTAGTGATGATAGGCTGGATTATGTTCCGTGCCGACTCAATGTCGCACGCATGGAGAATCATACGCCGGTTACTTTACATTAAGCCATGTGAGAAAGACATCTACGATTTGGGATACTACATCACCACCAACACCTGGTATTTCCTTCTCATAGCAATACTGTTATCTGTGCCCCTACTTGACAAAATACCGGTTCACATAAAAGAAGGCAGAATATCAAACATTGCGACCAACTGCGTACTAGTAGCACTATTCGCATTGTGCATAAGTTCGCTTGTCGCATCATCGTATAACCCATTCATCTACTTCCGCTTTTAATTGTCAATCATGAAGAAATATATAAAAGAAGCAATAGCCCTTGCGTTAGGAGTCTTATTGGGAATCCTCTCATTTATGCCACTTTCTAAGGCAGATGACGAATTTGAGCCATTAACCATTTCATTAAACAGTTCTTCCGCAAAAGGAGGAATCCAATTTTACTATACCACCGACTCTACCCAGGAATTCAGCAACGACCAGATGCTCAGCACAGGAGAGATTGCAGAAGGAAAGATCGAGCTACAATTGAATGTCAAGCACCTCCACAAATTGAGGATGGATTTGGGAAGTAATCCAGGAGAAATCACATTGCAAGGACTCACCCTGACAGGAGACAAGACGGTCAAAATTGAAAATTTCAACAAAACCGAACAAAACGACATTGAGAACGTCAGATGGGAGGGAGACAAGGCCCAGATCAAATCGACAAAAGAGGACCCTTACATCGAGTTCCAAACCCCGTTCAATTTGGATGCTAAAGTCATCCACACCCGTTCGTATATTATATCGTTCGTATTTTTCATCATCTCTGCTTTAATCATATATTTAATTATACGCCAAATTAAAGAATTCAATCCGAAGAAAGCCATCACATGTTTTCTAGGAGGCATTGCAACGCTCATATCATCCACAATCAACATAGCGAAGAGCTATGCAAAAGAAGTAATAGCACTAGCAATAGGGCTCGCATGCGGAATTGCAGTGTACATACAGAAATACGACACAGAGGGAGAGCTGACCCCTATAACAGTTGCCCTTGACTGTTCATCGGTAGTTGGCGGAATCCATTTTTACTACACTACAGATTCCACCCAAACGTTCACCGACAACCAAGTGGTCGGTTCGAATGTCGTAACGGGAGACAACCGAATTGAATTCTTATTAAACGTCAACACGCTCCACAAACTAAGAATGGACGTTGGAAGTTTTCCAGGAGTAATATCTCTCAAAAACATCACTATAACAGGAGACAGAACCGTAAAAATCACCAACTTCGACAACACGACAATAAACCAGATACAAGAAGTCTTCTGGTACGGAGACGAAGTACAAATCAGATCGTTAGAAGCCGATCCGTACGTCATTTTCGAAACTCCATTCAACATAAATGCGAAGGTCAACCATACCAATCTGGCCATTAAGTCGGTAACATATTCATTTATTGCCGCATTAATTGCCTACCTGCTCATATGCGTAATACTACGCCTTGTTGGAAAGAAAGAGTTTGATTTCAAGGTAGCGTATATGGTGTGCATGCTCATTTTTGCAGGAATTGTATCAATCATCGGTGCAAAAATGATTGCGGAAAAAATAGGGGGCTCAAGCACAAAAAACATCAGCATCTCAGCCAGGCTCAAGACTCAAAACGCATTCAACCTATCATTTTTCCACACAACCAAGCCAGACGAAGAATTCAATGCAGACTGCATGACAATCGTCCCATTGGTTGCCGGAGAAAACGAAATAAACGTCACAATACCGACAAGACGCCTAGAAAAATTGCGTGTAGACTTTGGCAGTAACCCAGGAGAAGTGAAACTTGAGAGCCTTACCGTACACGGAAGTGAAGACATAGAGCTAAAAGACGAAGAGTTCGGAGTCTCATTAGTAAACGAGTTGGACAGCATTGCCATAAAAGACGGGAGTCTCTTGGTTAAGTCAACACAGGAAGACCCATGGGTAGTTTTCTCCAAAACATTTAATTTAGTCGGAGACAAAACCATCATCATAAACAAAGTCATCTTCGTCACACTCTTTTTCACGCTGTTGCTATTTCTCTCGTTCGGTGTAAAAACAAGCAGCAGGCATGTTGAAGGGAAAAAAGTAGAAGATATAGCCCTTGTTATTGTCTTCATCACCGTATGCATAGTGCCAACATTCCTGCTTACCGACAAAGAAGTGTCGGAAAGCGAAAAACGTAAATTGGCGGAATTTCCCGCAATCAGCGACTCAACAGGTTTCAACTCCTCTTTCTCCACCCAATTCGACACGTGGTATAGCGACCATTTTACAAACAGAGACGAAATCGTCAGCGTCAACAATGCCATTTTCCAAAACAAGGGGAACGCGCAAAACGAGAGCGTGATTGAAGGAGAAGACGGCTGGTTGTTCTTCAAACTTCACAACAGCATTGAGACCTATTCCAATCTGCCTCTCATTAACGAATACGACTTAAATGCAATAAAGAATTACCTCTTGACGATAAACAATTGGTGCAACGCACACGGAAAGAAATTCTATTTCCTTATATGTCCGAATAAGACTACCATCTATGGTGAAAAAGTGAAGCATATAAAGAAGTTCCAAGACGACGAGCACAGTGACGCCGCACTTCTTTTGAAATACCTTGAAGGCAGCGGCATAAAAGTTGTATTCTCGAAAGACGAACTTATGAAACACAAAAACGACGGTTATCTTCTATACAGGAAACACGACACACACCATAGCGAGATAGGAGCCTACTATACCTATAAAGCCATGATGGATGTTATAAGCAAAGACTTCCCTGTAACCGCAACGCCACTCAGTTCCATTAGTATGACAGGCTACAAAGACGTGAAGGGTTGCGACTTAAAACAATTGCTGCCAGGCGCAATAGAAGACGACACGTGCACCTACCAACACTTGGGCATAGTGGGAGGAGGCCAGTCTGAAACAGGGCCTAAATACCAGTCCACGTCAACCGATCCGCAAAAAGTTGGCAACTTATACATATTGGGAGACTCTTTCTCAATTGTCATGCAGTATCTGTTCGGCTCTAGTTTCCATTCCATAAACGTCAACAGAGTAGACCAATACTTTTTCACTGATGCGGAATTGGCCAAGATAGAGGCAGAAAGTGACATAGTGATTCTAGAAGTTGTGGAAAGACACCTGTCTCTTTTGGCTCGCCAGAAAATAGAATCCAAGATGCAGCCATTCAACCCTCTGCAGATGAATGCTGTAAAATAAAAATTACGATAAAGGACAGAAAAGCCGGGACACGTTAGCGCATCCCGGCTTTTCTATTATATAATATATAAAGAGTAGAATTATTTGATATTCTGGAAAAAGGCAGAAATAGCGTCAAACGGAATCAAGTCCACCCTATCGTACAAATCAACGTGAGTTGCACCAGGAATAGACACAACCACCCGAGGTTCGCTACAATTGCTTGCAATAGCGTCTGTCATATATCGGTCTTTCGCCTGTTCTCCGACCAAGAACAAGACAGATACAGGCGCAACTTCATTGATGCGGTCAACCAGATTAGCATTCAGGAAAGAAGAAAGGTTAGCCTTGGCGAAACATCCCTTAGCCAGCGGATGCCACCCCCTCTTTGTTCCATAATAGCTGAAAAGGTCGGCTTCAGCAGCCTCCATACCAGCCGGAGCAGAGTCGGCCGGAGCAGCGGCAAATGCAGCAGAAAGCGCATGTTTGGCACTGTCGACATCGGCCCAGCGTACATCAGACAACTCCTTAAATTTTCCGCCAAAAGCAGCAGCCTGTTTGTCGAGCATACCGAAACGGCTCAAGCGGGTCACATCTAACAAACTTACCGACACCAAAGCCTTGATTCGCTTATCGACTTTAGCCGCATTCAAGGCAAAAGTAGCACTTGTGCCCAAACCAATAACAGCAATCTTGTTACGGTCGACAAACGACAAAGAGCCCAAATAATCTATACCTGCGCTATAGTCTTCGGTAAAAATTTCATAAGAGCCGGCATAGCGGGGTTCACCCGAGCTTTCACCATTGAAAGAATGGTCGAAGGCGACAGCCACCATACCACGTTTAGCCAATTCCATAGCGTAGAGACCAGCACCTTGCTGTTTCACACCACCATAAGGAGCGCCCACCACAACAGCAATATGCTTTGAATTCTTGTCGATATTTTTTGGCAGATACAGGTCAGCAGAAACCGTAAAGCCATAATTGTTCTTGAAAGTCACATGTTCGCGCGAAACTTCAGCAGCCAATTGGAAAGTGTAGCTTTCACTTCCTTCCGCAACCACAGCTTCAGACTGGCCATCTGAGCAACTTTGCATAGAAGCAGCACCCATAAGGGCTGCTACCACCGATGCCGTTAGGAAAAACTTTTTCATCTTCTATTTATGTGTTATTTACATCATGTTTTTTATAACGTACAAAGATAAAAAAGATTATATAAAACAAAGCAAAAACAAGCGTCAGGTAAACAAGAGAAGACACAACACCTGTAGCAATCGGGGAAAAGCCATCTACCAATAATGTATATTTATAGCGGAAAAATACAGAACAAATCGAAAATAAGACCAAATGGCAGAATATATACAGGTGTAGCATTCAGAATAACTTCAAGTAAAGAGAAAGAATGGATATAAATTTGTAACTTTGCAGAAAGGATAAACAAGAAATTATGGCATACAATTTTATGAGTGCAGAAGAAGCTGCACGCCTAATTAAGAATGGAGACGTAATTGCCACTAGCGGATTCACCGCATCGGGAGCTCCAAAAGAGTTGCCGACAGCAATTGCCCATTATGCGGAAGAAGAACATAAAGCCGGCCGCGAATTCAAAATTTCCCTTTTTACCGGAGCGTCGACAGGCGACTCTTGCGACGGAGAGTTGGCACGGGCAAAAGCAATGAGTTTCAGAACCCCCTACCAAAGCAACAAAGACCTCCGCAAAGCCATCAACTCAGGCGAAGTCAACTATATTGACGCGCACCTTTCACAGTTGGCCCAAGAATTACGCTATGGCACCTATGGCCAGTTAGACGTTGCCATTATCGAGGCAGCCGACCTCAGTGCAAACGGTGATATTCTGCTAACAGCGGGTGTGGGAAACGCTCCCACTTATGCCCGTCTGGCAAAAAAAATCATCGTAGAGATTAACGATATGCACCCAAAATCGATTTTGGGTTTACACGACCTTTACGAGCCATCGGACCCTCCTTATAGGAAAGAGATTCCAATTTTTTCTGTTAAAGACCGTATCGGCACACTCACCCTCAAGGTTGATCCGAGCAAGATAATAGCAGTGGTCAACACCCATCGTCCGAACGAAGTGGGCAAATTCACCCCTATTGATGAAACAACAGCGAAGATAGGCCGCAATGTGGCAACCTTCCTCGCATCACAATTAAAGAGCGGATTCATTCCAAAGGAATTCCTTCCAATCCAATCGGGAGTCGGCAACGTAGCAAACGCCGTTCTCGGCTTCTTGGGAGAAGACCCCGACATTCCAGCCTTCACTATGTACACCGAAGTCATTCAAGACTCTGTGATTGAGCAGATGAAGAAAGGTCGCATCTCGTTTGCGAGCGGTTCATCGCTAACAGTAACAGAAGATGTATTAGAGGACATTTACGGGAATCTCGACTTTTTCCGTGAGAAACTGGTACTCCGCCCTATTGAGATATCGAACAATCCGGAGGTTGTTCGCCGACTCGGCCTAATAGCTCTTAACACCGCGCTTGAGGCAGACATTTACGGAAACGTGAACTCCACCCACGTTGTAGGTAGCAAGATGATGAATGGTATAGGCGGTTCTGGCGACTTTACCCGTAACGCCTACTTGTCAATCTACTCGTGTCCTTCCATCCAAAAAGGCGGATGCATCAGCCCTATCGTTCCAATGGTCAGCCACGTCGACCACAGCGAGCACTCTGTAAAAGTGCTGATCACAGACCAAGGTATCGCCGACTTGAGAGGCAAATCTCCACGCGAACGTGCCAAGTGCATCATTGAGAACTGCGTTCACCCAGACTACAAGCAACTGATGTGGGACTACCTGAAGCTAACCGACGGAAACACGCAAACCCCTCATAGCTTGAAAGCCGCATTCGCCCTCCATAACGCATTTAACGAAACTGGAGATATGCGCAACGTAGACTGGAGTAAATACGAATAAAGAACATTTGTTCCTATCAAATAAAAAAGATGGACATGATGTCCATCTTTTTTTATTTTTCCAGACAAGCATAAACACATTCATTATAAAATAGTTACACTAATCCATTATACAAAACAGAAGTATGCTTTCCGATTAAGATTGGTTATTTTTCGCAAAAAGCAATAAATTTGGCACGGCTATTGAATATATTATAGAAAAACAAAAAAGATAACGATTATGAAAGCATTACACATCATAGCAAGCATAGCAGCCACAGCACTGCTATTTGTTGCGACACCAGATGCGTTCGCACAACGAGGAGCAATGCAAAGATCGCACGTACAGGGAGGTCATGACAGCCGAGGCTCGCACCACGCAGCGCCAGCCAACCGTCCGAGTGCGGCACCAGCCAACAACGGCGGGGGTAGCCATCATGCAGCAGCACCAAGGCACGAAAGCCGCCCATCATCAGCAAACAACCGTCCAATGGGAAGGGGAGGAAATCCAGTTCGCAATGCACCTGGCGGCCACGCCTACGGGCATCCGCACCATGCGCCTCACCACGCAGCACCAGCGCCTAAGCACCACCATGCACCGGCACCTGCACCAAGACATCACGCACCTGCGCCAAGACATTACGCAGGTCCGGCTCACCATCACCACCACCCAGGTCCAAGATATGTGCCACGTCCACGCCACTATGGCCATGCACCTGTATACCACCAGCGCATAGACCGCCGCGCCCGTGTATTCTACATCGACGAGGTTCCATACTACTCATGGGGAGGAGTCTACTACCGTTACATTCCATCATACGGTTATGAAGAGATACTCATGCCTGAAGGTGTAATTGTAACCGAACTTCCATACGGAGCCACCTGCACCTATGTGAACAACATAGGTTACTACGAGGCTGATGGAATGTGGTTTCAGCCAATAGACGGAGGATATCTGCTGGTAGAGCGTCCTGTGGCCCGCGTAACCGTAGCGGTACCACGCCCAACGGTAAGCTTCCACGCCTCATTCGGCTTCTAACAGATTGAACAGAAAAGGCACGTCCTTTTAACGGACGTGCATTTTGTACATATAGAGATGAGCAAACAGACCATTCTAACAGCAGTATTTGTACTTCTTTCAGTCACGTTTCACTGCACCACAGCAGCAACCGGAGTAAAGAAAGGAGTAAAAATAGAAAGCCGCTTCACGCCACAAGTGAGGAAGGGCGGACACGTCTACCAGCAAAGGATAGACAGCAAGTCGCGCACCTTCTATATTGACGGAGTGGCCTACTTCTGCTACGACGGTATCTATTACCGTCACGTCCAAGGCAAAGGATACGAAGAGATTCTGATGCCCGAGAACGTAGTGGTGCAAGATTTGCCATATGGGGCCCGACGCACCTATGTAAATGGTTACAGTTACTACAATGCCGACGGGATGTGGTTCCAGCCCATCACCAACGGATTCCTGATTGTAAGTCGTCCAAGAACTTCAAATGCCGCTTATAACCCAATACCGGCAAAAACCTACAAAGCGACATTCGGCTATTAAACCAAAGGCGGGAAGGCTCAGCAGCCTCACCGCCTTTTTTATATGGGTACGCTGTTTACCAAAGGACAAAAACAGCCTTTTGAGACTTCTCTCGTTTTCATGGGAAAAACGTCAAACGAAGAGCGCCGAAGGCTCATGCCGCATTACCAACAACACAAATAAAGAAATAAGGGCTCATTTATATAGAAAATTCAAACCTTTTGACTTTTTTTATAATTATCTTTGCCTAAAAAGGAAACACTATGGATTTAACAAAGGTTTTTCAACAAGTGAAAGCGGCATCGCGCACGCTGACACTCATCAGCAAAGAAAAGACAAACGAAGTGCTTTTAGCATTGGCCAACGAAGTAGAGAAAAGAACAGACTACATTCTGTCGGCCAATGAAAAAGATTTGCAGAAGAAAGACCCGAAAGACCCCACTTACGACCGCCTGAAATTAACGACAGAGCGACTCAAAGGCATAGCCGACAGCATTCGCGACGTAGTAAATCTACCCTCACCAATAGGACGCACCATTGACGAAAAAGTTCGTCCGAACGGGCTCAACATAAAACGCATCAGTGTACCATTCGGTGTTATAGGAATCATCTACGAAGCACGTCCGAACGTAAGCCTCGATGTTTTCACACTCTGTTTCAAAGCCGGGAACGCCTGTGTACTTAAAGGAGGAACCGATGCGCACGAATCGAACAGCGCCATTGTAGAAGTCATTCACAAAGTTTTAGAGGAGCAAGGTGTCAACAAAGACATAGTCGCCCTACTGCCAGCAGGAAGGGAGTCGACAGGAGAGATGCTGCAAGCCCGCGGCTACATTGACGTAATCATTCCACGCGGCAGTGCTGGGCTCATCCGCTTTGTAAACGAAAACGCCAAAGTACCGGTGATTGAGACAGGAGCCGGCACATGCCATACCTATTTTGACGAAAAAGGCGACGTGACAAAAGGCCGAAACATCGTGTTCAACGCAAAGACCCGACGTCCGAGCGTCTGCAACACACTCGACACCATCATAATCCACAGAAGCCGTTTGGCAGATTTACCAGCCATATGCGAGCCATGTGCCTCAAAAAATGTAATCATCTATGCCGACGAAGCTTCGTACGAGGCACTTAACGGGCACTACCCCGCCACACTGTTAGAGCACGCGGGAGCCGACGATTTCGGCAAAGAGTGGTTAGACTACAAAATGTCGGTCAAAACCGTAGACTCTATAGACGAGGCACTTCTCCACATCCAGCAATATGGAACCGGCCATAGCGAAGCAATCGTATCGGAAGACCAGAAAGCATGTGACAAGTTCGTGCAGATGGTAGATGCAGCCTGTGTTTACACCAATGCGTCGACCGCATTTAGCGATGGAGGCGAGTTCGGTCTGGGAGCAGAAATAGGCATATCAACCCAAAAAATGCACGCCAGAGGTCCAATGGGACTAGAAGAGCTGAACACCTACAAATGGGTAATCACCGGAAACGGACAAGTCAGATAAAACAGACAAATCAATTAAACACTAAAAGAAATGAGATATTACACAGGAGTCAAAGACCTCGGCAACCTTCAGGAAGCCGTAAAGGAAGCTCTTGAAATAAAGAAAAACCGTTTTGCCTACAAGCATCTCGGAGAGAACAAGACCCTTCTGATGGTATTTTTCAACAACAGCCTGCGCACCCGTCTTTCAACGCAGAAAGCAGGTATGAATTTGGGGATGAACACCATAGTGCTCGACGTCAACCAAGGAGCATGGAAGTTAGAGACTGAACGCGGTGTCATAATGGATGGCGACAAGAGCGAGCACTTGCTAGAGGCAATACCTGTGATGAGCCAGTTCTGCGACATCATCGGCATCAGGTCATTCGCAACGTTCGAGAATAAACAGAACGATTACGAGGAGACCATCGTCAACCAATTCATCAAGTACTCAGGCAAGCCCGTATTCAGCATGGAGACAGCCACCTGCCATCCACTTCAGGCCTTTGCCGACCTCATTACCATAGAAGAATATAAAAAGACCAAGCGTCCGAAGGTTGTTCTGACATGGGCACCCCACTGCAAGGCACTACCTCAGGCTGTACCAAACTCGTTCGCCGACTTTATGAACGAGGCAGATGTAGACTTCGTGATCACCCATCCCGAAGGATACGAGTTATGTGAAAAATTCGTCCGCAACGCCAAAGTGACCTACAACCAAGACGAAGCATTGGCAGGTGCCGACTTTGTATACGCAAAGAACTGGAGCGCATACCGAGATCCAAACTACGGCAAAATAATCAGCAAAGACCCTTCATGGACCATCACAACAGAAAAGATGGCATTGACCAACAATGGCTACTTTATGCACTGTCTGCCGGTACGCCGAGGTCTGATTGTTACCGATGACGTTATAGAAGGTCCAAACAGTCTGGTCATTCCAGAGGCCGGTAACCGTGAGATTTCAGCGCAAACAGTCATCAAACGCATTCTAGAAGACATACAATAACAAACTCAAAACTATAAACCAAAAATGAAAAAGTATTTAGCAGAAATGGTCGGCACAATGGTGCTCGTCCTTATGGGTTGCGGTGTAGCCGTTGCCCTTGGTTGTAACTCAACCGTTGGTGCAAACACAGCGTCTGTAATAGGAACCGCAATGGCCTTCGGTTTGGCAGTGGTAGCAATGGCTTATACCATCGGTAACATTTCTGGTTGCCACATCAATCCAGCCATTACATTGGGCTGTATTCTTTCTGGCCGCATGGAGGCAAAAGAAGGCGCCTTCTACATGGTAGCACAGACCATCGGCGCATTTATCGGAGCTGGTATTTTGGCAGCTTTGGTTGGATGTGAAAGCGGATTGGGTGCAAATGCGCTTCAAGCTGGCAACAACATTACCACCTGCCAGGGTGTATTGGCCGAAATTGTATTCACATGCGTCTTCGTCCTTGTTGTTCTCGGCACAACCGATGCGAACAAGGGAGCAGGCAAGTCGGCAGGTATGGTAATCGGTTTGACCCTGGTTTTAGTACACCTTGCTTGCATCTACTTCACTGGAACATCTGTTAATCCTGCCCGTTCCATCGGTCCTGCAGTTCTTGCCGGAGGTGCCGCACTTGAACAGCTTTGGATTTTCATTGTAGGTCCATTCGTTGGTGGAGCTATCGCAGCAGGTATATGGAAATTCATCGGCAGCGATTGCGGATGCTGCTGTAAGAAAGATTAAAAGACCGAACATCATAAAATAAGAAAGCCGGGATTTTGTCCCGGCTTTTCTGTTTTCTATAGAAGAACAAATCTAATCCACGCGTCCTTTCCTACAATAGGTACGGGGAAAGCGCCCGAAACATCAACCCAACATCGATTTAATGGCAGGAACCAAGAAATCGCGTACAGTTTCCTCTTTAAGGAAGTGTCCACCAGGAATTATCTGACGGTGAGAGTAATGTTTCAAGAACCAGCGGGACGACATGTGCGTCATCAAGTCCCAACGGCCGAACATACCCAAAGTCAAATCATCCTCTTCAGTCGTAAGTCCATCGTATTGTGAATGTTCAATCTCCTTATATTTCTTGCAGATACGGTCATCAATATGCCATGTCTGGACACCATCGTAGCGTTTGTGTTTGTATTTGTTGTCACCCTTAAACAAGCGGAAGAAAGATACACCAAGACTCGGGTTTAACAAGATTTTCTTATACCCGCGAAATTTTTGCGCCATAAAACCGCCCAAACTGTGTCCAACAATAAAATCCACTTTATTCTCATCCAAAATCTTCTGAATTTGGGGAAAGGCAATTTCAGGATCTATAGAGAGATCTGGGACCATAACTGTAGCCTCGGGCATATATTTCTGAATGCAGGCCGCAGTAAACGACTCGTGGCTTGACGCCATACCGTGTAAATAAAGAATCAACATAAATGTAAAATACAAAATTCTATACAAAATTAACGTATTTAGACAAAACGAGACACATTTGGGCTATTGTTTCGTACTCGGGCCAGAAAAGAATCTGACTAAAAAACAACAAGAATTGGAGTTTTTATCACAACACGAAAAGAAACAGCACACTAAATTTGTCGAAACTACAACACTAATTACCACGAAGTACTATGAGACTAAGAACAATAACATTGTTAACGGCACTTGCATTTGGCACGTACAACCAACTATATGCAGCAGACGCCGTATTGAAGGTGAACTTGTCTGACAGCATCAGACCTGTAACCCATGTTGCCACCGGTTCGCTCTACGGGCTAACAGAAACACTGCCCGGCGACATCGGCAGCGACGTAGCACCCTTGAAGCCGAACGTCTTCCTTGCGCCTGCGCGCAGCGGCAAAGGCTACCAGCAAGGCATAGGAGGAGCCTTTCTGGTAGCACCCAGAATATCAGAGACTACAGGAAAAGTCCAGATAAGGCTTGCCGACATCTTACCCGGATGGCCCTATAAGTTCGTATCAATGAAGGCATGGAAGGACAGTGTGACTGCTGTTGTCAACGACAAGAAAAAAGCCAAAGTGCAGAATTTTGACGGTTACGAGATTTGGAACGAGCCAGACGGGACATGGAAAAGTTCTGAAATAGACTTCAATTCCGGTCTGTGGAAGCAGACCTACGACCTACTCCGTGAGTTAGATCCTGGAGCAAAGATTATCGGTCCCTCGTATTCATGGTACAACTCGGGCAGAATGGAAGAATTCCTTAAATACTGTTCGCAAAACAAATGTCTACCCGACGTTATCAGTTGGCACCAATGGGGTTCGGAGGGTTTAGTCGGAGCTATTGAGAACCTGAGGAATCTGGAAAAGAAATACGGAATAAGTCCTCGTGCCATCTCTATCAACGAATACTCATCAAGCACGCACACGCTGGAAGGCTGTCCGGGCGTGTCGGTTCCATTCATTGCAAAATTTGAGCGTCACGGTGTTGAGAGTGCAATGATATCGTGGTGGTTCACCAACCTGCCAGGCAGGCTTGGCAGTCTGCTCACCGCCGACAACAAGAGAGGTGGAGGCTGGTGGCTCTACAAATGGTATGGCGATATGAGCGGCTATATGGCAAACGTCACCCCACCGAACGATAAAAGTGATAAAATAGACGGTTTTGCGGCTGTCAACAACATTAAGAAAGAGGCAAGCATAGTCATCGGTGGCAACACGGTAGGGACTGTGGATGTGGAAATTAACGGCATACCCGTCTTGTGGGGAAATCATCTAAAAGTCGATGTGGAAGAAGTAAAATGGCAAGACAAAGACAAGGCCGTTGACGGAACAAGTCTGGTATCGTGTCAAGAATACAGCATATCGGGCGGTAGCTTAAAAGTGGCGGTAAAAGTGGCCGACCCTTACTATGCATACAGAATCAGGCTAAAACCCATTGTAGAGCAAGCTCCATTCAACGGAATCACACATAACATACCAGGACTCGTGGAATTTGAAGATTTCGACTTTGGCGGCGAAGGGGTTGCCTACCACGACGAGGAAGAGGAGAACAAAGGAGAGCACTACAGGCCCGCCGAAGGGGTTGACATTGACAGCAACGGGAGCAACGGATTTGTAATTGGTTGGACAATGAAAGGCGAATGGATGTCGTACAAAGTGAACATTGAGGCTGCCGACAGATACACTTTCAGTGCGAAAGTGGCTTCCGGACTAGATGGTTCAGCATTCCGGCTGTTCCTTGACGACAAAGACATTTCGGGAACAATAGAAGTGCCTAACACCGGGAGCTGGACAGACTATACCACCATAACAGGCACTACGGCCACGCTTCCGATGGGCGAACACCAACTGAAAGTCTACATAGAGTCGGCTTATTGCAACCTCGACCATATTACATTCAAGGCCAAAAACCCGCAAGTGGAATACGTCTTCACTTCGCCATCGTCAGATATGAAGGTAAAAGTGGGAGAAGAATTCACTGTAAGTTGGACGTCAAGCGAGGATGTTGAAGGGAACTTCAAATTGAAATGGATAAACGGGGAGAACGGGGAGGCCACAACACTAAAAGAAGGGGCCAGCTCTTCCGACTCACATACTGCCACTATTCCAACTCAGTACGAAGGACAAGCCGGCCACTACGAACTTACCCATTCGGAAGGAGGTTTAATTCCAGACGACTTCGACGGAGAACTCCATACCATAAGCAATCCGCTTATTTGGGCTGATGTACCCGATGTTTCCGTCTGCA
Organism: Bacteroidales bacterium UBA4345; assembly: GCA_002396385.1. Taxonomy (GTDB): domain Bacteria; phylum Bacteroidota; class Bacteroidia; order Bacteroidales; family Paludibacteraceae; genus Physcocola. The sequence continues at coordinate 18,970 of DGTD01000078.1, forward strand.
GAGTAGGCGACACCTACTATATGGCAAGCACCACCATGCACATGAACCCTGGGGTTCCCATTATGGCTTCGAAAGACCTTGTGCGCTGGCGCACCATAAACTACGCCCACCAAGCGCTTGGCAAGAACGACAACCTCGACATGGAGAATGGCAAGAATGCTTATGGGAAAGGCTCGTGGGCCAGCAGCATAAAATACAAAGACGGGACCTGGTATGTACTCACGCCATCGTACACAACGGGAAAAACCCATATTTTCAAGACAAAGGACATTGAAGGCGGAACTTGGCAAAGCGCCACCCTGCCATTCTACCACGACCCGTCGTTGCTACTTGACGACGATGGCAGAGTATATGTCATATACGGGAACGGGAACATCAATATCGTTGAGTTATCGGAAGATGCCATGTCGGTCAAATCTGGAACAGGGAAGACTTTGCTTACAAAACCAGCCTCAATTGCGGGAAGCAACTTCTATGTAGAGTGCGAAGGCTCGCAAGCTATGAAGAGAAACGGATATTACTATATTTTCCTGATTTCGTGGCCATCGAACAGCTGCCGTTCGGTAATCTGCTACCGTTCGAAATCGCTAAACGGTCCGTTTGAAGGCAAAGTGCTGCTTCAAGACAACGGAGTTGCCCAAGGCGGTATTTTCGACACTCCCGACGGAGACTGGTATGGAATGTTCTTCCGTGACAACGGTTCCGTAGGCCGTATTCCGTACTTGCTGCCTGTCGGCTGGTCAAACGACTGGCCAGTCCTCGGAAACAACGGGAAAGTGCCCAGCACGCTACAAATGCCCGCCTCGAAAGAAGAAGGCTACGGCATTGTAACGTCGGACGAGTTCGAAGATGAAAAACTCCCTTTGGAATGGCAGTGGAACCACAATCCCGACAGTAAGAACTGGAAGCTCACAGACGGTGTTTTAAGGCTTTCTAACGCCAGAACAGACAAATCGCTGGTCGAGACAAAGAACACCCTCACCCAACGGAGTTTTGGCCCACAGTGCACAGGTTACACAAAACTCAGCACTAAGGGGATGGTAGACGGCGACTACGCCGGATTGTGCGCCCTTCAAGAAAAATATGGATTTGCAGGCGTCAAAGTTTCGGGCAATAGCAAATATATCGTTATGGTTGACGCCACAAGCGGAAACGCGAAAGAAGCGGAAAGTATTGCCTTAAACCAAAACGATGTCTGGCTACGCATTGACATGAACTTCACAAACCAAGCCGACCGTTCGACATTCTACTACAGCCTCGACGGTAAGAAATGGGTACAATTCGGCAACACCATAAAAATGGAATACACCCTATCGCACTTTATGGGTTACCGGTATGGTTTGTTCAGCTTTGGCACCAAAACAACTAGCGGATATGCCGACTTTGACTTCTTCCGCATAGGAAACACGGTTGAAAACCCGATATACATTAATACAGAGGGAGCTGACATTGTGGTGGCAAAGAGCGCAGACGTAAAATTCGTCAAAGATTTAGCTGTTGCCGAAGTCGCTGTTGCAAACGGAATCAGTGTCTCGCCGAACCCGGCAAGCGAGTACGTGACCGTCAGCGGCATTAAAGATTTAGTTAGATTGGAGTTGTACACAACTGCCGGAGAAAAAGTACGCTCCTCAAAAAGCAGCCAACTACCAGTGACAGGACTTTCGTCAGGCACCTACCTTCTCCGCATAACAGACAAAGAGAGTTGCACTGTGCAGAAGTTGATTGTCAGATAAGACTACATTTCCCAGAGGACAGAAGTTGGCGTATCACGAAATGTGTTACGCCAACTTTTTTTATAGGCGGCAAAAGGCTCTACATAGCCAGCGGCACCTCATTAAATTTCACTCATCAATAAAGAGTCTTCACACCCAATTGCAGAACAATTCTTTTTTTTTCGCCATTCATGTATTGAAAACAAGATAAATAATTGATAACTTTATTACACTTACTTTTTTGTAACTTGTGATTAAATGCGGACACTGCCCTCATCACAACAAACGGTACCATGAGAAAATGATTTTTTTCGCAAACTTAAAATACACGCTTATCAAAAAAAAGACAGCAGTCTTATTGCTGTTTTTATGCTTAGCCTGTGCTTCTTTTTCATCGGAAGAATATGGCATATTCGACCATTATACGGCAAACGACGGCCTTATCTCCAATCGGGTTTTTTCCCTAACAACAGACAAGAATGGCTTTATTTGGGCTTCCACCGATTTTGGGCTGGAGCAATTCGACGGCAAAAAGTTTATCCACCACCGGAAAAACGATTATCCTGAATTAGCCCGAGAAGATTTTATTTTCGTTCACCGCCTGCCAAACGGCAACATCACAGCAGGAGGCTACAACGGATTGCTGGTCGAATACAATCCAGATAAAGATGTGTTCGCCAACCTAATGCCAAAAGAGTTTGACGAAACCTTCTACAAGGAATCACTAGGAATAACTTACTCTTCAAAAGGAGAACAGTATTTGGTTACAAATGCAGGAGCATACACCTACGACAAAGGAACAAAAAGTTACTCTAGCGACAACATCTTGTTCAAAATCACGAAGAATATGTATGTCCGTTCGCTCTATATTGATACAAAAGGCCGCTATTGGATCGGTTCAATCGATTCGGTCGTTGTAAAAAACGCAAACGGATCTCCAGCCTACACCTATACTCCCAAAGGAGAGGCCGGCAGTTTCATCAGAACCATCATCCCACTAAGAAACAACAAGATAGCTATCGCATCGCAAAAGAATGAAATTTGGATATTCGACGACAGTCCAAATAAAATCGGCGATCCGACCATTATCAAAACGCCGTTCTCCTGTATAACCAACATCATCAGAGACCGGAATGGCAGATATTGGATACCAACCGACGGCAATGGTCTTTGGTACACCGACCAAGAGCTAACACAAAACGCTACATTTACAAAACTAATACCTTACAATGCCTCGACCGACGAAGTGAACAAAATATACTCGATCATAGAGGACCACAACGGAGAAATCTGGTTCAGCACACAGAATTCTGGGATATGGCGTTACCGGAGGAGCAACTCCTCTGGCATTTCCACATCATCAGACTTCGGTTTTCCACCTGCCGTTTGCACCTCCTTCATCGAAGACGACGAGCATAACCTAATTATCAGTGTCGACGGTGGCGGTCTGTATTCCACCTCGCCAAAGAAAAAATTCGTAAAACGGCTCAGCCTACCCAACAACAACATTTCAAACCTGACACGCACCCCCGATGGGAGTTGCTACGCTGCAACATGGGGCGGAGGTGTATACCACTACGACCCGAAAAATAACAGAGCGAGAAGGGAAAATTTCGAGGGAATAAGCAATCCCTGCAACAGTTTCTTCGGCATCTATGTACTTAATGGATCCGACCTGTATGCGTGTTCAGCAGGAGACGGACTATACCGCAAACGCAAGGACGATAAACAATGGAGCCGGATATTATTAAACGACTCTCTTTCAGACGTTGCCAACAAATGGATTATGTTCTCCTATTCCGACACCCCGGAGGCCATTTGGGTCATCTCTTCGTCAGCCCTTTGGTTGATAGGCAAAAACGGAGCCAGACTGGTAACAAAAGAGACGAATAACGAGAAAAAGCTCATACCTCTTCAGGTTTTCGACATGAAAGGCGACGGGAAAGGCAATGTATTTGCAGCATCGAATGATGGTATAAAAAAGATATCGACCGACGGGAAAATAGAAAATTTGGACTTCATACCAACCTGCTTGTTCCGCACAATACTAAAAGACAACGACGGAAAATACTGGGCAGCTGGCGATAGCGGCATCTATTCGTTTGATTATAAAGGCAAGATATGTACAAAACTGCCAGGCAACTTTTCGGCAGTTGCGACAAACTATTTCTACTACAGGTCTGGTTACAAAGATTCAGAGGGGAAACTGTTCTTTGGAACAAACGCTGGTTACATATGCGTGAATCCGAAAAAATTGTCTCTCGAGACGAACATCGGACACCTGTCCTTCTCCACAATGTCTATCGGAAACAAAAAGATAGCAGTTTCAGAAGCGCCCCTCAATGGCACCAACCTGGCCCAGAAAACAGAGATTGAATTGCCTTACGGCTTAACCGATGTCGCATTCTCCGTTCAAATTGCAGACTTCGCCATTGTCGATAGGGCACGATGCCAGTACCGCCTGGTAGGGTTGCAAGACGACTGGCAAAATATCGGACCAGATGGGATAGTCCGTTTCTCGTACATACCCACAGGCAAATACACATTAGAAGTAAAAGCATTCCGATCGAACGAAAAGTGTGAAGTAAAAAACATTTCGCTCGGCATAACCATACTGCCACCTTTATGGCAAACCTGGTGGTTCATCACTCTTTCCATATGTGCAATAGGTCTTCTTGCCTTCCTGCTTTACAAGAGAAGGGTAAGACGGCTCGTTGAAATGAAAAACGCACTGAACGAAGAAGTAACGCTCCGCACTATGGAGTTAAAAAATGCCCTAAAAGACAAAGACGACCTAATTTCCGTCATTGGTCACGATTTACGCAACCCTATGTTCGCAATTGTGGCAGCCTTAGAGAACTGGCTCCGGAAAGAGCCAGACTTGAGTAACAAAGACAAGCACAACCTTATAGAAGAAGTGCTGAAATCGTCAAAAGCCGTACAATGCGAAATGCTGAAACTGCTCAATTGGGCACAAGCCAAGCAAGGAGATATGGTTTGCAAACCACAAGACATCAATATAGAGAACATTTTTAACGATGCACTCCTACTGAGTGAAGAACTGCTGAAGGAAAAAGGCATAAGCTTTACGAAGAAAATGGACATCACCCATAAAGCATACGCCGACAACCGTATGGTCAGCACCGTTATCCGCAATATTCTGGGCAATGCCATTAAATATACCAACCGCGACGGGAACATCAGTCTGGAAGCATGGGAAGGCCAGGGGATGGTACACATTGCCATACGGGACACTGGCGTGGGTATGCCAGCAGAAATTCTAGAGAAAATCAACTCTGACGAACAGGCAAAAATGGAAAGCCGCACCGGCACAAGCGACGAGAAAGGGTCTGGCCTAGGGCTTAACATCTGCAAAAACTATATAAAGCGCAACAACGGAACATTGAGTGCCGAGAGTAGAGAGGGAGAAGGGACCTGCATAACCATCAGCCTTCCTATGTCGGCCTCCTTACTGACAACCCTAAAGAAAGACACAATTGTAAGCGAAGTTGTTGAAACAGCAGAAAAAAGCGAGAAAACAGAAACAGGTAAAGCAGAAGAGGTTATAGCCGGCAACATCATTCTTGTGGTTGACGACGACCCCCTACTTTGCGAAAACATGAAGAACCTGCTTACTGACATTTGCGAAGTCAGAACGGCACACAATGGACAGGAAGCACTGGAGATAGTTGCAGAGAACGAAATAGACCTCATTTTAAGCGATGTTGACATGCCGGTCATGGACGGTATAGAGCTTTGTTCACGCCTTCAGGAAGACGAAAGCGCCTCACACATACCGTTACTATTTGTTTCTGGACGAACAGAAGAAAGCGACCGACTGCAAGGTTTGTCGAAGGGAGCCATTGACTACATAACAAAACCGTTCAGCCAAGAAGAGTTGCTTATAAAACTATGCAGTCTGTTTAACCATCGCACCCTTATGCGCAACCACATATTGGCCAGCATTATGCAGAGCAATGACATTTCCGACGATGAGAACCATCGGGGCTCTGCAGTCGAGAAGACTGAAATCATAGAAAACAACCCTTTCCTCAATAAGTTCATTGAGCTTATACATCAAAAATACACAGACCCAAGGCTATCGGTCGAAGACCTGGCCGAAGAAATGTGTGTTAGCACATCAACCCTACTGCGTCGCATTAAGACCGTTGTAGGCAAATCGCCAGGCCAGATACTAGGGGAATACCGTTTGAACGAAGCGATGAGACAGTTAAAGAGTAACGACAACGTATCGGTTAGCGACGTAGCCTACTCTGTCGGGTTCTCAGATTTATCTTATTTCAGCAAGAAATTCAAGTCTTATTTTGGTGTAAGTCCGACAGTTTCGAGAACAAAGAACGACTGAACCCAACTTGCACACGGAAGCAGAATTTATTACAGCAACCGGCAAAAGAAATTCTTTTTCCGCACATAAACAGATTAAATCACTCTATTTGCGTCATAAGCACGATTGTATACGTATGCGACCTTTTTAGCATTATGCGAGCGTACACAATAAACATATAAACAAAAAAATCGGCGACCGGGAAGCCGTCGCCGATTAGTATAAGTCAAAAGGTATTATTCCCACTCGATAGTTGCAGGTGGCTTAGACGAGATGTCGTAAGCAACGCGGTTAACGCCTTTCACTTTGTTGATGATTTCGTTGCTGACCTTAGCCAGGAACTCGTATGGGAGATGGGCCCAGTCAGCAGTCATAGCATCGGCACTGGTAACAGCACGCAAGGCAACGGCACGCTCGTAAGTACGTTCATCGCCCATAACGCCAACACTCTTGACAGGGAGCAAGATAACACCAGCCTGCCAAACCTGGTCGTAAAGGGAAACCTCCTTACCATCAACGTTCGTCTTCCATTCACGTAAGCCACGGATAAATATATCGTCAGCTTCTTGAAGGATACGCACCTTTTCAGGTGTAATATCGCCAAGAATGCGGACGCCAAGTCCAGGACCTGGGAAAGGATGGCGGCCGATAAGGTGTTCAGGAATACCCAACTGACGGCCGACACGGCGAACCTCATCTTTGAACAACCACTTCAACGGTTCGCAAAGCTGCAGTTTCATATCTTTAGGAAGTCCACCCACATTGTGGTGGCTCTTGATAACACGACCTGTGATATTAAGGCTTTCAATACGGTCTGGGTAGATGGTACCCTGCCCCAGCCACTTTGCATCGGTAATCTTCTTAGCCTCGGCATTGAACACGTCAACAAAGCCCTTACCAATAATCTTACGTTTCTTTTCTGGTTCCTCAACGCCAGCCAGTTCCTTATAGAACTTCTCGCTCGCGTCAACGCCAATAACGTTCAAGCCCAGACACTGGTAGTCGTTCAACACATTTTTGAACTCATTCTTGCGGAGCAAACCGTTATCAACGAAGATACAAGTCAGATTCTTGCCGATGGCCTTGTTCAAGAGAACAGCCGCCACACTTGAATCAACACCACCGCTAAGGCCAAGAATAACTCGGTCATTACCTAACTGAGCCTTCAATTCAGCGACAGTAGTTTCTACGAAAGAAGCAGGGCTCCAGTCTTGTACACCGCCACAAATATCAACCACAAAGTTTTTCAACAACAATGTACCCTGAACAGAGTGGAACACCTCGGGATGGAACTGCACGCCCCATATTGGTTCAGTCTCGCTCTGATAGGCAGCAAATTCAACCGAAGCCGTAGAAGCGATTTTGCGGAATCCTTGAGGAATAGCAGTAATAGTATCGCCATGGCTCATCCAAACCTGTGAGTTAGGGGTAAAATCCTTGAAAAGTTTGTTATCCTTCTCAATAAATTCAAGGTTAGCGCGGCCATACTCACGAGAGCCAGCAGGCTCAACCTTTCCGCCCAGCGTGTAAGACATAAACTGTGCGCCATAGCAAATGCCAAGAATCGGATACTTACCACGAATCTCATCGAGGTTGATTTTAAACGCTTCACTGTCGTAAACGCTATAAGGCGAACCACTTAAAATAACACCAATAATATCGGGATCGTCCTTCGGAAATTTGTTGTAAGGAACAATCTCGCAAAAGGTATCCAGTTCGCGGATGCGACGGCCGATCAACTGTGTAGTTTGAGAGCCGAAATCGAGGATAAGAATTTTTTGCATTGTATTATCTTAATAATCAATTCAACAAATGGTCAAAGAGCTGGTCACTCAAATCATCGAAAGCCATGGTGTGCTTTGCCTTTTGGTAGAAAGGCTCGCGTACGGAAAGAGTGGAACTAACATAATCGAGCAGTTCCTCTTTTGTTTTGTTAGCGACCAACGGGCGTTTGGCCATACCATTCACAGTCAGAGACTCACAAAGCTTTTCCGGAGATGCCTTTAAATAAACAGTATCACCTGCCTCGTTCATAATGTCCATATTGTCAAAGAAGCAGGGCGTTCCCCCACCAGCGGCAATAACAACATCTTCGAACCCAGAGACTTCCTGCAACATATTGTGTTCAATTTTGCGGAAGCCCTCTTCTCCCTTGTCGGCAAATATTTGAGAGACGGATTTATGGAAACGGTTTTCGATGTAGGCATCGAGATCAATAAATTCGAGACCATACTTTTTTGCTATTCGTCTTCCCGTCGTGGTTTTACCACATGCCATAAAACCGACCAAAAAAATTCTCTTCATTCAACAAAGACGTTATTAATCGAAAAGTGTGAATATTTCAGAAGGCCTTTTAGGCCTTATATCCTGCATCCAAGAGAAACCTTTTAAAAACAAGACCTCTTTAGGAGCCTCGAACGGCGGATACATAGTACCTTCAGTGCCAGGTTCAAGCAGAATTTTATCAAGTTTGCGTTGCTCGTTCAGGAAGATAGACATCTGGCTTCCTATATTATGGTTAACGCCTATCAAATCGCCCTTTTTATCTTTCGGGAAGTAAACCGACATAGCATTACCCTTAACAACAACCTTATGTAAATTGCTTTCTTTGAAAAAACCTTCCAAATCGTTTCCCTTAATTTGGTTGAAGTTAACCGAATCGTCACGCTGAACCACTAACGAGTTCCCCACAATACGCAAAAAATCGGGACGTTTGTTCTTCATATACATTTTGACTGTATCGCCAGTCATCTGGTTTGCATCAGACCACAAGACAGGTCTTCCGTACATAAAGACAACCGAGTCTTTTGTATAGAACCGCATCAACTGGCTCTTTCCCTGAAAATCGTTCCGATAAAACCTTACCCGGTTCCGACCTTCCACTATTCGCGAGCTGTCGGGTTTTGTTTCCAGCGTCAGCGTATCGGCCCGGAGGAACAACGTATCGGTTGTCGAGTATTCCTTAATATAGGCATTCTTAGTCAAAAAGCCGTTCGACAAAGGTTGTTGCGCCAACTCTCCCCTGTCGCCATACATAGACATATGTTGATTAAGGTCGTCTATAACAATTCTTCCATATAGTTTGGCCGTTCCTTTCGCCCTGTTATATAGAATGGTATCGGCCTCAACATGCCTTGTATTTCTCTCATTATCGACCTTAGAGCGACGGTACAATTTGAATTCACCAACAGAATTGTTCATATAGGCTTGATTAGAGCTGATTATAAACGAATCTCTGTAAATTTTCGAAGGACCAAGAACCCATGCCTCAGACGTCTTGGAATTATAAGTCAACGTATCGGTCGTTATACGGTAATCGGTACCATTCAAGTCAACATTACCCTTAAATATAGCCTTTTTGGAACCAGGGTAATAATAACCAATACGCGAAACCAACTGGAAAGACGGGTCATTAATGGTTGCACCGTTGTCGTAATAGGCGTAGTTCTTATTGCGGAAGAAATCCAGTTTGTTCGTTTTTAAAGTCATACGTCCGGAAGTCATGGTTATATCTTCTCGAATACGCATAAGCTTTATATTACCGTCGTAGAACATTTTGTTTGCGGTAAGCGTAGTAGAGTCCTGCACGACACGAACATGTCCAAAAGCATCGAACGAATTCTGCCCGGTATAAAAATAAGCGCTGTCACAAAACATAACGGCCCTGTCTTGACGGAAACGGACATTACCCTTAAGAACTTGGCAATCGACAGTTCCTTTTGTGAAAGTCAATTTGTCGCAACCTTCAAGCACCACACTGGCAGCGAAAGAAGAGACAGCGAAAAAAGAGAATAATATGCCGGCTAAGAACCTGTTCATTTTTTGTTTTCTGTATTATCTTTAATCCAACCTGGATACTGGAAACTGCAATTTCTCCATTTATCATTAACCAGAACATAAACCGATTTCTGCTTTTCCACAATCCATGCATTCGTTTTTTCTTCCGTCTTTTTAGCAATATACATCTGCTTTAAAAGTTGGAAATCTTCCGTCATATTCGCCTTATGGGCAGGGATACGGTTACGCAGTTTGACTATAGAGTAAGTTTCATCGCCATTATTGTTCTTCATTGCAAAGGTACGAGAAATTTCTCCAATATTCATAGAAGATATCAAACTAGCTATTTCAGGAGCTACTTCTCTGGTTTGGAACCGGATATCTCCAGTGCGCGGATTTGTCAGAACCCCCTGGCAATTATTGGTTCCCTTGTCTGTCGAATAGAGTTTAACAGCCTGTTCAAAAGTCAGCTGGTTCTTGCGAATAGCATTAGCTATACTATCAACAGCCTGCTTCGCAGAATCACGGTCAGCCAAATTCGACACAGGCTTCAAAAGGATATGCCTGGTATTGACTTTGTCGTCCTTGCGTTCAATAAGTTGAATAATATGATATCCGAAATCAGACTTCACAATTCTAGACACACGTTTTTTGTCCTTAAGGGAGAAAGCGACTTCCGCATATTCAGGCACGAGTTGTCCTTTGCCCATAAATCCCAATTCGCCCCCCTGGCGTGCAGAAGCCAGGTCTTCAGAATACAACGACGCTAGAGTGGAAAAAGACGATTCTCCCTTTTCAATACGGTCTTGGAACTCATGAAGTCTGTTTTTCACCTTATCGATAGCTTCTTGGCGTATCTTAGGCTGGACAGAGATGATTTGCACTTCAACCTGCTCAGGAATATCGGGAAGACTGTCTTTAGGAATTTGGTTGTAAAAACGACGAACTTCAGCAGGAGTTGGCTTTATATCGCCCACAATCTTCTTTTGGACTTGTTGGACAATAATCTGGTTACGTACCATTTCAGTCAATTCGTCTCTAATTTTATCGATCTTTTTACCAAAATAGGTCTCCAACCGGTCGGTGCTTCCTATTTGGCTCTCCAAATACGCTATACGCTGTTCCACCTGCTGCTGAACCTGCTTATCGTCGGCAGAAATACTATCAAGAACAGCCTGGTCGAGAAACAGTTTTTGGGTGGCCAACATTTCGGGAATAGTACAATAAGGGTCTCCGATAGGAGCCGAGCTTTCATATTGAGACCGCAATCGCTGTTCCTCCACATCAGAAAGAAGAATGGCCTCGTCTCCGACAACCCACACGATTTCATCCACAACACTTTGAGCAAAGACGCCCAAAGCCATAGTGGCTAAAATAGAGGTAGTAGCAAAAATCTTATTCATAAATCGTATCAAAAACTTGCTCTTAAAACAGACAAACCCGCATGAGAAACATACGGGTTTACTGCATTAGTATTCCTTAATAACCAACAACATTTGCATCTGTTTTATTGCACAAGTCAATTACTAATAATCAATTATTTAATAGTTTTAAGCACTTCTTGGTTTACAACCACCTTGTGTTTTTGACGAAGTTCTTTCACCCAATCGGCATCAAGTTTATTTTGGTAATCGGCAACAACCGCGCCACGAACTTCCTTATAAGAAATAGGGTCAACCGTCTCATTACCATAAATCAGCACCTCCGGTAAAGACTCACGTTCAACCTGGTATTGGTCTCCAACCTTATAGACATAAAAGTCAACAGCCTTGTTTTGTCCCTTTGTGAAAACACCATTCTTTATAGAAACATTTGGTTTCTTAGGGTCTTTGTTGAACTTGTTCTTGACAGCACGGTCAAGAGAGTCGCTTGGCAGACCTTTATATTTCGAATAAAATTTGTCGACCTTGTTTTTAATCTTGTTTGTAGAGCAATAAAAAATTTTTCCACGGAAACGGGGTTCCGACCATTTGTAGTTGCTTTGATGTTCTTGGAAATACTTTTCCAATCCCACTCGGTCCTTTGAAGCTACAGCCCAAACCTTGTCGTTACTGATAGCGAACAACAGCAATCCGTCGCTATACTCGTTCAAAAGGTTACGATAGTCAGCATTTGAATTCTCGAGATCGTCTAACGATTTTTCAAGCAACCGTTCCTCTAAAAATTTGGTAAATGCATGATTCAGGAATTGGGAATCGGAAGAAAGACGTCCATATTCACGCATCTGTTCTTCGGTCGCATGTTTTGATTGAACCGCATGCCAAACCGAACGTTCTTTCTCGAACGTATAAAAGAAATCTGATTGCGGATAAGTCTCGTCAGCGCAAACATAAAGAGGAGCATCAAGTTTAGCGAACTCGGCTTTCATATCCAAATCATCACTTTCCTTCACCAAAGGCAGGAATTGAGCCAAAGAGGACTCCTGTACAGAAACCGCATATTTGTCGTAAAGGCCCTTAACATACAAGGCATTCACCTTTGAAGCCCTATCAGACTGCATAATTTTCCTTTCAATTTCGGGTTTCATCACAGAGAAAGGAATATCAAGATTAGTACTGTCAAGACGGAAAATGTGCCATCCGAGTTGAGATCTGGTTTTCTTCAGTTCTCCAACCTTTTCCATATCCATAATAGCATTAACTATTTCTGGTGGCATTTTCGAGTCGCCCTTCTCAACCCAAGGCATGCGTCCATCGGCAGTTCCAGAGAAATTAGACTGGCTATACTTTAGGGAGAGCTGGTTAATATCAGCACCTTTCTTCAACAAAGCCAATAGGGAGTCTATTTTAGATTCTGCATTGGGAGTATTCGGAGAAATGAAGATTTGAGACGTTTTCTTTTTCCATGCATTTGGTCTGACATCAGAAACCATGGCAATATGGTAGCCGAACCGGGTTTTAAACGGTTTGCTGAATTGTCCTGGTTTGAGTTTGTAGATTTCATTCTCAAAATCATACACCATTTTAAAGCAATCGACATAGCCCAAATAGCCACCATTTTTACCAGAAGGGCAGGCAGAATACTTCCTTGCCAAATCCTCGAACTTGGCACCAGCCTTCAGTTCATCGTAAATTTTCGAGATACGGACGAACGGAGGGACAGAGTCTTTCGATTTATAATCAATCAAAATATGTTTGCAGGCGACCTGTACCTTCATACGTTCATAAGCCTCGTTCAACAACTGGCTCAAGCTTTCGGAATCCATAATATACGGATTAGCCAGTTGGTCACGGTATTGCTTAAACTCCTTGATATAGCCCGACTGTTGGGTATACCCGTCTTCCTTAGCGTCAAGCACTTTCAGCTTATAGTTAATAAACAGATCCAAATACTCATCAACCGACTTTTTTTCAAGAGTAGATGCAGAGTTGTTTTTATTGTAAACATACTCGAATTCCGACTTATAGACGGGAACATCATCAATAGTCATAACGACAGGATCCGATGCCGCATTTGCAGATAAAGCCCCTAACAGAAAAGCAGGCAAAAAGATGTAGTGTTTTAGTCTCATGTAAAAATAACTATATACAAAAAGTTAGAAGAATGGACGTTCTACGATATTTAATCGCCGCGGCTGTAATTTGGAGCCTCGCGGGTAATTGTCACATCGTGGGGGTGATTTTCGGTAACACCTGCAGAAGTAATACGTGTAAACTTCGCTTCGTGCAAGATATCGATATTTTTAGCGCCACAATAGCCCATACCGGAACGGATACCGCCAATCAGTTGATAAACGACCTCGTAAAGGGTTCCCTTATATGGGACACGGGCTGCGATACCTTCTGGCACTAATTTCTTCGCATCAGACACATCGCCTTGGAAATAACGGTCTTTCGAGCCTTTTTCCATAGCTTCAAGAGACCCCATTCCACGATAAGACTTGAACTTACGACCGTTGAAAATAATAGCCTCACCCGGAGCCTCTTCAACGCCAGCAAAGAGCGAACCCGCCATAATACAGCTGGCACCAGCCGCCAAAGCCTTAACAATATCGCCCGAATAACGGATACCACCATCACCAATCAGAGGCACCCCTGTACCTTTTAACGCAGAATATACCTCATATATTGCAGTCAGTTGCGGAACACCTACGCCAGCGATAATACGGGTAGTGCATATTGAGCCTGGACCAATACCGACTTTCACGCCATCGGCACCAGCCTCGACCAACATTTTAGCAGCATCTGCAGTTGCGACATTACCCACAACAACGTCAAGATTCGGATATTTCTGTTTCACCTCTCTAAGAATGTCAACAACGCCCTTAGAATGTCCGTGTGCGGTATCAATAACAATAGCGTCCACCTGAGCGTCGACAAGAGCCTGTATACGTTTGAACGTATCGGTCGTCACACCTACGCCAGCGGCGCAACGCAACCTTCCCTTATCGTCTTTGCATGCGATAGGTTTATCGTTTGCCTTAGTAATGTCTTTATAAGTGATGAGGCCGACAAGCTTGTTGCTGGCATCAACAATAGGAAGTTTTTCTATTTTGTTTTTTTGCAGAATGTCAGCAGCCTCTTTCAAAGAGGTGTGCGGTCCAGCAGTAATAAGGTTATCTTTAGTCATAACCTCACTAACAGGTCGTTTCATATTGCGTTCGAACCGGAGGTCACGGTTGGTAACAATACCCATCAAGAAACCCTCGGCATCAACAACAGGCACGCCACCAATATGGTACTCGCGCATAATATTCTGGACCTGTTTCACAGTAGCGTCTGCTGTAATAGTCACAGGATTGTCGATCATACCATTTTCAGCACGTTTTACGGTCTTCACCTGGCGGGCTTGTTCCTCAATGGTCATATTCTTGTGAATAACGCCGATACCACCCTCTCGAGCAATGGCTATAGCCATTTTTGCCTCTGTCACCGTATCCATAGCAGCAGAAACAATCGGTATATTCAACTTAATGTTTCGGGAAAAACGCGCACCCAAATCAACATCTTTTGGGAGCACCTCAGAATAAGCTGGTATCAACAAAACGTCGTCGAAAGTCAACCCTTCCAAAACGACTTTATCCGCAATAAATGACATCTGTGTAAATTTTTTATTTATTGCATGCAAAATTACGAATTAATTTTCTGTTTGCCTAATGGGGATATCTATAAAATTTCAGGTTTTTCATATCGGAAAAACAAGAGGCAGCACACAATCCGCCATACAAGAAAACCGATTCTGTGGGGGGGGGGAGGATTCAAGTATACAGAAAAGGGGATGTGTCTAGAAAAGACGCATCCCCCTTCTTAAGCCATATGGAATAGGCATTAAGCCTTAGCCTCTTTAATCTTAGCCTTTTTACCAGTAAGCTTACGCAAGTAGTAAAGCTTAGCGCGACGAACCGAGCCAATCTTGTTTACAGTGATGCTCTCGATAAATGGAGAGTTCATAGGGAAAATACGCTCTACCCCGACACCACTTGCGATACGACGTACAGTAAAGTGTTTCTTGCCTTCGTGACCAGTTATGCTGATAACGTCACCCTTGTACAACTGCACACGCTCTTTGTTGCCTTCCTTAATCTTATAGGCAACTGTAACAGTATCACCGCTCTTGAAAGAAGGGATTTGCTTCTCTACAGCGAATGCCTGTTCAACGATCTTAATTAAATCCATTTTAGTTTTTATATTTTTATGTAACACAAACGCAATGTTACCTCATCAATCTGGGCAAGAGATTGCGCAAAAACTTCGCAAAAATAAATAAAATTGACCGATTAACAAAAAGTTAAAGGACAATATTCACGATTTTACCAGGGACAACGATCAACTTTTTGACTTCCTTGCCATCCATATACTTCTTGGTTTGTTCATCGGCAAGCACGGTTTCGCCCACATTGTCCTTATCCATATCGGCTGGCAATTCCATTGTGAACCTCACTTTACCATTGAAAGAAACAGCGTATTTCGCCAAACTTTCTTTCAAGAACTTCTCATCGAAGGTTGGCCAAGGAGCATCGCAAACAGAAGTATTATGCCCTAACAGATGGTATAATTCCTCTGAGATA
This sequence comes from Bacteroidales bacterium UBA4345, assembly GCA_002396385.1. Classification (GTDB taxonomy): domain Bacteria; phylum Bacteroidota; class Bacteroidia; order Bacteroidales; family Paludibacteraceae; genus Physcocola. The sequence continues at coordinate 34,811 of DGTD01000078.1, forward strand.
TGCGGCGCAAACGGAGCCAGCAGTGTAACAAAAATCTCGAAAATCTGTTTGTTGTTGCACTTCATCGCCGACAATTCGTTCAAGCAAATCATAAACGCTGAAACCGAAGTGTTATAAGAAAGATTCTGAATATCTTCCGTCACCTTTTTGATGAGTTTATGAATTGAGCGCAGTTCTTTCTCATTAGGTTCTGAGTCGACCAAGCCAAAGGCATCCCCCTTGAAGAAGGACGACCAGAACTTACGCAAGAAACGGTGTACGCCGTCTATACCATTCGTATCCCATGGTTTGGAAGCCTCAATCGGGCCTAGGAACATTTCATACAAACGTAGAGTGTCGGCTCCATAACGTTCAACAATATCGTCTGGATTAACGACATTGAACATCGACTTCGACATTTTTTCTACAGCCCAGCCACAGATATACTTACCATCTTCGAGTTCAAATTCAGCATTATTGAACTCTGGACGCCAAGCTTTAAATTTGTCGATGTCAAGCACATCATTTTTCACTATATTCACATCGACATGAAGAGGAGTCACATCGTATTGGTCCTTTAAGCCGAAAGAAACGAACTTGTTGGTATCCTTAATTCTGTACACAAAGTTCGAACGGCCTTGAATCATACCCTGATTGACCAACTTTTGGAAAGGTTCCTCGCTTACACTAAAACCATAGTCGTACAAGAACTTATTCCAGAATCTTGAATAGATAAGGTGTCCGGTCGCATGTTCTGTACCGCCCACATAGAGGTCCACATTTTTCCAATAAGCATCGGCCTCTTTACCCACCAACATATTAGGGTTAGAAGGATCCATATACCTGAGGTAATAGGCCGAAGAACCCGCAAAACCTGGCATAGTGTTCAATTCAAGAGGGAAGATAGTTTTATTGTCGATTAAGGATTTGTCGACGACCTTATTGTCTTTTTCGCTCCATGCCCACATTTTCGCGTTGCCCAGCGGAGGTTCACCCGATTCAGTTGGCAAGAAGTTGTCAACTTCAGGCAATTCTAAAGGCAGGCAACGTTCTGGCAGCATATAAGGCATTCCATCCTTATAATAAACAGGGAAAGGCTCGCCCCAGTAGCGCTGGCGGCTGAAAATAGCGTCACGAATGCGGTAGTTAACCTTTACACGACCCAAATTGTGTTCTTTCACATATTTTTTTGTAGCCGCAATCGCTTCTTTCACAGTCAGTCCATTAAGTGAAAAGTCGATATACGGGGTCACACCAGGCTTCGGAGAGTTACAGACAATTCCTTCTTTAGCGTCGTAGCTAGCTTCCGACACATCACAACCTTCAATTAGGGGTACAATTGGCAGATTGAAATGTTTTGCAAAAGCGTAGTCGCGGCTATCGTGTGCAGGAACAGCCATAATAGCACCAGTTCCATAACCAGCCAACACATAGTCGCTTATCCAGATAGGAATAGCATCACCAGTAAACGGATTTATGCCATAAGAACCAGAGAAAACACCGCTTACGCGTCGGTCAGCCTGTCGTTCACGCTCGGTACGTTTTTTCGTGGCAGCAATGTAAGCCTCTACTTCCGCTTTTTGTTCGGGGGTAGTAAGTTCCGGTACCAACTCACTTTCAGGAGCCAGCACCATAAACGTGACACCGAACATTGTATCGGCACGTGTTGTGAAAATGGTGAAGTGCTTGTCAGAACCTTTCACATTAAATTCCACCTCAGTACCCTCAGAGCGGCCAATCCAGTTACGCTGTGTTTCTTTAAGCGAATCGGTCCATTGCAGATTATCGAGTCCATCGAGTAAACGTTGTGCATACGCAGATACGCGCAAACACCACTGCTTCATCTTTTTCTGGACAACAGGGAATCCGCCACGTTCAGAAACACCGTCAACGACCTCGTCATTTGCGAGAACTGTACCTAGTTTAGGGCACCAGTTCACCATTGTTTCGCCCAAATAGGCAATACGGTAATTCATGAGGGTCTGTTGCTTTTCGACTTCAGACTTTTTATTCCACTCATCGGCAGTAAAACTCATATCTTCAGAGCAGACAGCATCAACACCAACTGTTCCAGAAGAAGCGAAATGTTTCACCAAGTCTTCAATCGGGAGCGCCTTATTTGCCACATTATCGTAATAGCTGGCAAACATTTTTTGGAAGGCCCACTGTGTCCAATGGTAATAGCCCGGTTCACAAGTACGCACTTCACGATCCCAATCGTAGCAGAAACCAATTTTATCGAGTTGTTCGCGGTAACGGTTAATATTTTTTTCTGTTGTTACAGCCGGATGTTGCCCTGTCTGTATAGCATATTGTTCTGCAGGCAAGCCATATGAATCGTAACCCATCGGATGGAGCACATTAAAGCCCTGCTGACGTTTGAAACGGCTGTAAATATCAGAAGCGATATAACCAAGAGGGTGTCCGACATGCAAACCAGCACCAGAAGGATAAGGGAACATGTCGAGGACATAAAACTTTGGCTTAGAGTTATCAACCTCAACCTTGTAGGTATTGTTATCTTTCCAGAAACGTTGCCATTTCTGTTCAATATCCTTAAAATTATAGTCCATGAAAATTATAATTATAAACTGTCGGCAAAGTTAATAAAACTTACCGATATATTGGCACTTGGGATATAAAGGCATAAAAAAAGGCATCTTATACAGATGCCTTTCTTATTAAGTATGTTCAAGAATTAATATTCCCACAAATCGTTTTCGAAATTAAGAATAGTAGTCTTGATACGGGCTTGTTCTTTATGACAAGATTCATAATCGTTGTTATACTCAAGCAAGTTTCTATCCTGAATGTTCGATTCACGGAAGATATAGCCAGAGAAACGACGTTTCATGAATACATCATCGAAAGAAGGTCTTGCACCATTGTTCTTGTCAGTAATAAGGATTTCATGCTGAGCAAGGAAAGGGCGAAGTCTTTCAAATGACACCCAGAACAAAGGGTACTTTTCAATACCGGTTTCACCATCGGTCACCAAGATAGGGCACAAACCAATGATACGGCAGTTGAAAGTTGAAGACACTTTGTCGAAGAACCAAACTTCCTTCAAGTAGTACTTGATCACTTTAGGAGCAGGGATATCAGACTCTTCAACCTCGAAGATGGTATCGTTAGTGATAGAATCCAATCTTGGAGTGAAAGCGATATCTTGCTGACGAAGGATGTCTTTGAACTGAACCAAATGCTGGTCATCAAAAATTTCCTTTTTATCCATATATTGATAAAGCTTGATCTTACCCTTAGAAGCCAACTCAAACATCAAAGAAAAGAGATTCTTACGATTGTCGGTAGCCTCAGTAGGGAAATAGAACGGATAATTGAACTTCTCACGAAGGTCAATAGTTCTATAAATCACCTTTGACCAATAAATGTCATCAGCACGCGGATTGAGCATCTCGATAGGTTCGAGACCATCAATCGGAGCGCCCGTAGGAAGGTCAGTTGCAACAGAATCGTTCAAGTTACCAGCCTCATCGAAAAATGAGTTACTGTCATCTTGAGCAGAAACTGAGCCTGCAACGAAAAATGCTAAAACTGAAATTAAAAACTTAAATTTCTTCATTTTCTTAAAATATCAGATTACTGAATTGCGACCTCGACTGCAGGCAGTTTGTGCTGCTTGCCATCAGGACCCTTAGCTACAGTACCAGAGATATAGAAGGTCTTACCAGGAGCAAGGCTCTTCATCTTTGCCTTCATGGCATCAGTGATACGACCGCTAGTAGAAGAGAGGACTACAGTGTTACCCATTGAGTCAAATGACTTCATATCGAAACGCAATACAGTGTATTTAACGTTCTTCAAGAGGTCAGAGTTCAGCTCAGCAACAACTTCAGTAGCTTGCATCAAAGCACCTTTCTTAATGTTACCGCCACCGAAAGTAGCACCGTTAGGGCCCTTCAAGAATGCCAATGGAGGTGGCAAAGGAAGAATACGGAAAGACTTGCTACCCATCTTCTGAACCTTACCTTGAATCTTAGCAGTTACATTAACCTCGCAGTTGCCACCTGGCCTGTGAGGAACAATAACGAAGGTACCATCACCCTTCTTAGTAGTAGAACAGTTAGAGAAAGTAACTGTAACATCGCTCATAGACACACCAGGAACCGAAACACTCATTGGGTTAGGGTAACCAGCGTAAACTACGTTCAACATGTCAGGAGAGATAGTTGCGCTTGGTTCACCAACGGTATACTCGTTAGAGAAATCATACTTCTTCTCAGTGCCATCTTTCTGCTTAACAGAGATGTAACCAGAATACTTCTTGTTACCGATTGAAGTACAATTAACAACGTACTTGCCATCTTCACCCAACTTGTTACCACCGATATAGATATCAGGTTTCTTAGTTGAGTCAATAGCAGCCAAGATAATCTTAGCCTCATACTTACCACCACGAAGCACATAACCGGTATTTGCAACTGCGATAGCCTCCATCTTGTTCACACGAACGTCTTCAGCATCAGCAGAACCGAGCAAATACTTACCAACCTGAACCTGGGTGTTACGGATATCGTTCTCAGTCTTGGTCAACATAGTCAAACAAGCGATAGCAGGCATATCTTCAAATATACGAGCCTCCCAAGTACGAGTACCAGTCTCAGTCTTCTTAGACTTCATTTCAAAAGTCTTGTTAAGATCAGCAATAGACTCTTTATCCTTGCCATAAGCCTTTTCAACTACAGAGCGGAATTTTTCCACAGCCTCATAAAGAAGACCATCTTTAGATTCACCCTTAGTAGCGATTTTCTGTTTCCAGATAACACTAGGAATGTTCAACTCACCAAGACCACCATCAGAAAGAGTATCAGACTCGGCACCATCAATACCCTTGATGATTTCCTTCTTGATACTTTCAATATACTTGATAGTTTCGTCGGCAGACTTGTTAACCGCATCGTAAGAAGCCTTAGGACCAGAGAACTTAGCCTTATTGTTAGCAAGTTCCTTATCGAAAGACTTGTCCAATGCCAATTTAGAGTTTTCAGAAATTAACATAGAAGACTTCAAAGAGTCTTGCACCAATTTATATCCATCGAGGATCTGGACAGACACGTTCAACGCCAAGAGCGCCGTGTACACCAGATACATCATGGAGATCATTTTTTGTCTCGGGGTTTCCGGACAGTTCGTTGCTCCCATTGTACTGTATTAAGTTAACAATTTTACAAATTAATCAATGTTCGAATTAGCGGATAGTCATTGCATTAAGCATACCACCGTAAACGTTGTTCAACTGCTTCAAATTGTTAGCAAGATTTGAAATCTGTTGCTGGTAGTCAGCAGCGCTTTGAGCAGAGTTTTCAAGAGAAGATTGAATCTTGTTAACTGCGCCAGCAAGAGACTTCATAGCCTCGTTCTGTTCGTTAACAGTTCTAACCTGCAATTCGAATACTGAGTTAATAGTAGAAATGTTCTTAGTGATACCATCCATCTGCTGAGCAAAGTTCTGAGAACCGTTAGATGCAGAACTGATGCTAGAAGCGATATTTTGATAAGAAGCAACCAAATTATCAGAAGCAGAAGTCAAAGAAGCCTGAGAAGCTGCAAATGCAGAAGCTGCCTGAGTAGCCTTGTTCAAGTTGTTAACATATTCCTGAGACTCGTTAGCTGCAGAAGCGATAGAACCGATCTGAGTTGCAGTTGTGTTGAGAGTAGAAACGCTTTCAGCCAACTTCTTAACCTGCTCTTCAACCAAAGTCTTAGGGTCAACTTCAGGAACAGCGATAACACCATTCTTCTTGTTATCCTTAGTATCTTCAGAAGCTTCACCACCTTCAAGTTCAGGATAAACGATAGACCAGTCAAATTCCTTGTGAGGTTTATCAAACACACCGATACCGAACAAGATAGCCTCAGTGAACATACCTACGCAAAGCATAGGACCTGCACCTGGCCAGTGCTGAATCTTAAACAAAGCACCTACAATTACGACAGATGCACCAAGAGAATACATGCAACCAGTAATCTTTTTTCCTTTTTCGGATTGGAAGAAATCAATGATACCCATTTTAATTCAATTATTTTTTTAGTTTAACATTATATTAGATTGTAAGATTTATTCGGCGCCAATATAACTACGAACGCAACGGAAGCCGATGAAAGAACGGTTTTCAGTTTGATACTCATAAGTACGAACACCGCACTGCAAGAAGATACCAACGTCTTTCCAAGAACCGCCACGAACAACTTTCTTTCTCATAACGTCACGGTCCATAGACTTGGCGTTATACTCGTAGTTAGGATTCATGTCATGAACGAAGCTATAGTTTGATTCGTGGAATGCGGAAGAAGTCCATTCAGCCACATTACCAGCCATATCATACAAGCCGTAATCGTTTGGAGGGAAAGATGCTACACGAGAAGAAATCAGGTAGCCATCGTCGGTATAGTTACCACGCTGAGGTTTGAAGTTAGCCAAGAAGCAACCTTTAGCGGTACGGATGTAGTTACCACCCCAAGGATACATAGAGAGGTCCTTACCACCACGAGCTGCATATTCCCACTCTGCTTCAGTTGGAAGGCGGAAGTCTTGTACGCGGACACCCTTGTGAGCAACCTGATAAGAGTTGAACAAGAAAGTACGCCAGTGGCAGAATGCCTGAGCCTGCTCCCAAGACACACCAACAACAGGATATTCGCCGTAACCAGGGTGAGCGAAATACATCTTCATGTATGGCTCATTGTAAGCGTAGGTAAAGTCACGAATCCAGCACAAAGTATCAGGATAGATGTTGATACGTTTACGAGAGATGAAGTCAGAACGGTGTTTCAACTCACGGTAAACAGTGCGGTTGATGATGTGACCCTCAGAGTTATAGTAAGAAGTATCCTTCTTAACCATCACATCAGCACTATCCTTAGTACGGCCAAGGCCAGCAAGGCTACGGTTATAAGAACCGATCATAGGGTCGAACTTGTTCTCCTTTTTAGCAGCTTGAACATAGTCAACCCACGAATACTGGTAAGACATGATCATACCGTTCAACTGAGGAGCGATATCAATGTTGTCTTCACCCATATAGAACATACTGTCGATCGCTATTTTCTGATCTTCAGTAGGTTTTTCCCACGGAATATTTTTCTTCCAATTTAGTCTTGGTTTGTCGAGTTCGTTACCCTTTTTGTCTTGGGTAATCTTATAAGTCTCGTCTACGTTCGACAATTTCTCGCGGGCAATAGAGTCACGAACCCAATAAACGAACTGCTTGTATTCGCCATTGGTAATTTCAGTCTCATCCATCCAGAAAGCATCCAACGAGACGGTCTTCGATTGAGAAGTCATCGCCCAGTTAGCGTCCTGGTCATTTTGTCCCATTGTGAAAGAGCCTCGTTTAACGAAAAGCATACCATACGGAGTTGGCTCCTTCCACGACTTCGAATAAACACCCACCAACTCACCGTTGTCGCCACCGCCACAACTAGCGAGAAGGGCCGTTATTCCTGAAAAAATTAACAGTTTTTTCATGATATTTAAATTACTTGATTGCTCTTTTAGTTTATAAAATACGTTCACTTTTATATTTATTTTTCTTTGCGAATTCCAGCTTAAAAGAGTATTTGAGGCACACTTCATGACTACCTCCCGACTTTATCATACCCGATACGGGAAGGTCATAAGCGTAACCTATAAATAGTCCGTTAAGCAAATTAGCTCCGACCAAGAAATCAAAAGAATCGCCTAACCTGTACCCAAGACCACCGACAAACCTTTTCTTATAATCGACCAAACAAGAGAGGTCGAAAGAATTGACATTAAAGTCGGTTCGGAACAAAGCCGAGGGTTTCAAATGAAAATCAGCATTTGAAAGAGGCAGGTCGTAACCACCCGTGAAGTAGAAGATTCTAGCCATGCTGACTTCCGAGTCGGAATTACTTTCACCCGTCTGCCCAGACCCAACACCGACATCAAAAGATGGTTTATTCAGGTTCAGAACTGAGAATCCAAGAAAAAGCCTTTCGTCAGAATAAAATGCGCCGAAACCACAATCGAAAGCCATACCTGCATTCTCCAAGTCTAGGCTCGAGACTTTGTGATAATCTTCTTTGACTTCACCCTTTCCAGTTCCTGTAAAATCGAATTCAAAATCATTTACAGAACCCAGACTCGCTGCTCCCAGATTCAGACCGAGGCCCAACTGGCCACGCCATAACTGCATTTTGTAAGCATACTGCAACAAAAATGCCTGATTCTTGAAAGCGCCAATCTCCTCAGTAACGAAACTAACACCAATACCGTGTTTCGTTCCTGCGATAGAGAAAGGGACATCACCCGACACGACCACATCGTGAGGTGCATCTTCAAAGCCTGCCCACTGCAGACGATAGAGTCCGAAAACGTTGCACATCTCATTTTGTGCGACCGCACCCGGACAATAAGCAGAAGGCCCGTGCATATATTGCGTTCTCTGAGTATCGAATTGAGCCTGTCCCAAAAGCGGAAGTGCAGAAGCACAAACAGTTACAATCAATTTTTTCAGACACTTCATGAGAAAACAACCAAAATATTCAGCAATATTAGCAATTTTTGGAATAAATAGCAACAAAAGACCTTTTTTTAAAGGCAAATTCGCCAAAATTCCATATCCGCCAACATTCCTGACGACTATGCATAAATTTTAATATTCGTCTTCGTTAAACAAGAAATCTTCCTTACTTGGATAGTCAGGCCAAACATCCTCAATACTTTCGTAAACGTCGCCTTCGTCTTCCAACTCTTGCAGATTTTCAATTACTTCTAGCGGAGCTCCCGAACGCATTGCGTAATCAATCAGTTCGTCCTTAGTAGCAGGCCAAGGAGCATCCTCCAACTTTGACGCTAATTCTAGTGTCCAATACATGAGACTGAATTTTTGTTAGACAAAAAACATATACCTCTTAGAGGTGTGCAAAAATATATCTTTTTTTATAAATAACAACTCCAAAAGGAGAAAAATAGTAGCGATTACGTCATCAAACTCTTCCAAGCTGCGAAACAAGAAAAAAAGAGAACTAATAACGGACTATATAATCTTCTTTTTGCAGATCGTCATTTGCAATTAAAATTCCGAACTGGAACAGGTTGACAGAGACCTTCACCCGATTGTCGTCCTTAAGGGCATTCCACGTCTTCCACATATCTGCTGTGGCATAAGGGCAAGGGACTATAATAAAGAAGCGCTCGCCATACTTGTCCATTCTGCTTTGGGCCAGATGCATCACATCGGCCGCGCTTGCCGAGTTGATGTAGAAGAAATCGTTCCTCGACATTTTGTCTATGACTCCATCAAAGACTTTTTTCTCGTCGGCACACACTACTTTTTTCACATTGTGTATACCAATCCTATCGAACAAAGATTGTGCCAAATCCGACATTTCCGGCTGTGCGCTTAAAGAAAAAACAGGAATCTTCGAATTTGCCGCAGCCAGAAACATGGTCGAGATTCCACATGTCGCACCATACTCTAAAACCACATCAGGCTTGTAGTAGTTTACGAGTCGGAACAACAATTGGCCGTACTTTTGCTTTATTGCATATTTGTCGACAACATTTCCTATGCTCTCGAGTTTCTTAGTCCCATCGGGTTGGTACACGCCTATTTTCTCTTGGGTTCTACACATTTTTGTGCGGACCTTTTCAATCAGGCTATACTTATAATAAGGCAAATCTTCCTCTATTATTGTTGTCACCAAATGATAGACGTATGGCGAATGGATGCCATATCCATGTTGGTAGCCCGAAGTAAAACAATACTTCAAATACTGTAAGAAACGTCGCATAATTAATTGCAATATTGCTCAAATATATCCAGTTTTTTCATTTTTCACATAACTTATTCGAATATTATTTAGGTATTGCCATCATAAAACGTATTTCATCGTACGAGCACTTACCATCGAATGCGTCGTAAACTTCTTTCATACCCGACACGTCGGGATGCGTATCGAAATAGTCTTTTAGCAAGTTATAGTTTTCCGCCGCGACAAGTTCAGAAGCAGGTAATTGTCCACTCATCACATAATTAGCCAGATGGCCGATCACCGTATTGACAGCCAACCCGCGTTCTTCCGCTATCTGTTGCGGAGTTTTTCCGCTACAGTACATATCGTACGTCAGTTGTGCGGTTGCGACTCTTTTCTCACTGTGCCCGGTTCTTTCGCGCGACCTTCTTCTCCTACCTGTTTTTTCCTGCGTTTCATCGTCGATATGTGCCAGGGCTTTATTTTCGAGATATGCCTCAATCGAGAAATCAGACACCGACTGTTTTAACGTAAGCATTTTTTCCTTCAGTTGGGTATCCAGGTCCTCACACAATGCGGCATACCTTGCTTTTGCCTCTTTCCGACTCACTTGCACTTTCAACTTCTCTTGCAGTGGCGGCAGCATCTGCCCCAACTTCTCGAGGAAATAAGCAGACGCCTTTGTTATACGTTCCTGCAGGCGGGGGTCTCGTCTGCGGGAATAGTCAGACAACTGGTTCTGAAATTTTTGCGACACTTCCACCACGTCTTGCAAAAAGTCGTTTTGTATGCGTTTCACTTCATGCAGTAAAGGCAGGTAGGCCTGACTAAAGTATTCCGACACCATTCTGGAAATGGAGAGCAGCGTACCATTCAGTTCCGAGAAGGAGAATTGTTCCAACAACAGCCGTTCATAATAGGCCTGTTCCATATCGCCCAGTTGTGCGTTTGTTACCACTTGCTTTCCTGCCTCTTCCGAAAAATCGAGAACCCGCTGGTCTGTCTTGATAGCATCAGGCGACAAGGGAGAGGTCAGCACAAGTCCGTCTAACGAGCGGCATCTGCTCAATGCGACATAAACCTGTCCATGGGCAAATGCGCTGTTGGCATCAAGCATAACCTTGTCGAAAGTAAGTCCCTGACTTTTATGTATTGTAATAGCCCACGCCAGACGGAGCGGGAACTGCGAGAACGATCCAATCACTTTTTCCTCTATGGCCTTCGTGTCGTCGTTCATCTCATAATGTACATTGTTCCAAACAAGGCGGGGGGCGTCAACTTCCCCTCCATCGGGGAACAGAACGGTTATGTGCTCGCTTGACAGAGAACTGACAATGCCGATTTTCCCGTTGAAGAAGGCTCTTTCGGGCGAAGGGTCATTCTTTACAAACATCACCTGGGCACCTTTTTTCAGCACCAGTTCCTTCTCGGTCGGATACGACCATTCGGGGAAATCGTCTTTTACAGTTGCCGTATATGAGAACGTTTGTCCGGGCAATTCTGCCAGTTTGTTTTCGTTTACCTGGTTCGCTTTTGCATTATGAGTAGTAAGCCTGATATAGCCCTCGCTTGCAGAGGGATTAAATTCAGGATTATAGCGGGCATTCAACAATGCCAAATCCCGAGCATTGGCATTGTTGTTTCTAACCTTATTGAGCAACTCGACAAAGACAGAGTCGCTCTGCCGGTAATTTTTTGTCAGTTCCACAGTCGAGAAACCCGCATTCTTCAATGCCAGGCTTTCAAAAAAATAAGAGGTTGGATAAAAATCCCTTAACAAAACCTCCTCTTGGGATTTCAGTACAGGAGGCAACTGCTGCAAATCGCCGATCAGCAATAGCTGTACCCCTCCGAAAGGCGAATGGCAACGGCGGATACGGCGCAAAGCTTCATCAACAGCATCAAGCACATCGGCACGGACCATACTGATTTCATCTATCACCAACAAGTCGAGGCTGCGTATTATGTTTAGCTTATTGCGGCTGAACCTAAAGTTACCCTCTTTCCGAATTGAATTCGGGATGAAGGGTTCGAAAGGCAGTTGGAAGAGAGAATGAAGAGTAACGCCACCCGCATTGATAGCAGCGACTCCAGTAGGTGCGGCAACGACCATTCTTTTCGCCGAATGCTGGCGCAGGTATTTCAGGAAGGTTGTTTTCCCCGTACCGGCTTTTCCTGTCAGAAAGACATTGGCGGCAGTACGTTCCACCAATCTGAATAATTTTTCAAATTCACCGTTAAACTCCATATCGATCAGGAATTATATTTCCTTAAAGTTTCACACACTCAACAGAAGCCCAGCCGTCCATTTCCGACTGGTCGGAAACAGCATAACCATATTCACGGCAAGCCTTACAAACGAAGTCGACATCTTCCGAAAGAAAACCACTCATAAACAAACGGGTGCCTTTAGCAGACCGGCTGGCATAGACTGGGAGTCCCTCTAACAAGATGTTTCGTGTTATATTGGCAAATATATAGTCAAACTGGCCATCGGGCATCACGTCGAACCCTCCGTGCCGGAGCTCCACATCGTGGAGTCCATTCAGTTCCAGATTCGTTCGGGCATTCTCGTAAGCCCAGCGGTCGATATCGAAAGCCACGACACGGGCAGCGCCCTTTTTCTTCGCCAGAATAGCGAGGATAGCCGTACCACACCCGACATCGACAGCCGATTTTCCAGCCATGTCAGCAGAAAGGATCCGTTTTACGACCAAAGATGTTGTCTCGTGACACCCAGATCCAAACGCCTGCTTAGGGCTGATCAGGATATCGTATTCGGCAGCCGGAGCATCGGTCACCAACGGACTATGTACGACACAACGATCAGCGATAACGACATATCGGAAAGAATCGTTTTCCCATTTTTCGTTCCAGTTCCTATCGGCAATCCTTTTCTTTGAAAAGCTTATGCCTTCGGCCATCGGGAACGTAGCGACAAAAGTACGCAGCACAGCCTCCACGTCATTATCGTCTATTGTGCCAGACGGGGCAAAAGCCTTTATGCCATCGCAGGTTGGCTCAAAACTTTCGAACGCCGCATCTTCAAAAAAAGAAGGAAGGACGTCAGCCGCAAAGGAACGGGCCTCGTCAGGAATATAGAATAAATACTCAGAATAGTCCATACTAATTTTAGTTGGTGTAAACAACCCATTTCACCTTCAGAAAGAGGGCTGGAATTTATTTTTTGTTTATCTTTGTCAAATTAGCGGAAGGACATGTACATCAATCCTTTCCTCTAGTAAAGACAAAGATAATAACAATTTGCGTCAAAAAGAAAGGCCAAACGTTTGGCACGGTGTTTGTACAACACAAAATACGAAAAGAATTAAACGAAAATATATAGGAGGACAAGAATATGAGCAAGACATTTAAATACTACGCGTTGCTATTTGCGACCTTCACAGTCCCTTCAATTTCGGTTTTCGCGCAAGACGATATTTATTATTCGGACGACGACGAGCCGGAAGAGGCCGAAGAAGTGGTAAAACAAACCACAGTGCAGTCTGACGACGGATATACAAACGAGAGTGTGTCTCGCCATGCAAACGACAAAGACACCCTTATCGCCTACGACGATAGCGACTTTGTCTACTCACGCCGTCTCAACCGTTTCCACGATGCAGACCTACCTGTCTACACCAGTGCGAGCGATGTAGATGCGAATGGCAACATCACTAATGTATATGTGATAAACGGCAATCCGTACTACACCTATTACCGTCCGGGTTGGGCATGGAGTTGGAATTACGGATACTCCACCTACTGGGGTTTATACGACCCTTGGTGGGACGGTTACTACTACCGCCACTCATGCTATTGGGGACCAGGTTGGGGCTATTATGGCTATTATGGTTATTATGGATACCCATACCGTTACCATTATGGTTACAACTATGGCTACCACCATGCCGGACCACACTACTACGGCCGCAAGCATCTGACCCCATACTACAACCGTCATGCCTACAGTCGTCACAACATGTTGGGCAGCAGAGGTAGCATGCAGCCACGTAGCTCCAGCCGTTCAGGTATCGACTCAAGAGGCCGCCGCGGTAGCAGCACCAGCACGACATCGAGCAGCAGAAGCGTACGTTCTTACCAGAACAGTCCTAGCCGTAGCAACAGCAATGGCACAAGTTCATACCAATACAACGGCCGAGGCGGCACACGTTCAAGCGCATCGCCATCGAGCAGCGGCCCATCGTACAGAGGGACAAGAGGCAGTTCTTCCAACAGCAGTCTCCGTTCTTCAGGCTCGGGTTCAAGTTCAAATGCCGGACGTTCTTCCTATGGTGGTGACAGCCGTGGTTCTGGAAGCCGCTCATCGTTCGGAGGCAGCAGCAGTCGCGGCTCTTCGTTCGGAGGTGGCAGCTCGTCATACGGTGGAGGTAGCGGACGCGGTTCCTCGTTCAGTGGCGGCAGCCGTGGCGGGGCTTCAGGAGGAGGTCGTGGAGGCCACCGTTAAAAAAAACACATGCTTTCAACTTAAGAAACAACATTTAATATGAAAAAAATAACTTTGATTTGCGGTTTGATCGCATCAAGCATCACCGCTGGTTTTGCGCAAGACGACGATGCACTGACCTTTGCAGGTCGCGCATTAAAAATGAGTTTAGACGAGCCTGTTCTCGGTACAGCCCGCTACTCTGGTATGGCCGGTGCAATGGGCGCCCTAGGTGGCGATGGTAGTGCCATTAAGGACAACCCTGCAGCCCTCGGTATCTACCGGAAATGGGACATTGGACTGACTCCGAACTTGAGTTTGGACAATGACGGCAACGCAGACTTCAACATCAACAATTTCAGTTGTGTCATGAATTTCGGCAAAAAGAACAGGAAGAAAGGATACATCACCTCTTCGTTCGCCATTGCCTATAACCGATTGGCCAATTACAACAGAGACACCTATACAACCGGTTATCTGGATGACGGAACATACTACGAAAACGAATTCCTGGAAGACGATGGTTCAGGCTTGTGGCACTTCGCATACGGTATGAACATCAGCAACACTGTATATGCCGGTGTAGGCATCAATGTCGCGTCTCTCAGCTACAAACAGTCTACCGAGTCGCATATTGGAAGGGATTTCGAGAACAACGACTTCGAACTTCTCGCAAACGGTTGGAATATGAATTTGGGTGTAATAGCCAAACCAGCCAAATTCTTGAGAGTAGGTGCCTCGTTCACCACACCAACATGGCTTTCAGTTACAGAAGATGCTTTCTATCCTGAAAGAGATGAGAACAACGAGCTGACTGGCAGAATGGCTGGTTACGAAGGCGCTGAATACAGCGTTCAGACACCGCTAAAATTCGAAGGTAGCTTGGGCTTCATTATGGGCAAACGTGCTGTAGCCGACATCGACTATATCTACAGCGATGCATCGGCCATCCGCGTAAAGAATGACGTAGGGCACCAGTTCCGCGATGTAAAATACTTCATTGACAAGAACTACAAGGCTACCCACACCATCAAAATCGGTACTGAAATACAGATTGCAAAAGGGTTCGCAGGCCGTTTGGGTTTTGCCCACCAGACCTCTCCTACACAAGACGAATGCTACGGCCGGAATGTCAGCAGAGAACCACTTTATAACAATGGTTTATACGTACCATACCAATACGAATCGGTTCTTTACTCTTACTCAATACCAAAATATGCAAACTATTTCACCCTTGGTGCTGGTTATCATGGAAAGAACTTCTATGCTGACGTTGCTTACGTGAACAAGCAGCAGAAAGAGCACTTCTACGAATGGCAGGAACCTGTTCTAGATGCTAACGGCAACATTGACGGTTGGAAGATTGATCCATACGACCAAATCATCAAGACCCACAACATTATGTTTACAGTGGGTGCAAAATTCTAAAATAATAGACATAGACCAATATCGGAAGTGTGCTGAAGCAATTCGGCACACTTTTTTGTGTCTGATTGTATAAAAGGCAGACTTTAAAGGGCTAAAGTTCCGCCATATAGAAACTTTTTTCTACTTTTACAGAAGCAAAGACACATAACGTATGTTATGATCCATCTATTGAGAAAACAGTCACTTTACAACCAATCTCCGCTTAAGATATCCACGTTCGACGGTAGCAACTCGCCATACCATCCGAGCGTGTTGTACTTCGGCACGCCCCTTTATGGTTATTCTTACTGGATGGCATGTACCCCATATCCACACAAGACGGCACCCTACCGCGACCGGTACGAATGTCCATCGGTATATGTTTCCAACGATGGTCTACACTGGAAAGCGCCAGAAGGACTGACCAACCCAATCGACAATCTGACAGAAGAAGAGATAAAGGAATACGACTATCTGTCGGACCCGCACCTGTTGGTAAGGGGAGATGCCATTGAATGTTGGTACAGGAAGACCAAACGGCATGGGAAAAGCAGCTACAGCAGCGACAGCCAGCACTATCTGCTAAGAAAGACGAGTAACGACGGTGTCAATTGGAGCAAAGAAGAGGTGCTGATGGACATCACAGACGTATACGGAAGGGAAATGGTGTCGCCCGCTACCCTATACGAAGGAATTTACAAGATGTGGATAGTAGACTTGGAGATAGGAGCTGGCTGCAACAACATCAAATTCCTGTCTTCGGAAGATGGTGTCAATTGGACTGGGATAAAGCCTTGCAAGCTGAACGGGCGCAAAATAGTACCATGGCACATTGACGTACAACATTTCGACGGATACTATTGGCTGACTTGTTACGAGAAGCACAAGACACTGACACTGTGGAGAAGCGGCGACGGAATCCAATTTAAATACTTGTGCGAATTGCTCTCTCCGTCACAAGTCACAGCATCATTTTACAGCAAAATGCTATACCGGGCCAGTCTTATAAAGGTAGTCGGCAACGACTACCGCCTCTATTTTAGTGCGGAAGACGATTTTTCTTCACATATAGGCGTCATGTGTGGCGAATCGCCAACATCGATGCAGGTGATTTCGGTCGATGGCGGAGAGCACCGCCACATAGAGAAACTGACAGACGTCTTCAAATTATACCTGAAGGGGAAAACGGCCTCCCTCATTTTCAAATTGAAATTGAAGATATCACAGCTATAAACATTCATTCTTTTTAGAGACAAGCGTACGAAAATGAAACACATATTACTACCTTCACTCTTTCTCATAGGCGCAGCCTCCTATTCCTATGGCCAAACAGACGATGCCGTATCGCTTGGCAGCCGTTGTCTGACATTAGGCTACGAAGAGGCAGTAACAGGCAGTGCCCGATACAGTGCCATGGCCGGAGCACGGATGGCAATAGGAGAAGACATCAGTACAATAAGAGAGAATCCTGCCGGATTAGGTCTGTTCACCGAGAAGTCGGAAATCAGCATAACACCAGATTTCACCGCTGGAAACGAAAGTAACAAATTCGGGCTGGCAAATGCTGGAGCGGCATTCGTTTTGGGAAACAACCACAAAGCAGACGGGTATACGTCGTCGGCCATTGGCTTGTCGTACCACAGGCTGAAAAATTTCAGCGACAGAATGCGTTACAACGACGCACTGCTTACCGGGAAAGGCAGCAATGCAATGTGGAGTGCCGGATACGGCATAAACATCGGGAACCGCTACTTCTTCGGCCTCGGCATAAACATCATAACAGGCAGTTACGAACTGCACACAAACAACCATGACGGGAGCAACTCGATCGACACTAAGACTACAGGATGGAACGTAAAAGCCGGCACCGTGGTCAAACTAACAGAAGACCTAAACCTCGCTCTCGCACTACATTCACCCTCCCGCTATAATTTCGAGGAGACAAGAGCTGTCGATATTTATGAAAGTATTGACAAGAGGAACTCTAAAAATTACAACGACATAGAGTACCACCAATGGGGGCCGCTGAAGCTAGCTGCCGGCATAGGCTGGCATTTGGGAGAGAAATCGGTTATTGACGCTGAATATTCATACCAAGATTTCAGAGCGTTGAATGTAGGCAATTCATACGACTATTTCAACGACGTGAAAGACTATGTGGAATCTAACATGAGGTGCAGCCATACCATTAGGGTTGGATTTGAGTCGGAGCTATACAACAATTTGAAGGGAAGGCTTGGAACCTTGTTTACAACATCGCCAGCCGACACCCCCGGACCCGAAAAGACACAAGGCAAAGACATCGGTTATGGTCTGAACGTACCGCACCAGTCACTATACGTGTGTGCAGGAGCAGGCTATCGGTACAACTGGCTATACGCAGACCTGGCTTATGTGTACAAGAACCAGAAGACAGACTACATATTTTCAACCGGTAGTGGCGAAACCGTCATAACAGGCAAAGCACTGAACAGTTCGGAAATACTCTTAACTATAGGCGCACGATTTTGAGAAAAAAACAACTGCCCCGCGCGAATTGACTCGTGCGGGGCAGTTTTTTATCAAAAGAATAAACTTTACAGTTCCCAAGCCAAGGCAGAAGCGCCAAGAATAGCGGCATTAGCACCAATAAGGGACGACTGAAGCAACTTAACCTTATTCTTAAACACAGGCATAAGGTTATCGTTCATAGCCTTAGCCGTTGGTTTATGTATAAGGTCGCCAGCTTGCGAGAGACCACCAAAAAGCACAATAGCCTCAGGGCTGCTGAACTTGACGAAATCGGCCAGAGCCTCACCCAAAATAGTACCTGTTTCAACGAAGATGTCGTTAGCCATCTTATCGCCTTCACGCGCACAATCGGTAATAATCTTACCGGTTATTTCCTCTTCCTTGTAATTGCGGAGTTTGGTAGGCGTAGTTTTATCCTGAGCCAGGAATTCACGCGCAGTGCGAACGATTCCGGTTGCAGAAGTGTAGCACTCCAAGCAACCCTTGTTGCCACAACCGCAAGGACGACCGTTACGACGGACTACAACGTGACCAAGTTCACCGGCATTACCATCGCTACCATAAAGCAGTTTGCCGTTGCAGTAGATACCAGAACCAACACCCGTACCAAGCGTAATCATAATGAAATCCTTCATGCCCTTGGCAACGCCATAAGTAGCCTCACCAATAGCAGCCGCATTCGCATCGTTCGTCAAAGAGACAGGAAGCCCGGTGCTTTCAGAAAGCAATTTGGCAAAAGGAACGATACCCTTCCAAGGCAGATTGGCAGCATGCTCAATGTTACCTGTATAGTAATTAGCATTAGGAGCGCCAATACCAATACCGTTGACATTAGCAATACCGACCTTACTTTCTTCAATAAGAGCCTTAATAGCAGACGACAAGGCAGACATATAGTCGTTAAGGTCCGGATACTGTTGGGTCTTAATAGAGTTTTGCGCAACCACATTACCCTTTTCATCAACAATACCGAAAGCAGTATTCGTACCACCAAGGTCAATGCCTACAACGTAAGGCTTTTTAACTGAATTTGTCATTTATATTTCGAATTAATTATAAACCATTGAATTTATTTCAAGACAATACTTTCGGGGTGTTCTTCGTGTTTCACCACTTTCACCTTAGCTTTTCCGATATGAGAGCCAACGAAACCATACCATGCCAAATAGATATAGCAGAACAAAGGCACAAAGAAAGCATAGCGCATATATTCCACAGAAAGGTGATCGGTTACCAACCCCTGGATTGGCGGAACAATGGCACCGCCAAGAATCATCATAACCAGCAGAGAAGACCCCTGAGCAGTATATTCTTCCAACCCGTCAATAGCCAAAGTGAAAACATTGGAGAACATAATGGAGTTAAACAAACCGACCGAGAGAACGGCCCACAAAGAAATCTGTCCGTCGAAGCAGATCATAACAAGCAACAACACGATGTTAATCGTAGCAAAGAATCCCAACGTACGGGAAGGGAGTGATTTAGCCGATATAAAGACAATGTAATTAAGAACGAGGTATACAAAGAAATATACCACCTCAGAGAACGATATATTTGCCTTCGTGTTCATTGCTATACAGCAGATGATGGCCGTAGTAAGGACGCCGGCGACAGCCATCAGCATATATTTTTTTGACGACTCCATCTGGCTCATGGAGATAGACCCCATAAACCGGCCAATCATGGCGCCCCCCCAATAGAACATCAGGTAGGTAGTCGACACGCTGTTTGGCAAGCCATAAACACCCTCCATAAATCCGATCAGGTTATTGCCGATAGCCACCTCGGCACCGACATAGAAGAAAATACCCAGCATACCATACACCAAGTAAGGGTGTTTAAGGGCGCCCGCACCCTTTACAGCAGCCACGGCACCGTTATTGACCTTATTGGGCACATTCGAGAAGAACAAGACGCCCGCCAGCATAAGCAGCACACTCGCCAAAACCAGATAAGGTATTTGTACGGCATTGGCAGAATTGGCATCAGCCTTAAAATAAGTAAATATAAAGTAGCCACCCACAACCGGAGCCAGTGTGGTTCCCAACGAATTGAAAGCCTGCGAAAGATTCAGACGGCTGGAAGATGTTTGTGAGGGTCCGAGTATCGACACCAACGGATTTGCCGCAATTTGCAGGAAGGTAAAGCCCGTACCCAACAAGAACAAAGCACCCAGGAAAAGAGGGAACTGCGGATTATCTGACCCAGCCTCTTTATAAAAAAGGAAGCAGGCCAGCGCCGCAAT
The DNA here is from genome assembly GCA_002396385.1 of Bacteroidales bacterium UBA4345. GTDB lineage: Bacteria > Bacteroidota > Bacteroidia > Bacteroidales > Paludibacteraceae > Physcocola. Next base: position 55,141 of record DGTD01000078.1, read on the forward strand.
AACCAAACCCGCCACCAGTGTGTTCTTATAACCGATTTTCTGGATTGGGTCCTTATAAAAAGTGGAAACGAGGAAATAGATAAGCGAAATAACAAAGTAGGCGGTAAAAAACGCGAACTGTACCAAATTAGCCTCAAAATGTGTCAATTCGAAAACGCCCTTCAAGAAAGGAGTCAGCAAATCGTTCAAGCAGGTAATAAAACCCCACATAAAGAAGAGCGAAGTCAGCGTCACCAAAGCTGCGCTATAATTCTTTTTGTCTGTATTTTCCATGAATATAAGTTAGAATGTTTCAAACCACGAAGTTATTAAAAAATAAGATTCCAGTAATTAAAAAAGGGAGTCAAGTGAATTCCGACTCCCTTTTTTAAATATTTTAAACAATTGCAATTACTTCTTCAAGCCTGCATTTGCACGACCGAGGTAAGAACCGTCGCGGGTGTCGACGATAATTTCCTCACCCTCCTCGATAAAGAGAGGCACACGTACGGTAGCACCAGTCTCAACAGTAGCAGGTTTCAGTGTGTTGGTAGCAGTATCGCCCTTCAAGCCAGGCTCGGTATAAGTGATTTTCAAAGAAACCTTTGCAGGAAGTTCTGCATAAAGGACGAGGTCGTCGTGAGAAACGACGTCAACGTTGTCACCTTCCTTCAAGAATTCAACACCGTTGATAGCCACCTTATCGATAGTGATCTGTTCGAAAGTTTCGTTGTTCATGAATACATAGGCATCGTCACCTTCCTTGTAAAGGAACTGGTATGGACGCTTAGAAATCTGAACATCCTCCAACTTGAAACCGATCTGATAGGTACGCTCAAGCACGTTACCAGTCTTTACGTTCTTCATCTTGGTACGAACGAAAGTGTTACCCTTACCAGGCTTTACATGCTGGAACTCGATTACGAAATAATACTGGCCCTCGATAAGGAGGCAAGTACCGTTTTTAACTTCTTGGCAATTAATCATATAAATATCTTAATAATTATTTTTCGACGTTTGAACTTGCAAAATTATAAAAAAAATCGGCAAACTTCTATTTTTCAACTCATAAAAGCAAATAACAGAACGAACACACAGCGATTAAATTGAAGGAAACTTAGCATAAAAATGGGAAAAACGGCGGAATAGTCTTAAATTTGCATACAGTATAAAAAGAATTATCCATTCGATGAACTTTGTAGACGAACTCAAATGGCGTGGCATGCTTCAAGACATGATGCCAGGCACAGAAGAATTACTTGAGAAAGAAACCGTTACGGCATATCTGGGTATTGACCCAACCGCCGACTCACTGCATATTGGCCACCTTTGTGGCATTATGATGTTACGCCACTTCCAGCGTTGTGGCCACAAGCCGTTGGCACTGATTGGCGGTGCAACCGGTATGATTGGCGACCCTTCGGGGAAAAGTGCAGAGCGTAACCTTCTCGACGAGGCGACACTCAACCACAATATTGAGTGCATCAAGAAGCAATTAAGCAAATTCCTTGACTTCGACAGCGACGCTGCGAACAAAGCCGAACTGGTCAACAACTACGACT
>DGTD01000107.1 GCA_002396385.1 Bacteroidales bacterium UBA4345
CGACTACAACTTTTTTCTTTTCCATTTGTATATTTCTGTTTGTAAGTTCAAATTAGTGGTTTTCGTCCGGTTCGTCGGCAGGGAAACCGTTCGGGAATCGGTCTTTAATGATTTGTTCGACCAGCTCTTTGTCGGCCTCCAGCTCTTCTTCCGCATTCATTTTGCTCCGCTTGTTGTCAGGGTCGTAGAGCATACCAGTGCAAATGCAGTAGCGTCGTTCGGTACGGACGAGGACATCGTGGTTGATGCAGCCCTCACAGCCACGCCAGAATGTTTCGTCGTCGGTTAGTTGTCCGAATGTGACCGGAACATATCCGCAGTCGGTGTTCAACTTCATGACCGCAGCACCCGAAGTCAGACTGAATATTTTAGCGTTAGGCCAGCGCTTGCGTGCCAGCGAGAAAGTAACGTGCTTAATGCGTCGGGCCAGACCGTGGCCTCTGTAGGCTTCTGGCACAATCATGCCGGAAGTGGTGACATAGTGCTTGCCTCCCCATGTTTCAATATAGCTGAATCCGGCGAACTTGTCTCCGTCGAGGGCTAAGACTGCTTTCCCTTTCCGCATAAGGTCTTCAACGTATTTGGGGTTTCGTTTGGCAATGCCAGTTCCCCTAACCTTAGCAGCGGCTGTAATAGTCTCGAGAATCTCATCGATGTAGTGGATGTGGCTCTCGTCGGCAATCATTAGTTTGATGTTGTCCTTAACCATTTCTTGCTCTTGAAGAATTATAATGTCGTTTGTTCCTTTTAGTTAGTATTCTTTGTTTATTGTCGTCCTTTAAGGGTCGGAATGAAAGAGGCAAGAGCGTCAAAAACCTCCTTTTGTGACAGCCCTTCCTTAATTACTCCGATAATGGTGTCTTCACCTGCAACAGTTCCGATAATGACACTGGGAATGCGTTCGTCAATCTCGTAGGCGAGACTGCTGGCGTATCCTGAACGAGTGTGCAGGACGACGTTGTTGCCAGAAAAGTCAATAGTGGTCAGCGAACTGGCCAGGTAAATATTGTGCTCTTCACTGTTTTTCAACTCGTTTGGCAACTTGTAAATATACTCACCCGACACGTCGGGCGTTTTTGCAACTTTCATTTGTTTCAAATCACGCGACAGGGTGGCCTGCGTCAGTTGGAAACCGCGCTCTGCAAGCAGTTGTAGAAGGTCTTCCTGGCAGCTGACTGTGTTTGTGGAAATAATTTCCTTGATCGCTGCAAATCGTTTAATCTTGTTTTTCAATTTTATTCAACGTGTTTGTTGTCAGATGAATAGAATGCGAATAAACGCTTTGTTAGAGCAGATTCATTCGTTGCAGAGGACAAAGTTAAGGTCAAATGGTGAATATACATAATAAATTTGGGCAAATTTTAACCGAATGTGAATATTAATTCAATTTTTTGTATTTCCGTGCCAGCACTTTAATTTTGCATTTAATAAATAAAGTAAACGACAATGGAAAAACTAACCGTTATAAAAGTTGGAGGAAAGATAGTAGAGGAAGAGGCTTCGCTCTCGGCCTTGCTGAAAGAGTTTTCGAAAATAGAGGGGCGGAAAGTGCTTGTGCACGGTGGCGGCCGTTCCGCTACTGCCCTTTCGACCAAACTTGGCATTGAAAGCCAGATGGTGAACGGTAGGCGTGTGACTGATGCGGAAACTCTGAAAGTGGTTACAATGGTCTATGCCGGACTGGTGAACAAGAACATCGTTGCCCAACTGCAGGCTTTGGGCCTGAACGCCCTAGGACTTACTGGCGCCGACTTGAACTATATGCGTAGCGACAAACGCCCGGTTAAAGATGTTGACTATGGATTTGTGGGTGACCCTAAGGAGGTGAACTCGGATCTGCTTGCCGGCTTGATTGCGCAGGGGGTTGTGCCTGTGCTGGCTCCAATCACACACGACAAAATGGGACACTTGCTGAACACCAATGCCGACACCATTGCGGCAGAGGCTGCTAAAGCTTTGGCCAAACACTTTGATGTGACCCTGATGTACTGCTTTGAGAAAAAAGGCGTGCTGAGCAATCCGGACGACGACGACAGTGTGATTCCGGTTGTTGATGAAAGACTATTTAAAGAGTACGTCGACAATGGTACTATCCAGGGGGGAATGATTCCGAAAATAGAGAATTCGCTGGCCGCAGTAAAAGCTGGCGTCAAGCAAGTTATCATCACCCAGGCAAGTGATATTGCGGCTGATTCCGGAACGGTTATCAAACTATAGGGAACTGTATTAAACGCCATAATGGGGAATGTGCGGGAAACGCTTATTCCCCATTTTTTTGTTGTATTACATGTGAAACAATGTAGCAGGAAAAACATGTGAAAAAAACATGTAGTTATGGGGTACAGATATACTAAATGTGTAAATTTGTATGTTATTAGTTGTATAACTGTTGGTTTTACTATACTAAATGAGGATTGTAGTCCTATTCATATTATGCTTTCTGGGAATTGACACGTTTGCAGACATACGGATAAACGAAGTGATGCAAAGTAATGTTAATGGAATTATAGATGAACTTAATGAGTATCCGGACTCATGGGTAGAACTCTATAATGGAGATAGCACTGTGTTCGATTTTACAGGGTTCTCCATTTCCCGTTCCAAAGATTTTACCGAGTCGTACCCTTTGATGGATACTACGTATATACCTCCCAAGGGACATTTGCTTATTTATTGTGACAAGGAAGAAGAGCGTGGACACCTCCATGCCGATTTCCGTATCGACAGCGATGCGGGTACGCTCTATTTGTTCGATCCGGTTGGCCACATAGTCGACAGTTTGGTCATCCCGGAAATGTTGGCTCCCGACATCGCTTACGGTCGTGTTTCCGATGGAAACGATACCCTGACGTACTTCAAGAAGGGCACCCCCAATGCACCAAATGGGGGCTTTCATACCACAAAAATTTTAAAGAAGCCCAATTTCTCGGTAAATGGTGGCGTTTATAGTCATCCGGTTGTCTTGCGTTTGGGCTTGCAGGGAGATTATCCGTCAGACGCAGTCGTCCGGTATACCCTGAACGGAAGTGAACCTACCGAAGACAGCCCAACAGCTCCAGACTCAATGGTTATAACGGCAACGACGGTGGTCAGGGCGAAAACTTTCAGCGACAGCGCATTAAGCAAATTAAGCAAAACAGAAACCTACATAATCCCAGACAGGGAATACACCCTGCCTATTGTCTCTATTGTAACCGATAGCGTTAACCTTTATGGCGACGAAACCGGCATTCTGGTGGAAGGAACTTATGGCTTAAACCATCCGGATATTCCGTCCGACATCCCGGAAATAGGGAATATGAACTTCCTGTATTCGTGGAACCGCCCCGTAAACATAGAGTATTTTGACCTTAAAGCCGGTAACCAGTCGGTTATCAACCAGGTATGCGAGGTGGAAATAGGAGGAAATACGAGTGCGTGTCTGCCGGTAAAATCGCTTAATGTGAGGGCGAACAAACGTTTTGGAGAAAGTAAATTCTCCTATCCTTTCTGGTCGGACAAACCCCAAGTGGCAAAGTCAAAAAGTTTCTATCTGCGTAATTCGGGCCAGGATTTCAACTGCCTTCATTTCAGAGATGCGATGAACCAGATGAGTTTCGGACAGCATGTGGATGTGGATTGGCAAGCCTCGCAACCCGTAATTGTACTGTTAAACGGAAGATACTACGGACTTCTCAATTTGCGCGAGAAAGTTAACGACGACTATATTTGGGCGAACTACGACAAACTCGATGACATAGATATGCTGGCAGAAAACTCCCTCAAGGTGAAAGCTGGCGATTTGAACGAATACTGGCATTATCGGGAAATTTTGGCAGATTCGTCTGCCACATTAAACCAGTTGGACTCGTTGATTGACATGAACGAGTTTATGAACTACTTTATACTTTCTGTGGTCTATTGTAACAAAGACTTTCCGGCGAACAACCAGATGCTGTGGCGACAACGTTCGGACGACGGCAAGTGGCGTTTTGTGCTGAAAGATACCGATGTGACCGCAGACTTGATGTCGAACAGTGTCTGGGCTGAAGTGTGGAATAGCGTCTGGGATTTCCCGTACTTTAATTATATACTCAGAAAAGAACCTTTTAAGGAAGAAAACTCAAATCAGGAATACAGCTGCATGGTGTTTATGAAGACCATGGGGTTTCCTGAGGTAGCCAATCAGGTTGTTGACCGGCTGAGTGTGTATATGGGTACCTTTGTGTCGGCGGAAAGTTGTGCGAGCAGACTGGACAGCCTCTCGGAAATTATAGCTCCTGAAATACCTTATTTCTATAATGAAATAGGTCGAGACACCGACGAATGGGAGTTGTGGAAAAAACAGCACAAGGAATATATGCAGAAACGGATCCCATTCCTCTATAAGCATACAAGCGAGTTCTTTGGACTGGGCGATACTGTCTCGGTGAAAATTTCCACGCAGAAGAGTAATGTGTTCTTTAACGGAGTGCGTTTGACCGATGGGCAGTTCGACGGCCGTTTTTACTATGGCCGGCCTATGTACCTTACGGCTTCCGATACGGCTTTCAAATATGTAGGTGATAGCGTGGCGATTACGAAAGACGACAGCGTGTCCAGAAAGGAAGATGGCCGGTGGCTTGTGACTTACACGATGAATGGGGAGGAGGTTGTGGAAAAAGTCTACGGGAAAAGCCTGTACTTTATAATACCAGAGGGAGCGGTGAATGTTGAGATAACTGAATATCCTCCGTTTAAAAGGGTGAATTGTGATACGATTCCTGTTTTACACCTTGCTGTCGAATCGCTCGATTGTGGTGTTCCTGTAGAAACGGTCCCTACAATCTCAGAAATAGGACTCAGTGACTTGGACTACACAAAAGAGGCCAGTTTGCAGGCTTCCACCGATACGTTCCTAATAGGTGAAAATGACGTGAACTGGGTGTTCTCCGACTTGCTTGGGGACACCAGTGTGTGTGAACGCACCCTTGTAGTATATGATTTAGGGGCTCCTGTCTTAAAAACGTGTTCCAATATGGATACCCTTGTGCTTTATCTGGATGCCAACCAAAACCGTGTGCCTTCGGAAGAGATTGCAAAGTTCGCGCCTGTTGCCGACGACAATTGTTCGGAAAAGGTAACAGGTGTGTTAGAAGATAGCCGAGATACTTTTTATGTGGGTGAATCGGCCGCTGTTTGGATGTTCTCGGATGTGCAGGGGAACACATCGCAGTGTCGGCAAACGGTGGTGGTGAAAGACACGTTGAAACCGATTGTGGAGGGATGTGACTCGTTGCTTCCACTCCAGTTATTCGCATCAGAAGACAAGTGCTGTTATACGGTAAGTGAGGTCGAATTTCCTTCGCTTCACGCAACCGATAATTGTGGAAGTGTGAATGTTACGGCCTTCCCATCGGATACGTTGTTTACTGGTGAAAACGAATTGTGGTGGGTGTATACCGATGAGGCGGGAAATTCCACAAGGTGTGCCCAACTTATAACTGTTATTGATGAATATGCGCCGGTCTATAAGGATTGCGACAGCATGCCTGTGCTTGGTTTTGAGGTCGAGGGTGACGCATGCGGACTGAAAATAAGCGAAATGCAGTTGGAAGCACCCGTTGCAGAAGACAATTGTTCAAAACAGATAACAGGCCAACTGATATCGAAGGTGTACTTCCCTATTGGTGAATCGCTCGTGTACTGGCTGTTTAAAGATGGGTCGGACAACCGGCTTTTCTGCCCACAGAAGGTTGTTGTTACAGACAAGCATACGCCTGTGTATGATCTTTGTGAAGACATGCCCAATATGACCTTCCTTATTACAGACAACCTAGATAGTTATGCGACAGATAAGATGAATCTGCCTGTACCGGTTGCAATTGACAATTGTGGAACTTTTGTTGCAGCGGAAAATGACTTGCCTAAATTGATGCCGGTTGGGGAACATGATGTCAACTGGACTTTCAGAGACTTGTCTGGTAATGAGCTGGTGTGTAAACAACATATATCCATAGAATACCATTCAGCTCCGGTTTATGATGATTGCGAGTCGATGGAACCAGTCCGTTATGAGATGACAGACAATTACTGTGCAGTTCCTTTCGGACAATTGCATTTAGCCCAACCTGTCGCAAAAGGGATTGGCGGACAGCCTGTTCTTGGGGTGTTAGAGTTCACTCCCGCAATACTGCCTATTGGAGAGTCGGAATTGATGTGGGTGTTTTCTGATTCTGTCGGCTATCAGACGAAATGTCGCCAAACAGTGGTTGTGGAAGACCGCTCAGCTCCTTCGATAGATTGTTCGACAATAGACAGCCTTGTTGTTGAATTGCCACTCAATGCTAGCGAAATAGAAACGGGGTTGGTGGATTTCCCCACACAAAAGGCAACCGATAATTGCAATGTGAAAGTAGAAGGTCAGATGGAAGCGGAAGCCTATTTGAAAAAGGGTGACAATACGGTTAAATGGGTGTTTGCCGATTCAAATGGTAATAAAAAGGTTTGTAACCAGATAGTAAAGTGTGTTGAAAGGTTTACAAAGAAACTGTACCCGAGCCCGGTAGATGGGACCCTTTATGTGGAGGGGACAAAAGAGGGCGAAGAGATTGTTGTGGAAAATGTACTCGGCCAGCGAATGTGTAAACAAAAGGCTGTCGCTGATCGGACTGTCGTGCCATTTGGCGGGTTCGCTAGTGGCGTTTATCTGGTATACGTGGACGGACAAATGTATCGGGTAATAAAAAGATAGTTTTTTTTAAGAGGCTGAAAGTCAGCTAAGACGAAAAAATATTGAAAATAATTCCCCGAATAGTTTGCCAGTTCGGGAAAAAGGCCTAATTTTGCATCCGCTTTCGGGTTGTAAAGCCCGACGCCCCTGGGAAGCGTTCCAGGGGGCTTACGAGAAGAGAGATCTTTGAGGAAATTCCGATAGACTAAAGTAGCATAAGCAAGGTAGAAGTCAAACTAAGATTTGACAATCCAAGCTCCCTGAAAA
>DGTD01000009.1 GCA_002396385.1 Bacteroidales bacterium UBA4345
GCCATCGACAAACTCGACAAGATAGGCCTTGACAACGTCAACGCCGAACTCGCCGAGAAGGGCGTCAGCGCTGCTGCCATCGAGAAGTTGCAGCCCATCATCTCTCTGAAGGGGACGAACAAAGAGAAGCTCGCTACCATCAAAGAGGTGCTTGCAGCATCGGAAACCGGCGTAAAAGGTGTGGAAGAATGCTCTACCATCCTCAACCTGGCCGAACAGCTTGGGGTGGCTACCGAAATAGAACTCGACCTGACGCTGGCCCGCGGTCTGAACTACTACACCGGCGCCATCTTCGAGGTGAAGGCTAAAGATGTGGAGATTGGCAGCATTACCGGTGGCGGCCGTTACGACAACCTGACGGGCGTGTTCGGTGTATCGGGTCTGTCGGGTGTGGGTATCTCGTTCGGTGCTGACCGCATCTACGATGTGCTGAACCAGCTGAACCTCTACCCCGAGGAACTGCTCCAGAGCACCCAACTCGTCTTCACAACATTCGGCGAAAACGAATTCGCTTATGCCTTGCAGTGCCTGAAACAGGTAAGGGCGGCGGGCATACCGGCCGAAATCTACCCTGAATGTGTGAAGATAAAGAAGCAGATGGCCTATGCCAACGGCAAGGGTACTCCTTACGTTGCCATTGTGGGCGAAACGGAGGTGGCCGAAAAGAAGGTGATGCTGAAAGATATGGTGTCGGGCGAACAGACGCTGGTCAGCATCGACGAACTGATTGCGAAACTGAAGAAATAACAACAAACAACAATCCTAAAAAGCCAAAGGCGCAAACCTTTGGCTTTTTTGTTGAGTCTATGACACGATGGAAGTTGGGCCGAGTTCGTTTTTTTCGTGCGTTTCGTGTTCTAACGGATGTGGCACTTGGCTATCTGCTGCCGCTGATAACCGGTGGCGGGCGGGGCAAGGTACAGGCAACAGACACGTGCGATTTCTGTTTCTGTTTGCGCTGTCCTTTCAGGGCTCGACACGACTGCAGGGTTGGCTCGTAGCGTTTTCCAAACGCACTTAGTTCGTGCGGGCAGCCGGGCACGATGAAATGGCTGGGGCCATTTCATCATACCCGGTTATCGAGATACCGTCTTCCAGACGGATGGCGACGAAACAACAGGTCGCAAGGGACTGGTAACAGGGGATAGGACTAAGACGGGGGCATGCATGGCAAGGTACAGCCTTACAGGCTGAGGGGGGAGGATATGGGTCTTACCGTGGGCGGTGCCCACGGTTACAAAGGTATAGCCTTACAGGCTAGGCCAGTACATGAACACAGGTACAAAGGTACAGGCAACTGACGCGTGCGATTTCTGTTCCTGTTTGCGCTGTCCTCATAGGGCTCGACTTCTGCAAGATTGGCACGTAGCGTTTTCCAAACGCACATAGTTCATGCCGGCATCCGGGCACGATGAAATGGCAGAACCATTTCACCATACCCGGTTATGGAGATACCGTCTTCCAGACGGGAACTTCCTACAACACACACAAGAGGGACTTAAGCCTATAGGCATTGCAGCCAACTTGGGCTATACCATACTGCAGTTGCAGGGTTGGCTCGTAGCGGTATTGCTGGACTAGAAGTAGGATTGGATAGCGTAAAGAGGGACGTTCGTCATCCAAGACTCTTCCCTGTAATCGGACATAGAGGTTCTGACAGCATTGGTAGAACTATTTTCCCGCACAAAAGATTTAAGGCGCTTGGCTTGAAGGTTCTCTTCAGCCTTCACCTCAATAGGGACCACCACTCCATTGTGCTGGATTAAGAAATCGACTTCCTGCTCCGACTTGTCTTTAGACCAATAAAACAGCGGAAATTTGCCAACCAGTTCCTGCATCACATACTGTTCCGTAAGCGCGCCCTTAAATTCGGTAAACACCAAATTCCCCTTCAAAAGCGTTTCTTGGTCCAAATCGCACATAGCAGACAAAAGTCCGACATCTAGCAAGTAAATTTTGAACGACGACCTATCTTCGTAACTTTTCAAAGGGATTCTAGGCGCCTTCACACGACATATCTGGTGAATGAGTCCACAATCCCTTATCCAATCAATTGCAATTTCGTACTCCCGAGCCCTGGCGCCCTCACGAACCAATCCATAAATAAATTTTCTGTTTTCCTTGCTCAATTGCGCTGGAAGAGAATTCCAGAGTTGTCTGATTCTAGGCACAATTTCAGTAGGAGCATGTTTAGAAAAGTCCCTTTCGTAAGTAGCCAGAATAGCATGCTGCACTTGTCTCACCTCCTGCAAGTCGTTGTTTTCAGCAAAGAGTTTCACCGCCTCGGGCATTCCCCCCACAAAATAGTACTGCCTCAGGCGCATTTTCAACTGGTCGGAAAAAAGACGCACAGTAGACCATTTTTTCAGACAAAGCAACTCCCCTAGCTGCTGTTCGCCGACCGCCATCAGAAATTCGGCGAAAGACAAAGGTCTAAGCACCATAAACTCTATTTTTCCCACCGGAAACGAGGTTTTCCTATGAAGTTCAACCCCTAACAACGAACCGGCAGTAATAACATGGTGTTCGGGAGCATTTTCAGCAAAATACTTCAGGGCAGTAAGCCCCTCATGGGCCTCCTGAATCTCATCTAAAAAGATCAGCGTCTCACCCGGTACCATATTTGTCTTAGTAGCGGTCTTTATAGCAAAAAGAATCCGTTCCATATCGAAATCTTCGTCGAAAAGATTCCTTAGCTGTTTTCTTTCCTCAAAATTGACGTAGGCGACTTCTTTATAACAGCGTTTTCCAAACTCTTTAACCAGCCAGGTTTTTCCAACCTGCCGTGCGCCTTCCACCAACAAAGGTTTCCGGTTCTTTTTGTTCTTCCAGTCCAGCAAATCCTTAAATGAAAGTCTTTCCATATTGTAGCATTTTACTGTTAGCGGAACAAATTTACACATTTTTCGTACGACTTTTGTGATACTTTACACAATTTTCGTATGACTTTTGTGATTTTATACACATTTTTCGTACGACTTTCCGTCATAGCGAGGTACAGCCTTACAGGCTGAGGGGTGGATGCATGTCCGTCCGGGGGATTCTCCCCCGGTTACAGAGGTATAGCCTTACAGGCTACTTATTGGCAAGGGATAGGTTTACTGGCTACATGAGTGTTAACTGCGGTGTGGTGGCAGAGTTGCGCTGTCCTTTCTGGGTTCGACACGACTGCAGGGTTGGCTCGTAGCGTTTTCCAAACGCACTTAGCTCGTGCGGGCAGCCGGGCACGTTGGAATGGCGGGGGCCAATCCAACATACCCGGTTATCGAGATACCGTCTTCCAGACGGGGGCAACGAAACGACAGGTCGCAAGGGACTGGTAAGGAGATTGGACTAAGTTTAAAGGTACCGTCTTCCAGACGGACTGAAACGATACAAAATAAGTGACAAGAGGTAAGTAACAGGAGAACGGACCGCGACGAGACAACAAAAGAAAAAGGTTGCAAGTAAGAAACACCGATGGTGCCACATTATCTTTTAACAAGCCCAGCCAATACCTTTTGAATTCTATCGGAAACAGCATCATCTATACGATATTGTTTGCAAAGCGGACGGAAACAGTCGACAGCGCGGTAAACATGCTGAATTTTCAATTCCGGATTGTCAACAAAATCTTCCGCAAATTCTATAAAGTCATTCGTGCTTAAGCCAGACTTTTTACCCATTAGTCCAAGAGCGTGTATATGTGCAGAAGGGTCCTCCCACGTATTGGCAGAGAACATAACATCGTAGGCAGGAGATAAACGCCAACGCCCAGATTTGTCCATAAGGAAAGAGATGTTTTTATTGTGATCATCAGAGACACCAGCAGCAAAATTAAAAACCATTCTTAGAAACAATTGGTCTTTGTCCTCCTGCGGCAGCCGTAAAGTGTCGGCCAGCCAACATATTTTCAAATAATCATCCGCCTCAGGCATAATGGCAGCAAGCGTTTGACAAAAGACTTTCTCACCATTTCTGCGGTCGAACCTTTCTGTAACAAAGTGCCTACGTCCATCAATTTCTTTCAAGAAACAAGGCATCATATTAATCCCTGCCATCTTTGCCATTTCGTAATACACCATCTCCACTTCGGTAGTTGGAGAATCGTAATCCTCTTTAAATTTGATGATGTAGTGTTTATAACCATCAGGTAGTTCAACCTGTCCAGAACGGAATTCGTCAGTTTGCGGGTTATATGCGACAACAGCCTTTGGTCTCATACCACCAGCAGAAGTGCCAAGATAAATCAACTTCTTCATCGTGAAACTTTCGTTGGGCGAAATCATAGCCATATCCCTATCTCTGTAGATTTTAGCGGCAAGTTCGGCCAAAGAAGACACATCTACATGATCTGAACCGTCACCAACAAACCTATTGGGTTGGAATTCCAGCGCCCCCATAGCCCTTTTTCCGATATACGAAAGTTTCAGCAAAGGCAAGGCCTCTGTTATTGGAATATTATTGTCAGTCATCCACATGTCGAACAAAGAAGAGCCCCACCGGTCAGGGAGGGAATCCGCTAAAAATTCGGGTAAACCCTGATACAATTTATTCTTATTACCAAAGAAAGAGCCAGAGAGAGGCTTCCGTTTCGGATGCGTAGAAGGACAAATATCATACGGCATTCGCAGATAATCATCAGTAAACTGGAAAACAGAACAATGGCGATTGAAATCCCAATCCAACTTTCCTATACATTTTCCCCACAGAAACACGTTAACAATTGTATGTATCCCCTTCATAAAGCCTTGCGTTTACTGTTAAACCTTTTCAGCCTTTTGCCCGACTTCTCATCTATAAGGAAAGGAGATGCAGGCAAATCGGGCAACAAATCGACAATGCCCTCCAAAAGTCCGCTAACACGCATGATTTTCAGAAGCGTCCCAAGCGTAATGTCGTTAACTTTAAGCGACTCTATCCGTTTAACCGTTATTACAGAGACCCCTGACTTATCGGCCAGTTCTTGTTGGGAAAAACAGCAACTGAGCCTCACAAGTTTAATCTTTTTACACAGTTCCGTAACAATATCCTCATTGGAGAACTCGTATACAAAGTGTTTATCGAACGGCTTTTTCATTTCCGGGTGCCTTAAAGTATCATTAATGATACAAAGTTGAAAAATTCGAGGTAAAAAAACAAGGGTATTGCCCATTTTATAACCGATTCCCCCAAAAAACGGCCGTCTCTCCACATTGCGGGGAGGCTACAGCCCGTCCGACACCGCTTATGTTGGCAACAAAAGCGGCGGAGGTGGTTGCATATTTTCAGCGCTTTCCTTATTTTTGCAAGGCACTATGCACCCTAAAAAGCGCACAGTTGTGACATACATAGAATTCAATTAATAGCGTCGCTATTTATTCTGGAAACGCTTCAAAGCTTGGCCGCAAAGAGGTAACCAACAGAATGATAAAGGCAACGCCCGCGCCTTGCGTGGGTGGTGCTTATCTGTTGGTAGGGTCAGGCCAAGCACCCGAAGCGTAGGTAAGCATTTGCCCACGCTTTGTGTGTTTATACGCCTGACCCCGAAAAAGTTTGCACGATATGGAATAGCCCGACGCTCTAACCCCAGCAGGGGGAGGAGCCCTACCCTTTA
>DGTD01000091.1 GCA_002396385.1 Bacteroidales bacterium UBA4345
GACAATTATCTTTTCTCAGCCAAATGCAAAGTTATAAAATGTTATTCTATCAACATTGTCCGGCAACACAATAGTTATCAACATTGTAAATTCTCTTTCTTTTTTGGATGTTGTCACAAATTACGCAATGTGTCGCAGATTTTGCATCCTTGTAACTGAAAGTACAGCAGCGTTGGGCATTGCCTATATGACTTATAAAAAAAATGGGGGCACCGGTATTAATTCCGGCAACCCCCACCAACAAACTTATAATGAAGACAAGTGTTTCCTCTATTTTTTAAATTTCTATCAAGCTGTTGATATTATGATATATAGACATTAAGGTTTTTGGACGCACTGCTACGACATAAAACATTTCAGGCAGACACCAAGTGCCTACCTTATAGTTGTGTTTATAATAGAATGGATTGTAGGAAGAATATACCAATTCTGCTTGCTACGGCAACTGAAAAAGAGTTCGATCTGTAACCGATGAACTGACAAACGTTACCGGAATCGGATGAAATTTGTCTTATAGTTTCAAAATCATAGGATAGAGGGTATGCCCGACCTAGTCAAAAAAGCATACCCGGCTCCTATGGACTTTCACGTCGTGACTTTGATGTGTTTTTGGCGTATAAAGGACAAAATACACTGGTAATGGCATTAATCACATTACAGACATTTCAACCTTTTGCCAAACAGCATCTGTCCGACATGTACAATTGGTACTTATAAATCGAATTCATACGCACCGACAACACGTGTGGTGCTACCCTACTCCACTTTTCCCTAGTGGACTATATAAACATACTATTAATTTCGTCTTTTTACTCGTAGCTCTCGAAGTAGACGCTGCCTTCGGTGCTTTCACTCAAGTCGAGAACCTTAACATCTTCCGGATTATTTGAACCGTACGGACGAATGTAATAGGTTTTAGGTTGTAAATTATTGACAACCGACTTCAGTTGGAAACGGCAAGTGCAATCGGCGTTCTCAACAGGAATAATCTCACGCATGTCGATATACTCCTCCCAAGTGTAGGCGTCGATAAGGAGGGTGTCTCCTTCCAATTGCACAGACATTACATGATTGCCTTGACAAGGCATCAGGAAGTTTTCGAGATTGATGCTTAGACTTCCAAGCTCCTGATTGTAAGCATAAGATACAAAAGGCTTTAGAATTTGGTCGCCCTCTTGTGGCACAACTGGCTGGCCAATAGAATCTAAAGTAATGGGATACAGACAATCGCTCGCCCCGATAAAAAGAGAATGTGGTCCTTCCGGTAGCTTTACTATACAAAAAGGATAGGCCTCTTCGGTGTTACCTTGCGCTAACTCTTCTTTGTCCTCATTCTCACAGGAATTGAAAGCCAAAACACACACGGCCGATAGTGCCCAAAATGGTAATTTTTTCTTCATGATAATAAGATTTAAAAATAAAACAATGGTTTTCTGTACTACAGTTTAAAGCTTTTTCTGACTTTACCGTTGCTAAATCCTCCGGTACAACCGCATAATATAAACAGCCCCTGGCAAGTGCAAAAAAACATAAACTTTAGCAACGTTATTCATTACTATTGCTTGGTTAATTTGACAAATTCATCGCAAATATATAAAAATTGTGTATTAATCAAAAAATATGATAAATAATTCTTTGCATTTCTGCCTTCTTGTGGTATGTTCTTCTATTTTATAGTTAACTTTGCGTTAATAATAGAAAAACAATACATTATGACACCAACAGAATTAAATGCGCAAATATGGCGCGATATGGGCATCTTAGCCGAAAGCGAACCTATGATGAAACGGGTGGCCAGATACCTGCGTAAACTGGTGGCTGAGAAGGAAGCCGACCCTACCCTGGTCAGCCGCGAGGAATTTTTTGCCAGTCTTGATCGTGGCGAGGAAGAGTACCGACAAGGAAAGACTCACCGGATAAATTCGTTAGAAGAGCTAGACCAGTTTATTAAAAACCTATGATTAAACTATGTATAAACTTGATTATACTGAAGAGTCAAAGCAGGATATGCAGGATTTGAAGCGCAATGAACCGATGGCGTTTAAAAAATTGACAATTATGCTTTCTGAACTTATGCAACATCCCAAAACTGGTACTGGTCACCCCGAACCGCTTAAAGGGTTACCTGAGGGTCGATGGAGCCGGCGCATCTCTAAAAAGCACCGGCTGGTTTACCGTATTTACGACGATACGGTTTTGGTACTTGTTTTGCGTGCCTACGGACACTACGATAATAAATGACCTATCTGTCTACAGCCCTGTTATCACAGCTTCTAAAAATTTATCCAATCTAACAACTCCGCATACTCGTACACACGGGTGGAATTTCCATTTTCCACATCCACCTCAACAAACAAAGGCAGGCCGTTTGCACGTCCTGCCTTTAATTGCCATGTCACATGGCTTACAATTTGTGAAGCGTTTTGTGTGTAATTTTACTAAAAATGTAGTGTAGTTGTTATAGACTGCTTTAGTGTTCAATGATATCCTTTAACAACGGAACCGGTTAAAAGTCTTGTTTAAAAACGCCTTCTCCGCATACGGGAGAAGGCCATTTTCCAAACTACTTCTTTATAAACTTATTAACCTTACTCTCTATATTAACAAAGTATATTCCGTCTGCCCATTCACTTACGTTAACGATGTTGGCACCCTGCATCACCTCGCCAACATAGACCACACGACCGAGAACATCGGTGATAGCCACTTGGCTTGCGTGGTCCGATTCAAAGTTGAGTTCACCAGTTTCCGACACAAACAACGTTGTCTGGTTGTTGGCATCGACCGCACTCACCGAGGCGTTGGTGCATTCGTCTAATACCGCCATCTTGGCTTCTGCCTTCCAGGCATCGGTTATGGTCTTACCCCAGTCGCCCGATGCGGTCCATGTTTCGGTATTGTTCCAATTGTTGATAGAAATATTGGAATAAGAAGCCAAAACAGGGTCTGCAGTCGCATCCTTTACCACATCGAGGTACTCTACCGGGCTGCCGTTTCCATACCACGACCAGGCCAGCCAGCCCACATTCTTCTCGTTGCAGTACGACAGTATTTTTTCTTCGTCTACATCGCCGTCACTGTGGAACCAGCCGAACTCGCCGATACAGAGGGCAAGGCCCTGGTTGATGACACCGTCGATGTTAGGAACTACCTTGTTGGTGTTTCCGGCTCCGCCGTACATGTGGATGGAGAAGAGGATGTTGTTGTCGACGTCTGCAGCCATCACTTCTTTACCATAGGTGTGTATGGTAGCCGCACTCTGTCCGTAACCTCCGGCATCTACCATTATGCAGTGGCGCAACCCGGCATTTCTAATAACCGGAATGGCCTTTACATAACCATCGCGCCAGTTAGTGCCGGCCGAAGAGTTGTGCCACTCGTTGGCAATGTTGATGATGACGTATGGCTCGGTGCCTTTAAGAACTGGGGCCAGATTGGCAAAATAGTTTGCTGCCGTTAGCAGGTCGTCTATCTTGTCGCTTCCCGTCACGTCGTGCACTTCAAGAATGGCTACCATACCATACTCTTTACACTTGTTTACGATTTCAAGCACCTCCGACGCCTTGTCGTTGTTATACTTGACACCATTTCCCAATACAATGCGGACAGCGTTCGCCCCGTATTTGTGGATAGCTTCCAACTGGTTGTAGGCCGAACCCTTAAACCAAGTATACGCCATATTTACGCCACGCATCACGAACTCGTTTCCGCAATGGTCTAAAACCTTGGCTCCGTCTACCTTTATGCCATCCACATCCGAAACTTTGAACTCGTAGACGGGAGCGTCGTTATCTTTTTCAATCCTTACATAATCGACAACCGCCCAGGTCCAGATTGGAGTCAGTTTCACAGTGTTTGCTCCTGCGGCAAAATCGTAAGTTCCGACCAGGCACTCGCCCATTTTATCGGTGCTCTTGTCATCGGCACTTTCACCCAGGTTGGCAGTGCCGCCAATGCCGTTCACCGCACAGTTTATCTGCTTGAAACCATAGAGCGAGTTGTAGCCCACATAAACTTTGTATGAACCTTTAGCTGACAGGTTGATAGTGAGGTTGATGTAGTCGTCGTCGTTCATCAGGTTCAACACCCCTTTCCCAGACTTGTTCGACGCTGTCACTTCAGTCGCCTGATAGTCGTTAGAACATTCCACTTCGTAAATGCCTTTTGCCTCCTGTGTGGCACATACTTCATCGAGGTCCATTTCTTCCGGACCTGCCACATAGGTACCCCAGCCCGGCATCTCGTCAAGGGTAATAATGGCATCGCTGCTCATAGCGCTTTGCCAGAGGCTCTTGCTGGTTTGGTCAATAAAACCGCCACTCCACGAGTTGTACCACGGCATCCACCACGACCACATATCGCCTTTGGCAACGGCCTCGGCAGGGTCAACAATAGGTCCGTTTTCGGTCAGGGCCATCAGGTGGTTGGCACCCATCTTGCTGATAATGGTGTTCCATGCGCTGATGTTCGAACCGTTGTTGTTTGCACCGTTATAAAGGTCAACGCCAATCACGTCGACATACGCATCGCCCGGATACCAGGTTTCGTCGTAAGCGTATCCCTTACTTGGATTTTTCTCGAGGTTCCACACCCAGATGAGGTTCTTTACCCCGTTCACATTCACCATACGGTCGTACATCAGGCGGTACAGGGCCACGTAACTTTCCGCACCCTTTGTTCCCCACCAGAACCAACCGCCGGCAGCTTCATGGAGCGGACGCCAAACAGCAGCTACGCCCGATTTCTGCAAATCGAGGAACAGGTTCGACACGATGTCAATATCATTTATAAGGGTCTTGTATACTTCCGACGAGGTATCCCATTCGGTAGTGCCACTCTTGAAACCTTTGGTATAGTCGAACAAGGTATAGTTAGCGTTGGCACTCTTGTCGTAGAAGGCTTCCTCGCTTCCAGGGCGCCAATGCCAGCAGAACGATGGAATGCCACCGTCTTTATACAATTCTTTCGCAAGAGAGATGCCGCTGCTGGTGTACTGCTGGTACCAACCTTCGTCGCTATGCGCACCGGTAGCGTTCAGGAAGTCGACTCCCACCAGTGCCGGATATTTTCCACCGTCTACCGAATGTAGATATGCAACATCAACCTGCGTCTTGTAACTCGCACCGCCATTGTCCATGTCGCCGCACATGACGCCAGAAACCGTCTTTTTGCCGAAATTGGTATATAAAAAGTCATAAATCTTCTTAGCGCCCTCTGTCGCGTCTTTTGTGACGGGTGCTGTGCTGATGGCCGCATACGACTGTGTAGTCAGTGCAACGGCCAATGTAACCAGGTATAAGAATTTAGTGTTCATTGTAGTAAAGTTTTTACACGAGCAAAACTAAAAATGAACACGCAGACAGAATAGGAGATTAGGCTCAAATAAGCGGAAAATTGTTTCAACGCACTGATTTCGGCGTATTTCCAAAACATTCCTTGAAACGTCGGCTGAAGTAGGAGGGGTCGTTGAACCCTACGGCATACGCCACATCGCTAACCGACATCTGCCCTTCTTCGAGCAGTTTTTTCGACATGTTCAAACGGTACTCGTTTAAAATTTCAATCGGGGTCTTGTCGGTTATAGACTTCAACCGGCGGCTGAGGGTGGCCTTACTCATACCCAACTCACGCACGAAGTCGGTTAACGAATAAAGCGGATTGGAATAATTTTCTTTCACCAGACTGATGATTTTTTCCAACAGCGGATTGACAGCATCGGTGCTGGTAGTCTCTTCGCCACCGTATGTTTTCGTCAGGGCCTTCAACTGCAGTTTCTGCTGCCACAGCAGGAAGTTGCAGATTTTCACCAGCAGTTCGTCGTCGGCGAAAGGTTTGGCAATGTAGTCGATAGCACCTATTGACAGCCCTTTCAGTTTCACACTGTTGTCGGTCTTGGCCGAAAGGAAAAGTAACGGGATATTCGAAGTTAAAAGGTTGGTTCCCATTTTTGTATACATTTCCAATCCATCGAGGTTGGGCATGTCTACATCGCTGATCACCAGGTCGGGCACATGCGCCTGTGCCATAGCGTAGCCTTCGGCCCCGTCGTGCGCCTTCAGTACCTCTACAAAAGGTGAAAGCAGACTGCCTATGTGGTCAAGAATGAGTTCATCGTCGTCTACCACCAGAATAGTCTTGCCCGACAGAAGTTCCTTGTTGATACTGACCCCGACAGAAGTCGTTTTCTTAACCGGATCGATGACTTCCTCTTCACAGCGCGGCAAGACCACCTCAACGGTTGTACCCTTTCCTTCCGTACTGTCGATATGCAAATTGCCCCGGTTCTTCTTTATGTAGTCTAACACAATCTTGAAGCCGAAGCCAAACCCCTGCTCCTGCTCAGTACCCGAAGTGGAGGCGACATTGCTTCCCGACAGAAGTCTGGAAGTCGTTTCCGGGCTCATACCCACACCCTGGTCTACCACTTTTATCACTGTTTCGTTGTCATTCTCTTCCACATTAACAGACACACGTCCGCCCTTGCGAGTAAACTTAATGGCGTTAGTCAGTAAATTGCGTATAATGGTCGAAAACATGCGCGCGTCGGCAAAGGTCTTGAATTTTGTATGCCCAGTCTGGTCCAACGCTATCTCTTTTTCGTCGGCCAACCCCTTCAGCAGCGAAATGGCCTCTTCCACCAATATATTGGCATCGACGGCCGTCGGATGAAAAGCCGACAGTGTTGCCTCGCCGTTAGCCCATTGCAGCAGATTAACCATCTGGCTTTGCAGTTTTTCCGACTCGTCGGCAATTTTTACCAGCAGACGGTGCTGTTCGGCAGGCGCATACACATTGGTAAGCAGCCGCTTTAATGCACTGACTATGGCAAACATCGGATTTTTCAAATCGTGTGCCACAACGGCCACCAGCTGGTCTTTCTGTTTCAGCGAGGCCAGCAACGACTGGTTGGCCTCTTCTATTTTCGTTTTTTGCACCGCCAGCCGTTTGTTCGCATGATTCAAGTCGGCAGTCCGCTCGTCAACCAACTGTTGCAATTCGCGTCTGTACAATTCAGCTCGGCGCATCCTTACCCGGTAGAACGCAAAAAACAGGGCAAGCGAAGCTAATACCAGAAGTACATAGAACCAGCCCGTCTGCCACCATGGAGGTGAAACGCTTACCGGCAACCCGATTACCTTTACTGGCTCACCGCCCGCAAATGCCGCCAACTCGATGGTAAAGTCGCCTGCGGGAAGAAACGGTATTTCAACCGACCGCCTGTTGCCAAGGTCCGTCCAACCCGTGTCGATCCCCAAAATACGGTATTTTGCCGCTGAATGGTTAACGGGAGAGAAATCGACTAAATCGAAATCGATGGAGAGGTGTTTTTGGCTATAATCCAGGTTCAGCTGTTTAATCCTGTCCAATGGTTCGGGCAGCTGGTCTGACCCAATTGCGACCTCCTCCCCCTGTATTTTAAGTCGTTTGAAAGCCATATAACCGGTCTTCAAGCCAGGTTTGGCAGCAGACCGGATGCAGACAAATCCGTCTTTACACCCGAAAAACAGGTTGCCATTCCCGGCTACCAGGCTGGCATGACTAGTGAAGTAGTCGAGCGAAGGAAGCACATGCGCCGGCATAATCTGTCGGCACTTTTTTTCTTTCGTGTCAATCGACAGTATTCCGTTTGAGCCGCTGGCCCACAGCCGACCATCCTTATCAATTAGCAGCGAGGCATACTCACCCATCGGTATATAGGGGAGGACACCCAGACAGACATCGTTCTCGTCGAACACAAACAGGCCTTTGTTGGTGGCCGCAAAGAGTCGTCCGCCTCCACACACGCAGTGGTTGATGTGCAGCGGATTGGTTTGACGCGAGTTGTCGGCATCGGGCAGTAAGGGTTTGAAATGCCCCGATTGGTTGCTCCAAATCGTTCTGGACGAGTAGAAATAAACAGTGCCACGGTCGTTTTGAACCGAGCCCTCTATCCATACGTCGGGATAGTTGTTCATGGCAGAGTCGGTCAAAACCAGGTTTTCCCACTGGTCGTCCTTTCCACGGTAAATACCGTAGCCCGCTACAGCCACATACAGCGTACCGTCGTTTGAACGGAGGATGTTCTTTGTGGTGTAGTGAGGGTTCTTTATACCCTTGTAATTGATTTTCGACACTTTACCGGTATACATATTGAGCCGGTTGGTCTCGCCACCCCAGAAACCGAGCAGTAAGTCCTCTCCGTCGTGCTCAATAGTCAAAACGCTGTTTGAAGACAAACCGCCTATGTTTCGCTTCAATTGCAGTTTTTCGTCAAATAAGAAGAGGCCCATACCATCGGTCCCCATCAACATATCGCCGTTGTCAGTGTTGGCAAACGACGCCCCCACTGCAACCGGGAAACCAATATCTTTCGATTTAAGGTAGGCATATTCACCAACAGGTGTCGCCCGCCATACGCCCGAGCACTGGGTGCCTACCCATATATTGCCGGCGCGGTCGATGTAGAGCGACGATATTTTGCTCAGTGCGTCTTCCGGCTCGTTTAGCGGCTCCACTCTATCGCAATGGAAAGCCGTTCCGTTAAACTGGCATTTCCACAAACCGTCGCCCAGGGTTCCTATCCATAGGTCACCGTTTTTGTCACGCGTCACAGCGGTTACATAACTAAAGGGCAGTCCCGACTTTCTAACATTCACTTGCGCAAGTCCGTTTGCAGCCTCCGCAACCCATGTCGCCCCCGACGAGAAACAGACAAGCACGTGGTTCTCGTCAAGACAGAAAACCTTATTGACAAGGTCGCCATTCATATAAGTGGCGGGCGTCGTCTTGCCGTACCTGTCCAACACCAACCAGCCTTTGTTCGTCCCTATCCAATAGTTTCCAGCCTTGTCGGTACAGACGTCGAGCACAATATTGTTGTAATCGGTGTTTACTTTGCCGAACTGGCAGTTAGTTTTGTTATAGCGGTAAATGCCACAGGCAGTTGCCAACAAACCGTCGCCGTTTTGCTGGACCGAGAACCCCATTATGTCGTACTTATAGCGGTCGGTGGGCAAAAAAGTAGAGAGGTTTTCAAAACGACAGGCTACGTCATCGTACGAAAACAAGATAGCGTTGGAACTGGAAAAGGTGGGCTTTCCGTTAGGAAGGATAAAGGCGTAGCCCACATCGTTTTTTAATATGACTGTGTCGGTCGACGTGTTAAAATTCTTAAAGTTGACACCGTCGAAACGGCTGATGCCGTAACGGGTAGCCAACCACACAAAGCCCTTGTCGTCTTGACAGAGCGAGTTGACCGTATTGCTGGCCAATCCGTCGTCGACCGTATAGTGTGCGAACAAAATGCGTTCCGCCCTTGCCGGAACAAGGGTTACTGACAATAGAAGGACGGGCAACGTTTTCTTAAGTAGATGCATTATCGTATTCTCTCATACAGAGACCTCTCCCCTTAGGCTCTGACTCCTGTCTGAATGTTGAAAAACGAAACGGACTGCGTTCGCATTGGTAATTAGACAGGCGGTGCCGCAGAATAAAAGCCTCCTTTCACGCAAATATACTAATTTAGGGTGACTTGACAACTTTTCAACCACAATGTCGTATTCTAACCTGTTTTCTCAATCCTGTTTGATTTCCTCCTTCAGAAAACAACACATGTCTCCCTTTTCAGTAAAGATTTGACGGTGTTCTTGCTTCTTGAAACAAGAATATTGCTAATTTTACGAAAATGTGACGGGTATGCAAAAAAAGATAAACGCAGTTAAAAACCTTGTTTTAATAGGGCTCGTGCTGTTATTCACAGCATCGTGCGCCGTTGGCTCAAAAAAAAGCGCACAGTTGACACAGGAGACAGACTCGACAACTGCTGGCATATTTTCCTACAATATAGCCCACAGCCAGTTTGCCGGCGCACAATACGCCTATAGGACCTCGACAAAGCAACATTGGCGTGGCTTTAATTCCCTAACAGAAAAAAGCCGGATGCTACCCACCATTAATATCAATGCCTCTATGAGCTTCAGTAGCGACTACAATCTTGTCACTATCCGTGTCGAGACGAAGCCGGTTGGCACCTCAGCACCCGAAGATTTTGGTTTTGGCGACATTTACACCAGGACATTCCGATACGAGGTGCGTGATAACGAACTTATAATTGATAAGAAAATAACATACAACATATCGTCCGACTATAAAGTACTGACCTCCACAATGGATATGGGCAACGCCTTTCCACCCTCCTTCACCAGAAGGTATTAAGCCGAACCTTCGTCGCTATGTCACACGAAGGAAATGCAAGAAAAAAATGATTGGAATCTGCCTAATTTCCAATACATTCGGTATTATGCGAACTATCTAACCTCTCCGACGGCAGAAATTCACATTTTTTATGCTAACTTTGCATAAGAGTCCGTATACGGATTTTGTTACTGATATAGTTACAACTTGTTTCTCTTGATAGACTTTTGTGCCTTCGTTCACACGATAGTCCGCAACATCTATCACAACCTCCACTTATTTGTATGGAGGTAGTCTGCCCGCCATGTAGAGAAAGAAGATTGGCAAGAATATATAAAACACATGAAAAAAATACTTTTCCTTTTTTTAGCCGCTGCCACTAACTCGTGGGCAGTTGATATGAACCCCGAGGAATATGGGGAGTACGTTAAAGATTTCGGACTAAAAGGCCCAGTGAAGAGCTATGCGGCTGTCTCACGCAACAAGAGCCTCTACCTTGCCTTCAATAAAGACGGACTCCTCACACAAGGAAAGGCTACACGATGGGAAGGTACTTCAAGCACACTGACAACAGACTTCGACATGGTGGGTAACATCATTAACAAGACACATACCGACTTCAGCCTCCCCTGCAACTCTTGCGACAAAGATAGCGTTGAAGCCCGTCCCGCAACGGCAGAAAACCGATGCCTGAAAAAATGTGCGAACAATGCCGAATGGGTTAAAAACCAAGTTAAGTGTCACACCAAATACGAATACAACACAAAGGGTGAATTGGCGAAAAAGACCGAATACAAAGAGGTTAACGACTACGAGCCTTACGTCACTCTTTACAAGTACGACGAACTCGGGCGTAAAATCGGAGAACGCCATTTCTGGGAAAAGTCGGCCGGTACAACGACGGACAATAACGACAAATGGGACGACACATGGGCTTACGAGAACGGACGCCTGGTAAAAGATAACAACTACGTGTACCGCTACAATAAACTGGGACAGCTGGTTGAAAAACTCTATAAGGGTGACCCCAATAACAAATATGTCTTCTCGTACCTTCCGAACGGCAAACTCAAGAAAATGGTTTATGGCAACCACAAAGACACCATTGTCTGCAATACGAATGGCGACACTGTGCTGCATGCACACAAAAGCTATTTCCAATACCACCGTCCCGATGGCGAGATTGAACGCAGGATTCAACCGTTTACCACTTCGCGGGAAATAACAAAATACAATAAAAAGAACATACGCACCAGTCGCAGAATCTATGATGAGAATAACGCTATCGCATTTGAAGATTTTTTCGATAGCGAGGGAAATTGTATCAAATCGGTTTTTGAAGACGGACATATTGAACGCACTTTCAACAAGAAGAACAAATCGATGACCGAAAAACTGTTTATTTACGATATTCCGCTCGAATTCTCAGAATACAACGCTTCTGGGGTCTGCGTCAGAGAATGGCACTACGACAAAAACGGACGCGTTACCAGAAAACATATTAAAACAACCGACAAATATGGGAACGTGGTCAAGCACTCGGAAACGGTCTACAAATATAAAAATGGTGGAAATACTGAAAAAGAATACGTGACCAATTTCGACATCACCTACTACGAAGAAGAGGAAAACCCTGCTAAATAGGCCCTTATTTGGCTATTTTCCCTATCTTTACGGAAAAATACGCCTATGGAACCTTTTGTTGAAAAACCGGTTGTAAGAAGTCCTTTCAGACGGGTGCTCGGTAGGGAGTTCTACATATTGAAAAGAAAACTCAAGTGGTATTTTTCTGGTACCAAATTCGCAAAAAGAGACGACCGCATAAAGTGCGGGAATGTGCTTATTGAACATAAATCGACGTTGCTACGCAAGTTGAAAGACGTTGATATGCGTCTGCAATACAACAAGATAACGAATCTTAAACTGGCCATTGCACCCATCAACGGCATTGTAATAAAGCCTGGTGAGACCCTGTCGGTTTGGAAACTGGTGGGGCGGCCTTCCGCCAGAAGGGGCTACAAGGTGGGTATGATGATCCACAACGGAAAAGTGGCGGAAGGAGTTGGCGGAGGCTTATGCCAACTGGGCAACCTGCTTTACTGGATGGCACTGCACACACCGCTGACGGTTACCGAACGCTGGCGCCACAGCTACGATGTGTTTCCCGATGTGAACCGAACCATACCGTTCGCCTGTGGGGCAACCCTCGCCTACAACTACATCGACCTGCAACTGACCAACAATACCGAATACACCTTCAAGATAAACCTCTGGTTGGACGAGGAATTTCTGCACGGTAGCATCGGCTGCGACCAAGCCGTGAACAAAACCTACGAGGTGTATGAAACCGACCACCAAATTACACAGCAAATGTGGGGCGGATATACCCGCCATAACCGTATTTGGCGCAAAATTACCAACAACGTGACTGGCGAGATTTGCCACGAACTTGTTGCCGAAAACAATGCCATTATGATGTATAACCCGCTACTGGACAAATAAACTACAAGAAGAACTACCGACAAATTAGATGTTATGAACAAGAGTATTGTCTTTATTGATAGCGAAATAGGAGTTGACGACAAAAAGATAAAGGATCTTGGCGCCATTGACGATAAACAGCGAGAACTCCATACACACTCGATTGAGGAATTCCGTAACTTCATCGACCACAAGGAATACCTCTGCGGACATAACATCATACACCATGACCTGAAATACCTGACGCCTGCACTGGAAGAACTGAAAGGTACATTCGGACGTGTTTCGTCTTTTCTGAAAAATATGCTGCCGACTGGCGACGCGCAACCCACAACCAAACCCATCGACACACTCTACCTGTCGCCACTGCTGTTCCCTAAAAGGCCGTACCACAAGCTGCTAAAAGACGACAAGATTCAGAGCGATGAACTGAATAACCCGCTCAACGACGCCATAAAGGCACGCGACCTGTTTTGGGACGAAGTAGCCGCTTTCAACAAGTTAAACCATAACCTGAAAAGCATCTATTTCGGACTACTCAACAAGGTTCCCGAATTCACAGGATTTTTTGACTTTACCGATTTTCACGAGTCGCCAACCGACTTAGCCGCACTTATCAGGCAGGAATTTGAGGGCGAAATTTGCGGAAACGCAGACCTTGAGAAAATAATAACGCAACAGCCGGTAGAGTTAGCCTACACCCTGGCCTTAATCGGCACTATGGACCGGTGCTCCATAACCCCTGCCTGGCTGCTGAAAAACTATCTCGACATAGAAAACGTCATCTACCAGCTGCGCCAAGCCCCGTGCAACCAATGTGCCTATTGCAGGAGCCGCCTAAATGCGGAGAACGGCTTGAAAAAGTTTTTCGGTTACCCCAAGTTCCGTCTGTTCAACAACGAGCCTTTACAGGAAAATGCCGTAAAAGCGGCCATTGATGGCAAATCGCTGCTAGCTATTTTTCCAACAGGCGGAGGCAAGTCTATCACCTTCCAACTGCCTGCCCTGATAGCCGGCGAACTGGTGCGCGGACTTACGGTCGTCATTTCTCCGCTACAGTCATTGATGAAAGACCAGGTCGACAACCTGATTGAGAAGGGGCTGACCAACGCGGTCACCATCAACGGAATGTTATCGCCATTAGACCGAAAAGAGGCAATAGAACAAGTTGCCAACGGCACTGCCAACCTGTTGTACATCTCGCCCGAACAACTTCGGTCGAAAACAGTTGAAAGCCTGTTGCTGAAGCGCACTGTGGTCCGGTTTGTGATTGACGAGGCACACTGCTTCTCGGCATGGGGGCAGGATTTCAGAGTTGACTACCTCTTTATTGGCGACTTTATACGCGAATACCAGGAAAAGAAACTCTCACCAAAACCCGTTGCCGTATCGTGCTTTACCGCCACTGCCAAACAAAAAGTCATCAGCGACATTAAAGACTACTTTTTACAGAAACTCGGTATCGAACTTCAAATGTTCACCACCAGCGCCACCCGCAATAATCTGCACTATAACGTGCGGTACAAGGAAACAGATGCCGACAAATACAACGAACTCAGACAACTAATCGAGTTTAAAGACTGCCCCACCATTGTGTACGCCTCACGAACAAAACGTACAAAAGAACTGGCAGAAAGACTGACAAAAGACGGCTTTCCGGCACTACCCTACAACGGAAAGATGGACCCGACCGAAAAAATTGCCAACCAAGAGGCTTTTATCAGAGACGAGGTAAAAGTGATAGTTGCCACCTCGGCCTTCGGTATGGGTGTCGACAAACCAAACGTGGGTCTGGTGGTCCACTACGATATTTCCGACTCACTGGAAAACTATGTGCAGGAAGCAGGCAGGGCCGGACGTGACCAAAACCTGCAAGCCGACTGTTACGTGCTGTACAACGACAACGACCTCAACAAGCACTTCATCTTGCTCAACCAAACGAAACTCAGCATTAGCGAGATACAGCAAGTTTGGAAAACCATAAGAAAATTCACAAAAGACCGACTCGTTGTCAAATGCTCCGCCCTTGACATCGCACGTGAAATATGGGGTGAAAGCGATTCTGGGAATGAAACCAGAATCGACAAGGAAACCCGTGTAAAGACTGCTATTGCAGCTCTTGAAGATGCGGGATTCGTAAAAAGGGGAAGAAACTATCCACGTATCTTCGCCGACAGCATACGCGCAAAAAATATGGACGAGGCCGGACTCGTCATCGACAAATCGGAAAATTTCGAGAGTCCAGACCACAAACTATATGCCCGTCGCATTATCAAATCGCTGATTTCAAGCCGGTCTATCGCTAACGCAAATAACGGAGAAGCCGAGTCAAGAATCGACTATCTTGCCGACACGCTGGGCATCAAGAAACGTGACGTCATCAGTTGCATCAACACCATGCGGCAGGACGGGCTTCTGGCCGATGGCAAAGACATGTCGGCCTTCATTAGCTACGATGACACCGAGAATAAAGCCAAACTGGGCTTAGAACGCTTCGTTAAAATCGAGAACTTCCTACTTGGGCTAATCGGGAACGAAGAACAGACCTTCCAACTCAAAGAGTTGAACGGACTTGTTGAGCAAAACGGCATCAAGTGCACCGTTCGGAACATACGAACCATTTTCTACTACCTGACCATTAAGGGTTACATCAAAAAAGAGGAACTGGTTGCAGACCAAAGCACACGCATTGTCCCTATACTTCCCTACGACATAATAACAGAGAAATTCCAAAGACGAATCGACATCTGCCGTTTTGTTGTGAAAGAACTCTACAAGAAAGTCCTCTCCACAAAAAAGGAACAAGGAATGAGCGCAGTGGAGTTTTCAATTCTTGAGCTGCTAAACGGCTACAACAGGATGTCTGGAACAGGGCTATTCAGCCAGCACGCAAAAATTGAAGATGTAGAAGACGCTCTGCTCTATTTGCAGAAAATTGGTGTAATGAAGTTGGAGGGCGGCTTCCTGGTTTTTTACAACAACCTCGAAATACAACGCTTTACCATTGACAAAGAAGGGAATAAGATTCTTTTCTACAATAAAAAACACTACGAAAAGCTCGAGAAATACTACGAACTGAAAACTCAACAGATACACATTGTGGGCGAATATGCGAACCTGATGGTGAAAGATTACAACGCCGCACTCGCATTTGTTGCCGACTACTTTACAATTGACTATAAGAAGTTCATAAACAAATACTTCAAGGGAGAACGTATTGCTGAAATTAAGAGGAGCATAACACCCGACAAATACCAACAGATTTTTGGAGAACTGTCGGCAATGCAAAAAGCTATTATCGACGACAACGAGAGCAAAAACATAGTTGTGGCTGCCGGCCCCGGTAGTGGCAAAACCCGTGTGCTGGTACACAAGCTGGCATCGTTGTTACTGCTGGAAGACGTCAAACACGAGCAACTGCTGATGCTGACTTTCTCGAGGGCTGCTGCCACCGAATTTAAGAAGCGGTTGATAAACCTGGTTGGTAACGCTGCCGCCTTTGTTGATATAAAAACTTTCCATTCGTACTGCTTCGACCTACTGGGGAAAATAGGTTCTATTGAAGACTCGAAAGACGTGGTACCCCAAGCCGTATCGATGATTGAAAACGGAGAAGTAGACCCCAAAAATATTGCGAAAACCGTTCTTGTTATCGATGAGGCACAAGATATGGATGCGGACGAGTTCGCCCTTGTTGAGGCATTGATGAAGAACAACGAAAACATGCGTGTAATTGCCGTGGGCGACGACGACCAGAACATCTACGATTTCCGTGGAGCAAGCTCCCAATATATGAAAAAACTAATTGACGTATATGGTGCAAAACGCTACGAACTGGTTGAAAATTACAGGAGCAGGAAAAATGTGGTAGCTCTTGCCAATGCTTTTTCCGCTAAGATCGGCAACCGGATGAAAAGCCAAGAGGTGACCGCTATACAGAAAGAACTGGGTAAAGTGATTATTACCAAACACACCAGCCCGAACTTGGAAGAACCCATACTCAGAATGATACAGGCCTTCTACAAGTCGGGAAGCGCGTGCGTGCTCACTGCTACCAACAACGAAGCCGCCAACATGGTGGGACTGCTGACAAAAAAAGGATATCGGGCAAAACTCATCCAGTCGCTGAACGGTTTCAGACTGTCGAACCTTATGGAGCTTCGCCATTTTACGAAAATAATACACAACAATCTGCATGGTTCGCCAATAATAGATGACAAACTGTGGAATGAGGCAAAAACAAAACTGAATGAGATTTACGCTACAAGCACCTGTCTGGAGATATGCAACAAACTAATAGCCGACTTTGAGGCGGTAAACAATAAAGCCAAGTATTGGAGCAACCTACAGGATTTCATAACAGAGTCGAACCTCGAAGACTTCTACCAAGCAGAAAGTGGCACCATCATCGTCTCGACCATCCACAAATCGAAAGGGCGGGAGTTCGACAACGTATACCTGATGCTGAATAACCATAAGGCAGAGACCGACGAAGAGAAAAGAGCGTTGTATGTGGCGATGACGCGTGCAAAAGAAAACCTCTTCATTCACTGCAACAACAGCATTTTCGACGCTTACCACCTTGAAGGTGTGGAACACAGGACAGACGCTACCAAATATGCCGCACCTGCTGAAATTGCCCTACAACTCAGCCATAAAGACGTCTTCCTAAGTTTCTTTAAAGACAAAAAAGAAGCTATTTTCAAACTGCGGAGCGGCATGTCGTTAAAAGTTTACAACGAGAACCTTGTAGCTGACATCAACGGCCGCGAAACCACTGTGGGCAAACTCTCGAAAAAGTGCCAAGAGACAGTCGATAACTACAAGAAAATGGGTTACGAGACAACTTCGGCCACCATCGACTTCATTGTAGCTTGGAAAGGAGAGAACGACAAAGAAGAATCGGCTATTATTTTACCGACACTAAAATTTAGAAGAGAAATCAATTAAAACAATTCATCAGATTGGTCTTTATTTCTAAATACTTTCGCTTCTTCTAACATATACATTGTACGACAATTGGGACAAAGTAGATAATACGCAAAGTGATAAGCTTTTTCTTTTTTTTGACTTTTTTTTGAGGGAATGACCTTAATCACAGGTGTTAAGCACTTTTTGCACAAATCACCCTCTTTTAATACTTTTTGAGGTGCTCTTCTCTCTGGCTCATATCCCTCATCTACACACAGGTTCACACTATTTTCATACGCACTTTTCGCTAACTGGTCACAACGTTCGTTTTCCGGATGACCAGCATGTCCCTTTATCCAATTGAAATTAACGTTGTGCTTCGCTATCATATCACATAGCCTTTTCCATAAATCTATGTTCTGCACAATATTCCCAGCGCTGTTTTTCCAGCCCTTCCTTATCCAACCTTCTATCCATCTGTCGTTTACAGCTTGTACCACATAACTAGAATCTGTATAGACCTCTACATTTGACTTAGTTTTCAATTTTTCCAAACCACAAACAACGCCCATAATTTCCATACGGTTGTTGGTAGTTAAAGAAAAACCGCAAGAGAATTCTTTACTTATGCCATTATATCTTAGTATTATTCCATATCCACCTTTACCCGGATTAGGATCTGCTGAACCATCTGAGTAAAGCTCAATATTGGGTGTAGTAAATCTCCAGTTTTCCATATGATACTACTTACAAATACATACTATTTATCTGATACGTACAAATATATACAAAAGCAAACTACTAAACCATAATTAACCAAATAATATGAGTTGATTACCATATAGAAATACGATTTTATGATACTAAAGTTAGGATTATACGGTGTATTTCTGAGACTATAATGTTACAAACACTGGAACTATTTAGAGTGTTGTTCATTCATTAGCAAAATTAAACAAACAAATATCGCAACTACTTATAGTCATAATAGATAGCATTTTATTGCTTAAATGGAAATCTGAAAGAAAAATAAAAATTCAAACTCAAATATTAGTATCTGCATATTGGATTGTATAAGTTTTTTTCTTTCTTTTGCAAATAAACCTTGTTTAATCATAATAAGAGGTTTAACCAAACTTTATTTATCTAAAACTATAAAATTAATCTGTATATGAAAAAATTTCTATTGTTAATGGCAATGTTAACTGGTTTTGCTTGGGCAAATGCTATTAAAGTTCATACAGCCGGCAACCTGGTCTTTTTAAATGGTGTAAATTGTGTCAACATTAAATTCACATACGACAATCTGATGGTCGAAGAAATAACTGAAGCCAACTACATCAAAAAAAAAGTCAGCGAATATAACGCTCATAAACCAGGCAAAGGCGATGAATTCGCCAAAACATGGGAAATGAACAAGCAACAAGCCTATCCCAAACATTTTATTGATATGTTCGAAAAAAATTGCAATATGTCAAACAACAATTACAACGAACAAAAGTATTCGTTTATAGTCAACACCCACCATATGGAACCGGGGGTGCACGCAGGTGTCGGACACAAAATTGCAGAAATAAGTATTGTGATAAGGGTGGTTGAAACTGCTTATCCCGATAAGGTGCTGGCCGAGATTTCAATTTCTAACTGCCCGGGATGGGCTGTTATGGGACACGAATTCAATGCTGCCAGCCGTTTGGCTGGAGCATATGAGAAAGCGGGTAAGGAATTGGGTAAAATAATAAAGGAGACCTGCCAGTAGAATAAAGAAGGGAGCTAATAGCAATTATTTGCATAGCAAGCAGGATAAATAAATAGAAAACTTGAAATACGAGCTTATAAACTTGCGTACAGAATAGCAGAAAAACAGCATTTTTGCCGAAAATTTACGCTTTCCACCAAAAAGCAAACTAACTGATTTATAGTTAATAAAACATTTTATAAAGTCTATTTCGTCAAATTTTAACGCTGAATTACTCCGACTGCCTATTTTGTTTGAAATTTACATACTAACCCAACAGCCCTCTTTTCTATACTTTTGTCGTGATCTTTTTATGATAGTCCGTGGTTTAGAAAACACTGACATAACACTTACTTTTTTATATTGGCGGAGGAACGGCGCTGTGAGAGTGCTGTTCCTCTATTTTTTTCCTATTTTTGTATCATGAAAACTAGGTTTACAAAAGTTATTGTTCTGCTTGTTCAACTTTAACCAACTTCCAACCTTCGTAAACCAGACGGAGATGGATGTCGATTTCGTCTTTTATAAGGGGTATGAGGAAATGCTTGTCGCCTTCCCACAAATTGAGTTGCAGAATTTCTTCCTTAGGAACCCATTTTAGGGTACCCTCGTTGCAGTCGGAAAAAAACGACGAGTCGACAGAGGCCGTATAGAGGTGCATCCGCTC
Source organism: Bacteroidales bacterium UBA4345 (assembly GCA_002396385.1). Taxonomy (GTDB): domain Bacteria; phylum Bacteroidota; class Bacteroidia; order Bacteroidales; family Paludibacteraceae; genus Physcocola. Next base: position 19,971 of record DGTD01000091.1, read on the forward strand.
GTTGTCTGCAGTGTCGGAGATAAAGTCTACCACACCCCTCTTGGTGAAACTGTCGAGGACTATACCAGTTTCCTCACGGACCTCCCTCACGAAACAGTCGTCGGGAGTTTCCCCTTTTTCAATATGTCCACCAATTCCAATCCACTTGCCTTCGTTTGGGTCGTTGTTCTTCTTATTGCGGTAGAGCATCAGGTAACAGCCGTTCCACTCAATATAGCCTAAGGTGGTTTCTTTAAAATCCATAAGATTATTCTAATTTTTCTTTTTAGGCATTATCTGGTCGCCGCCAATAGTAATGTAGGAAGGGAAGCGGACGGTATCGTTTCCGAAAGTGAAAAACGGTTTGATTGAAACCTTCACACGGCTGGCGTCGGCATTTTCAGTAGCCAAACCAAAAGCAAATTGAGCCATCGTCTCCAGTTTCTTACCTTTCAACGATTCGTAGATGTTCATTGTGACAGGCAACGCCACATTACTCTCCGATTTAGCCTCAATTTTAATTTGATTTTTAGTTACACCTTCTGCCATCTGTTGGTCGTCAATCCACAAAATGTAGTCCATACCATCGAGTTGGGCTATTTGGTCGTTCGGATTTTTCACCTTCATGTTCACAGTCATATCAAGCATCATCTGCTTGTTGGCGTAATCGGACATTAACTGGGCCACATCGGCAAATTTCAAGTTTTTATAACTCTTCTTGTTCGTCAGGTCAATAGATCCAAGCTTGACGTCAGATACACTTTGAAACTTGAATTTACAATCGGCCATGTTTTTAAGTCCAGTAACTGAACTGCATGAGCTCATAATTGAAACAAGCACACACGCAGAAATAACATTAAAGGTTTTCATAATAATCGTCTATTCTAATTAACAGAACACACTGCAAAAATAATAGTAACCGCAGATTTTACTGCAATAACAGTCAAATATTCTACTTTAAGGTTATTTTTGCATTATCAAACATCTGCCACAGGCAAATAAAAAACACAAATACATTAGACGCACCTGCGAAAATAAGCACGTTACTCTCATTCTTATATGAAACATCTGACCCATAAAACCGTTACTATTCTCTTACTTCTTCTCTTTTCCTTTCAAATAGCTACACCACAGCACAACGACAAATCAGAACTCAAAAAGGAGACTGTTCAACAGGAAACTGATGAAGAGGAATTAACTATGCCTATTTCTGAAACAGAGGAAATATCGAAGAAGAAGGCCTATCAGAATTCTTTGTCAAATATGGCCGACAGTTTCTTAACCGTAAAACCAGACTCTAATACTCTAAGTGTTTTTTATCGCACACTGATGAATCTTAACAATCTTTGGTCATATCATAAGATAAACGACATGCTTAAATGGCTACCGACGTATAATATTTCTGACTACGACTTTTTTACCGAGTGTTTTGTAAATGCCTTTACCCCAAATGACACCTTGTTTTTGCCGTTAAAAGAGAAATACACCCCATTCCTCCGATTTAATCCAGATATAGATGAATTAAATGCTTTTACGCGTATCTGGAAAAACAAATCGAGAGACGAAATGGAGAAACACAGTTCAGACCCTTTAAGCCGAAAGGTACAGTTGTTTTATCAATGGCTGGACTATACTGATTCAATTAGAAACAGTCAATTAATTCATGAAAGAGACAGCTTAATCGCCAATAAGGTTAATAAAAGCGAATACATATCTAGTATAAACGACATGATAGAGCACTACAACAATATAACCACAGCACCACACCCCTGTTTCTTACCACACTATATAGACACCTACTACTGCAACGATTCATTTGTTTATCTAAAAAAAATGTACGACGATATTCCACTTCTCTCTTTTGGTCCCTTAGGGAAAATAGCTCATATATCGACTACCATTCCATATTACGAATCTTCAGAAAAGGAGGGGAAGTATCATATCTTCCTTTTAGATGACTTCCTTGTATATGATATGATCAAATATATGTATGGGTCAAAGAAAAAAGGGGAAAAACTATTTCGGAGTCTGACGGGCAATAATCCCGAAAATGGAGAAGAGGGTAAACAGAGGAAAAAAGATATTAGGAATACGTATTTCTGCCAACATTTACACAAATGTGATCATCAACCAACTCATTTCTATGAACTACCTGTTATTGAGTCTATGTTCGTCTATACAGACGGTGTCGTAGTCAACACAAGAGATTTGTTGTTATCCGGCTTCTCTGTTTTCATTCCAAACGACATGAAGCATCTAGGCGATATTACCAAAGTAGACGTATGGATTGAATAGATTGTAAGAAAAAACGCATTTCTTGAAAAATACTTTAATATATCGTGTGCGATATAAAAATAAAGTTATATATTTGTGAAAGTTCAGCAATGAACAAATAAAAATAGTAAAAAACTAAGTCGTAAACGATTAAAATTATTTCATTATGGGAATATACGAGATTAATGTAATGAAACGTCAGCAGCAGCAAGATGTAGAGGTTTCGCTGAGCGAGTTCAAAGGGCAGGTTATGCTAATCGTCAACACCGCTACCGGATGCGGGTTAACACCACAATACAAAGCCCTTGAGGAACTCTACAGAAAGTATAAAGATGCAGGATTTGTAATTCTCGACTTTCCGTGTAACCAATTTATGGAACAGGCAAAAGGTAACGATGAAGAAATCAACCAGTTTTGTACGCTGAAGTACGACACTACCTTCCCTCGTTTCAAGAAAATTGATGTTAACGGGCCAAACGAGTCCCCTTTATACACTTTCCTGAAAGAGTCGGCAAAAAAAGCTGAAGGACGTGGCAACTTCTTTATGAACTTGATGATAAGTATCAGTTCGCTTTGTAATGGTAAAAGCCGCGGGGAAAACGACATAAAATGGAATTTCGAGAAATTTTTGGTCGACCGTCAGGGCAATGTTGTCCAGCGGTTTGCTCCTACGGTTACACCAGAACAAATAGAGTCAGCTGTGGTCAAACTAATAAAAGGATAAGCTTTGAAAGAGAAAATAAAAAAATTTCTTAGCAGATTTTCTTTCAAAACTGGGGTAATTGTGCTCGCTCTTTGTGTACCATGCTACATATTGGCGTTCTTACCCTTACTTTTCGATTTGGAAAACAGCTATCGTGCTGCACTATGGTTCGTTTTTTTCGGGCTGGCTAAAACGTTCCAATACACTGGTTTGACAATAATAGGAGCCGAAGGACTAAACCGGTTGAAAAAATGGTGGAAAAACAGAAAAACAACTAAAACAGAATAAACTATGGCAACAAATACAAAACCCTGCGCGAACTGCAAATTACGCGCCAGATACGACAAGAACCCCAAATCGCTGATAGGCCGCTTCTGGAGGTGGCACATCGGCTTCTGCCCCGGTTGGAAGGGCTACCTAGCCTCTTTAGACGAAGAGGAGCGCAAAGCCGTCTGCGAGAAGTACAACCTGAAAAAATAGGCCGTTATGTACCCACAGTTAAAGCTAGACAACCAGCTGTGCTTCCGACTATACACGGCAGCACGGCTGATAACAGCCAGCTACACACCTTTCTTCAAGAAGTTCGGTATTACCTATCCGCAATACCTGGTACTTATGCTGTTGTGGGAGAAAGACAACCAAGTGGTGGGCGACATTACCGAAAGACTGCTCTTAGAGACCAACACGGTCACCCCCATTCTACAACGCATGGAGAAACAAGGGCTGATTATCCGCCAGAAGAGCAAAGCCGACAGCCGCAAATGCATTGTTTCGCTAACAAACGAAGGGAAAAGACTGGAAGAGCAGATAAAAGAAGTGCCAAACTGCCTAGCCCATTCGATTCTTGAAGAAGGTATGGAGATTGACGACCTGAAGGCCATGGTTCCCCTACTCGACAAACTGATTGGCACAATTGGCAAACAGACGAAACAGAAAGAATAGTCGGCCACTCAATAAAGGATTATGACCGCAAGCCTACAACTTATAGATTTTTTATCTATATTTACCTCCATAAAGCAAAAGGTATAACACCTGCAACAAACTGTTTATCGTTTACTTATGGAAACACGAGGCAAGAAGATATGTGAGACACTGAAAGCCATCCGCTGCCAGATTGCGGATGCCAACGGCATTGACTACACGCCAACCGTCTGCAACCACAAAGGGAACTGTTCGGGAACCTGTCCGGCCTGCGAATCCGAGCGTAGTTTCTTGGAGCAGCAACTGAGGCTGAAAGAGAAAGCCGGACAAGTGGTAAGAATTGTAGGGCTGGTATCGGGGCTTACCGCACTGGGGACACAAAACCTTGTCGCACAACAACCGGCTGTTGAAGAAACAGATGTTGTTATGAACTGGGATGCCCATTTCTTTGATTTTAACGGCAGCATTTCTCCCGCACAAGAAACACAAACGGACGAGATGGCAGCGTTTGTGGCGGCTTACCCCAACGAGCTGTTCATTATATTGGGGCACACCGAGAAACGAGGTTCTGAAGAATTCAACATGAAGTTATCGCAAAGAAGGGCAGATTATATGCGAGAGATTATCAAGTCCAGACTTGGTGATACAAATGTGCATATTGTTCCTGTGGGAGTCGCTTTTCTTGCACCCAGAATTCCAAATGCCACCAACGAAGCAGAGCATGAGCAAAACAGGAAGGCAACACTCGTAATTTACGAACCCGGACACCATTCAGGCAAAGTCGATGCGCTTGTCGAGTATGCCATTTGTAAGGAATTTAAAGTAGCCATACCGCAAAAACTAAAGATAAAGCTCAACCAACTGAACCAGCGCGCCTACGACGACACCACCATGCGGAAGGACTACGACGACCTAGCACAAAAACTGAGGGCACTGCACGGGATAAAGCAGGAATAAGAAACAACACGCGTTTCTCAACCTGGTTCCCGGCAATGCCCCCAAACCATTAACTTACAGACAGCAGGAACGGCTAGTTCCTCTTCTTCTTCCACGAACACTCATCAGCCGCCTTGAAATTGTAGATTGGCTTAATGATTTTAAGGATGTCGGCCGTAGGAGAAATGTTGGCTACAATATCGTCCATCGTCTTGTAGGCCATTGGAGCCTCGTCGATGGTGTCTTTATTGACCGTCGTAGAGTATATACCCGCCATTTCGGCCTTGAACTCCTCCAAGTCTAGCTCCATTCTGGCACGGTTCCTGCTCATAATACGGCCAGCGCCATGTGGGGCCGAGCAGTTCCAGTCTTCATTCCCCTTTCCCACACAAACCAGACTACCGTCTCTCATGTTAATCGGAATAAGCAGTTTTTCGCCTTTCTGGGCGCTGACCGCCCCCTTCCTCAGAATCATGTTGTCGGTATCGATATAGTTGTGGATAGTGGTAAACTGCTCCTTAATGTCGTCAGGACCTATTCTCAATCCTACCATAATCACGTCCATCATCGCCTTTCTGTTCAAGGCGGCGAAATGCTGCATAATACGCATATCGTTGATGTAGTCGTCGAAGAGGTAACCGCTAACGTAGGCCAGTTCTGGCGGCACAGCCGTAAGAATCTGGGCTTTCAGTTCCTCTAGCTTAGGCTGTATTTCCGAGAAACGTCCTTCCTCCTTCAACTGCTGAATCAGGGCACCAACATCGCGCTTCTGTTTACAGTTCATCTGCTTCCACGCCTCCTCTTGGTAGTAGTTCGCAATTTCTAGTCCCGCATGACGGCTACCCGAATGAACCACAATATAGATATTTCCCTCATCGTCACGATCCGCCTCAATAAAGTGGTTACCGCCACCCAGTGTTCCCATGCTCAAAATCGCCTTCTTCTTGGTGAAGTTCCCTTTAACGCTGTCCCAATCTACCAAACTGGCATATTTATGGGGAACTTTGTTAATCTCGAAACCAGAAGGGATGCACTTATGCACACATTTGTCGAGTTGGGCGGGATTGAAATTCTGGCTGATTTCAGAGTCCGCCTTCAACACCAGCGTCTCCATACCGCAACCTATATCCACCCCAACCAGGTTGGGAACAATCTTGTCTCTGATGGTCATAGTAGTTCCAATGGTACATCCAGCCCCCGCATGCACATCGGGCATGAGTCTAATTTTAGCGCCCTCGGTAAATTCCTGATTACAGAGCAAAAGAATCTGATTCAACGAATTTTCATCGACCGTGTCGGTAAACACCTTGGCGGTGTTGTACTTTCCTGTTACTTCTTTCATAATAAATACTGTTTTTGTTTGTTTACACGACAAAGTTCCACAGCGAGTGCGCAATGTATTTGCGCAGTTATAATTTTTTGATATTTTTGACGAAAAAAAGTTATGCCAGCCAGTAGAAACGCACTTATACGCTACAAAACCATCGATAACTGCCTACGAAACAGGGGCCGGAAATGGACATTGGAAGACCTGATGGAAGCCTGTGCCGACACACTGGCCGAATACGAGGGTAATTACAACGGCATCAGCCGCAGAACCATACAGCTAGACCTGCAAAACATGCGTAGCGAGAAAATGGGCTACAACGCCCCTATTGTGGTGTACGACCACAAGTACTACACGTATGAGGACCCCGACTACAGCATCACCAACGCACCAGTCAACGAACAAGACATGAAGCAGGTGACCGAGGCGGTCAACATCATTAAGCAGTTGAGCGGATTCTCGCAGTTCGGCGAATTGGAAAGCATCATCAACCGGCTCGACGCACATGTGTCCGCCATCTGCCACAAATCAACACCCGTCATCTTCTTCGACAAGAACGACTCACTAAAAGGTCTGGACTATCTGACGCCGATACACCAGGCCATTTTGGACAAAAAAGTGCTCAACATCAAATACAAGTCTTTCAAAGCGCTACTACCCGAATTCATCTCGTTCAACCCCTATATACTGAAGGAGTACAACAACCGCTGGTTCGTCGTTGGAAAGAAAACAGGCAAAAACCAGTTGCTAAACCTGGCACTTGACCGCATTGAGCAGATGGAAACCGACAGAACCACCGCCTACGAAGAAAACAAAATAGCAGACCTCACAACCTACTACGACAACGTTATTGGCGTAACCAAAGGTGTAAACACACAACCGGCCAATGTAACCTTCTGGGCCAGCAGAAAGCACACGCCCTACATTCTAACCAAACCTCTGCACGCAAGCCAGACACTGGTGGAGCGTCATGCTGACGGTTCGGCCGACTTCCATATAAAAGTCTGCCTGAATTGGGAACTTGAAAGAGTTTTGCTTGGTTTCGGCGACGGAATTGTTGTGAAAAGTCCCCGTATTCTGGTAAAACGGCTTAAAGAGCACATCGAAAACGCCTACCGCAACTACACAGCGGAAGAGGAAAAATAGATTCTACACAGAAACTAGAGGAAGATTTTCAAAACACCGCACAGGTCGAGCACTCCAGACACCGCAGTTTTGAAAATTTTGTAGTCAACGTGTTAGGGGCTAATGGCGCATACTGCTTCTTCCCGAAGAAAAACAAGCATCAATGTCGGGCGAATTATCGACAATCAACTGATTCTCTTTTGATTACAATTCATAGGACTCACGTAAAATAATAAGACTATTTCCGTTTCGTCTGATTAAGCAACAGCCCCACCAACTCGTCATTGTTTAGTGTGAAAACCTTTTGTTGGGCTGTTTGGGCAGATGTGAAAACAAATTTAATGCCTAGTCCGGCAACCGCAGCTTTCAAACACTCGGGTCTGACAGCACGATTGTTTAAAACCGGAAACAATTCAGAGTGTGTAGAATCTACTTTTAACGAGTTGATGGAGAAACCCTGCCCTTCATCGATCGTATAGTAATAAAACAACGAGGTTTTATCTAGCTTCAGCAAAACCAGTGTTAATGTATCGCTCGACTTAATGGGACATAGGGCATTCTGCTTGTTTATATAGTATTCGATATTTTCTAATGCGAATTTCTTAGTTTCGTTCTTTTGTAAAGCGAAGTCTTTAATTTCCTCTGGATGAAATTTTATTGCAACCGAATCGTTCCGTCCCTTATATATAACTTTAAGACCTTTATTGTATTTTGCCAACAGACTGAACAGCGCATTTGCCCGTTCTTTTTGCAAGAACAAGCTTAACATACAAAGGTTACGCGTCTGTTTCAAGTCTGATTTAAGACCTGCTATAGACTCTGTATTCTCATCAACGTCGCATATATAAACCAGTTCATCGTTAGTAAAATATAAGAAATTGATAAGGCCTGTGTTACCTAAGGCCATTGGCAATTGCTCTTTTGCTTTTTCTTCGTAAAAGCAGAGTTCGTTCTTATTGACAGTTTCAATAGACATATAACGCGCAATAAAAGCGAAAACAGAGGTGACTACCAATCCTATAACAAGTCCGTGTTTAGTGCTGAATACAGAATCTAGTTTCATATAATTGATACGTTTACCCTTCAAAATTAGTTAATTCTTCCTACAATTACAATTTAATAATCAGTTCCTGACTTCTCATTATTATAATAAGAATTGTATAAAAAGATGAATGGCAAGATAAAAAGAAGTGTGCCTGGAATGCTCCCAAACACACTTTTCCTTTTTTAGAAGATTTCAGTAGAACTTTACTTAGTCAACCAAACCTTTACTTGGCTTCCATTTGGCTACTTTCTTCGCTGGTATCTGCATTTTTTCTCCAGTTGCCGGATTGCGTCCTTCACGAGCGGCACGCTCTTCTACACTGAAAGTGCCAAAACCAATCAATTGGAGCGAGTCACCTCTCTTCAAAGTTTCAGTAATGGTGTCGATAACTGCCTGAACGGCTTTTTTGCTGTCGGCCGATGCCATTCCTGTTTTGGTGCATACGGCATTAACAAGTCCTTCCTTTGTCATTGTACTTTTTCTTAATCACTTTGTTTTAACACAAAAATAAAGAAAAAAGACACTCTCTCAAAGCCCAAACCAACCAGAGAAGCACAGAATCTAGGGTCATTTTAGAGAATTTTACGCATGGCTTGCTATAGAATTGATTTCTCTAGTTTAACCCGCTTACATTCTAACCTGTTGTTTTTAACTCTAAATTCTATTACTGCAAGTCCATTCTTACGAGATGCTTTCTGCTATGCTATCGAGCACATAACCAAGAATTTCAGGCGTATGAGCAGCCGAGATGAAATTTCCCTCAAATTGTGACGGACTTACATAAATGCCACGGCTCAACATGTTGCGAAAATAGCAGGCGAACCGCTCCTGATTACTGTTTTTGGTGTCTTGGAAATTGCGGACTGGAGCATCGTTAAAGAACATTGTAAACATTGAACCGCAATGGTTCAACTGGATGCCTTTCCCAACTATTATCTGTTTCAATTTACTGATGAATTGATTGCTTTTCTCTTCCAATTCCTCATAAAAGCCAGGAACCGACAACTGTGTCAGTGTTTCTATACCTGCAGCCATTGCAACCGGATTACCGCTAAGCGTACCAGCCTGGTATACAGGACCTTCTGGTGCCAGACATCGCATAATATCTTCGCGACCACCAAATGCGGCGGCTGGGAAGCCACCACCTGCAATCTTGCCTACGGTTGTCATATCGGGCTTGATACCGAAACGCTGCTGTGCGCCCCCCCTCGACAAACGGAACCCGGTAATCACCTCATCAAAAATCAGAACCGCACCATGCTGCGACGTTACCTCACGGGTTGCTTTCAAAAATTCGGCACTTGGCACAACCACACCCATATTGCATGCCACTGGCTCTATGATAAGCGCAGCCACCTTGTCTCCATTCTGGTCGAAATAGTTGCGCAAAGCCTCTACATCGTTATACGGCAACACCACGGTGTGTTTTACAAAATCAGATGGCACACCTGCCGACGAGGCGTTCGAAATATTGGCAACACCAGAACCGGCTGCCACCAGCAAATGATCGGCATGGCCATGGTAGTTTCCTTCGAACTTCACCAACACGTCGCGACCAGTATAACCACGCGCCACACGTATTGCCGACATAGTGGCCTCGGTGCCGCTATTAACGAAACGCAGACGCTCCATACTTGGTATTGCCTCTCTCACTTTCTGCGCTAACAGAGTTTCGCTCAGGGTAGGAATACCGTAACTGCTACCCCGCATTACGGCTTCGGCTGCTGCCTGGCTGACACGCTGCTGGTTATGACCCAAAATGAAGACGCCCCACGACATACAGAAGTCGATAAACTTGTTATCGTCGATGTCGGTCAAGTAGGCGCCATTGGCCTCTTTTATAAATAAAGGAGTAGTGCCCACACTGCGCAATGCCCTAACGGGGCTGTTCACTCCTCCAGGTATAACTTTCTGAGCCTCCGCAAAAGCAGCGGCCGATTTTTCACGATTGTTTATGCCCATTTTTGCATGTATTCTTTAGCGTAATAAGAAATAATGTATTTTGCCCCCGCCCTCTTAATGGCGATAAGGCTTTCGAATACAATTCGTTTTTCATCGAGGTAGCCCATTTTGGCTGCCGACTTTATCATTGAGTATTCTCCACTCACCTGGTAAGCTACCATTGGGGTGTCTGGAAACTTTTCCACACCACGCGCTATAATGTCAAGATACGGCATTGCAGGTTTGACCATTGTCCAGTCGGCTCCCTCTGCAATATCGGCGGCAATCTCTCCAAGTCCCTGGTCGTGTGTGCGGTAGTCCATTTGGTAGGTCCGTCTGTCACCAAAAGAAGGGGCCGAGTCAGCGGCATCACGGAACGGACCATAATAAGCCGAGGCGTATTTTGCCGAATAAGCCATAATCTTGCACTTGTCACGCAATCCGGTTTCCCTCAGTTTCTTATCTAGCGCCTCTATTTGTCCATCCATCATAGCCGACGGAGCCACAAAATCGGCGCCCGCCTTGGCATGCACATAGGCCATTTCGGCCAAAAGTGGCAGGGTGGCATCGTTGTCGACATCGTTATCCTTCAGCAACCCACAATGGCCATGGTTGGTATATTCGCAAAGGCAGACATCCGTAAAGACCAACACTTGTGGCACGGCTTTTTTTAATGCCTTAACGGCACGGCACACCAAAGCATCTTCCGAATAGGCCTGTGTACCCCGCTCATCCTTCAAATCGTCGTTGATGACGCCAAATAGCAATACTTTATCAACCCCCAATTTATAAACCTCCTTCACATCTTCTACCAACATGTCGATAGAAAAACGATAGATGCCCGGCATGCTCGAAATTTCAGACTTCACACCCGTACCTTCTACCACAAAGTACGGGTAAATGAAATCGGATGCGCGTAATTCTACATCGGCATACTTGTCGCGAGTTGCCTGGTCTTTTCGGTAATCTCTATATCTAATCATTTCGATCGTATTTTTTTATCTTGTTTTGTATTTCTTTCAAGTGGTTTTCAGTAACGGCTCCACGGGTTACAAACTGCTTATGCACTGGCAGGGAACCATATAAAGATATAAAATTATCTATTGTACTGGGCGATGTGAATACAATGCGCTCCACGTCGTCCAAATTTACTTTTACCGGATTCTCCGGCATTCGGTTATGATAGGCGGTTACCGTCAATACATCGAATCCCAGTTCTTTAAGTCCGTCGGGAATAAGGGGAAGTCCCAAATCTGATCTTGGAATCAAGACCCAACCCTTAGGTTGTCGGCTGAACCAGTCTACCACACCATACGAATCGTCTTTCTCTACCTGCTCTATACCAGAAAAGCCAGCTTCCTCCAGTTCCTTTGTCGTTGTCGGACCTATCGACACGACCCGTCCACCGGTAACTGGCCGATGTGGAAACAGTTCGTCAGCAAGACGGCTCCAGTATTTAACCGCATAACGGCTAGTGAACAGCAAATAACAGACCTCTCCACCCTTTGCCTTATACCACTGCCGTACCGCAGCACGAAGGAGCGAATCGTCGTCCAACGGCTTAATTTCGATAAGCGGGGTATGTATATAATCAGAATTGTTACAAACCAATCCCGTATACAGGGTTTTCATACGAGGCTGTCTTTTTTAAATATACTTTTAAGGTCTTCTCTACCCTTTCGTGCCGTAATAGCCAGCCTTCCCTGCATTGGGTGTGTTTCAAACGGCAGCACCTCGGCAATTTCGTTAGCCATGCCCAACCTTTTCAGAGCACAAGTAGCAACAATAACAGCATCGACATCGCCACGCTTTACTTGATCCACCCTTTCTTCTATACAGCCCCTGATGCCAACCACTTTCAAGTCGGAACGTAGAGCAAGCAACTCCGCACGTCGGAGGGGCGAACTCGTCCCTACTCTTGCACCAGCTGGCAGTTGCGCCAAAGTGAGATGATTGCGGCTGACCAGCGAATCGGTTTTGTCGAAGGCTTCGTATATGGCTATCACCTCCAATTCATCGTTCAGTTTCACCGGCAAGTCTTTCGCCGAATGAATGGCAATGTCGGCTTCTCCGTTCAGCAACGCATAGTCGAGTTCGCGAGTGAACATATCGTCAGGCGCTTCACCGTTAAGTAGCGATATATTCAGGTGCTTATCTCCGAACGACTCCGAAAAGACCACGGTGTGCGGCACTCCGGGTATACGCCTGAACACTTCTTGAACCTGTATTTGAGACAGCTTGCTACTACGTGCTACCACACGGATAACCTGCTGGTTTTTCCGCCGGCTCATTATTTCATTCAGTTTGTGAATCTCAATTTCAATTAGCAATTCGGCCTTTGCCACTTCATCTTCTCGAATATGGACATTCTGTTGCACCAGGTGTTCAACATCGCCAATATTGTAGAGCTTTATATTCGGCAACTTGCCGACAGCCGGGTCAACATCGCGCGGAAACGCCAAGTCGATATACAGGGCCCGATGCGAGACTGCAACATTCTCGGGTTTGATGATATGCTCGACCGACGATGTTGCACTAATCACCACATCGGCCGAGGCCAGAATTTCATCTAAATTGTCGAGGCTGTGTACCTCTGCGCCATAAACAGCCGCCAATTCTTCCGCTTTACTTAACGTCCGGTTCAGCAATGTTACATGTTGTGCACCCTTATTCTTAAGAAATTTAAGTATATCGGCAGTCAGTTTGTTGACACCAATCAGAACAATATGCGCCGACTTCACCACAATTTGTTCTTGCTCCATCAGCTCTATAGCTGCTAGACTGTGGCTTACCGCACCATGCGAAATTTGGGTTTCCAGACGGACCTGCTTACCAATCTGCAAAGCACACTCAAACAGTTTATGGATGCCCACCGACAGTTTTTGCTTGCCGTTGCAGGCCTTTATATAGGCATCTTTCACCTGACCCTGTACGGCTCTTTCGCCAACAATAGCAGACTCTAAGCCACACACCACTCTGAAGAGGTGGCGGGCTACCTGTTCGGGAACTTCGCCATCTCCATAGTAAACCTCCACACGGTTGCAGGTCTGCAACAATACAGAAGGTTCCTTGGCGTCAACCTCTAACTTCTGCAAATAGTCCTCGCGGTCGGTAAGAGAGGTGTTTTGGTGGTTTATAGACAAATATTGTATCATTACCAGTTCGTTTCTTTAATCCAGTCGGCCAAAAATTTAAGATTTTCAAACGGCGTGTCGGCCAAAACGCCATGGCCCATATTGACAATCCAGTCGTTGTGCTCTGCAAAATAAGGTTTATAATACTTTTCCATATGGGCGGCTATGACGTCCTTGGAACAGAAAAGCAGCATAGGGTCGATATTTCCCTGCAACCCTACTTCTGGATGTACCAGCTGGCGGGCCTTCGGAAGCGGAGTCTGCCAATCGACACTGACAAAGTCACAAACATCTGGTGTAATGCTCTCTAAACCACAACCGATTCCCTTAGGAAAATATATAAACGGCACTCCTTTCCCACGCACAGCATGGGAAATACGCTTTACTGCCGGCATAAACAATTCGTTATACACCTCGAACGGCACTAAACCGGCATGGGTGTCGAACAACTGGAAGGCCTGCACCCCGTGTGCTATCTGCTTCAGCGCATAGTCTATGCTGAACGAGGTTACCGCATCAACCAGTCGTTTAGTCTCCTTTTTATTGCGAAAAATAAACTTCTTCGCCTCCGGAAAGTCGTGTTTGGCACTAGTTCCCTGCAACATATAGAGCAATGTGGTTAGGGGTGCACCACAAAAACCTATTAAAGGTGCACGTTGTTGCTTCATAACAAGGTCGATAGCACTATAAACGTGCGACAGTTTTTCTCCATCGCAATTGAGTTTCTCGAGAGGATGCTCCATTGTGGACAACGGATTGCAAAAACGGGGGCCCTTGTCTGTCCATTCAATCTCCATCCCCATAGCAACAGGTATGGTTAGAATATCGCTGAAAAGAATTGCCGCATCAACCCCCAAGTCATCAACTGGCAGTAATGTGACCTTCGCTGCCAGTTCAGGTGTGGACATCAATTCCCGGAAACTGTGCTGTTCACGCAACTTGTTGTAGTTGGGCAAAACACGCCCAGCCTGCCGCATGAACCAAAACGGAGGTCGATTAACACAATATCTATTCAATACATCTAAAAAGGGATTCGTCATTTTTCTTTCAGTGGTAAAACAGGGAGAAATATTTCCGGAATTTTAGTCGTTTTTCAAATTCAGCAGATAACCTGCCTCATCGAATGCCTGCTTTATACGGTCGCCCATACCAATACCTCCACGCAGGTTTCCTGCAATACGGAGGGCCGGATACTGGCGCTGTACTTCGTCGATGGCCTTAAAACGCGCATCGCTCGACACCTCATACTGCGGAATGGCATGCTTATGTCTGAAAATGCGGATGGCATCGGGCTTCTTACCGGCAGGGTAACCCAACATATCGGCAAGGTGTCCGCTCACAATGCGGGTCAGTTCCTCATCGCTGTACTCCAACATATCTTGGTGTCTGACTCCACCCATAAAGAAAGACATAGAGGCACCCGCCTCAGGACTACGTCCGACGAAGCAGGCCGACGGGAACAAAATGCCCAACACGTCCTTCTTTTCCTTCGATGGAACAAGGGCACCGAAGGCCTTCCACACATTACCGCCACAATCAGCTAAACCAACACCCACCTGCACCACCGGCGCATAGAAAAGGTTGCTGATATCGGCCATTTTAGCGCTATCGATAAAGGGCAGTACGTCGGGCAGCGCATAAGCTCCACAGGTGGTAACCACCTGGCTGGCCTCAATGGTATGTTGCTCTCCGTTTACGCTGTAAGCTATGCTCCAATCCTTTCCCGAAGGCATTACTCTGACACCAGACGCCGACGTTACAAAATGGTCGGAGCCAATGGCTTTCTCTAAAGCCGTTATCAGTTGCACAAATCCACCTTTTACCGAGAAGAGCTTCTTGGTAGCCTTTTTGTCGCGTTCGGTTTTGGGTAACTTGGCCTTTGCTATGCTACCTCTGATAAACGAACCGTATTCCTGCTCTAAATTGTAGAGTTTTGGCAATGCCAAACGGGTAGGCAGTTTGTAGGGGTCGCCCGCATACACACCCGACATGAACGGATCGACCGCATAGTCGACATACGACTTGCCCAAACGGCGCTGTGCCAGTTCGCCCACGCTCTCGTTCGGATTATTACCTTTTTTCCGCCAAGGTTCCATCAAGATGCGTATTTTGTCGCACCAATTGAACAATGGGGTCCTTATAGCGCTAAATAGCCCAGAAGGCAGTTCATGGAAACGGTCGCCTTTCCAAATAAGCCGGCGCTTGCTCGACTCGCAGGCCACCTCCAACTGGCAACTGTCGCCAAGCTGCTCGAAAAGTTCCGCCACTTCGGGATACTTAACGATGCTGGTGCTGGGGCCTTCTTCAAAGAGAAAATCCCCCTCTTTCACAGTATGCATTTGTCCACCCACACGGTCTTTACTTTCCAAGACCAAAATATTCTTTTTTGCACGTGTAAGCTGGTAGGCACATGTCATTCCAGTAATACCGGCACCTATTACAACCGTATCGTATTTCATTTATAAAAAACCAAAATTAGATGGGTTTTGAAAACATTTTGTTAGTGTTCCTCATCAGAGGGTCGAGCGCGGCTGCCACATTGCGCACAAACGGATGCCCCACAGCCGACATCACAATGCCGTCGTCTGTCCATTCGAACAGACCATCTGCGGCCATTTCACCTAGTGCCTTAACATCGTAATTCACACTCGATTTCACCTCATCGACTTCACACTGTAGCGAGGTAGCCAGCTCAGACCACGATAGACGGTAGTTACACATTAGGCGTTCTATCACCTCTCTAACTACAATCTCTTGTCTTGTCAGCCTATAGCCTTTAAGCGTAGAAATATGCCCTGAAAGGGTGGTTGCCACATATTCGCCAATGTTCTTGGTATTTTGGGCGTAGGAGTCGTAAAGCTGACTGATACCAGTTGCGCCAAAGGCGTAAACCTGGCCTGTTGTCCGGCGTGTACAGTATCCCTGAAAATTGCGGGCAAGCAGCCCCTCCTTCAAAGCCAAATACAGTTCGTCGCCAGGTAAGACAAAATGGTCGAGTCCGATACTCTTGTAGCCTGCCTGTAGTAGCAACTCCGAAGCTCTCTCGTACATTTGCTGTTTGACGGTTGCCTCAGGCAATCCCGCCTTCTCAAGTATCTGCTGCCGCTTGAAGACCCAAGGCACATGACCGTAACTGAAAGTCACCAACCGGTCGGGGTGTAGCGCAATAGCAGCCTCAATGTTGCGAGCAAAAGAATCGGGGGTCTGTAAAGGCAGACCAAACAAGAAGTCCATATTAACCGAAGCTCCAGCCGACCTGAGAATCTCCATTATTTGTTCAAGCGGTACTTTTGCGGGTACACGCCCAACTGTTTCCAAGACCTTGGGATCGGTGTCTTGCACACCAAGGCTGAAACGGTTAAAATGGCTGTTCGTCAAATCCACCCAGTCTTTTTCATCTAAGTAACCCGGATGGCATTCGACTGCTATTTCAGGCCTTTCGATAGTCGGGAATAACGATAACAGATGCTCGTTGATTTCCTTCAACACCGACGCAGGCATAGCGGTCGGACTACCCCCCCCAAAATGTATCTGGCTTATTTGACGCTTCCTGTCTATATGGGCAGCCACCATGTCAATCTCCTGGTGTAACGCCGCAATATAATTGTCTCGTTCATCTTTAGAATGCGGCATAGAATAAGAATTACACCCGCAATAATGGCATAAACTCATACAGAAAGGCATGTGCAGATAGAAGGAAAGAAGTTTCGAGCCTTCGAAGTTCGAACGTTCTACAGCCTGTAAATAGCTTTCTGCACCCAATTCCTTGAAGTAGTTTGCCGGTGGATAACTCGTATATCTTGGGACTGCCACATTATACTTGTCAACAAGATATTTATCATCGTGTCTCATAAAGAAATAACGAGATATTGGTTGTTATAAACAATATCGGTAACACAACCGATAATTTCACATGCAAAATTACGGTAAAGCCACGTGTTGTTACAATACCTATTTATAGGGATATTTTATTCAGGAATTTTGTGTAGAGAAAAATACCGGTAATGGATAAATTCGTCGTAAAGAATTGTATAACCTGAAATTCAGTCAAACCAGAAAATCTGCATCTTTAAACGTAAAAGTGATGCAATTTGTTTGCTATATGGTGCATATTGGCTATATTTACGTGATGAAATTCACAAGCGACATATAATATGCATTCTTTTGACTACTCAAATACGCCATGGCGAATGCTGTCACCAGATGTAGTGAAGTTGCTTACGGCCTTATATGAAGAAAAAGGTCGGCAAGAATTGTATTTCGAGACCGCACCCGATGCTTTGAATGCTTTGAAAAAACAAGCACTGATCGAGAGTTCACAATATGCCAATACCATTATGGGGCGTGTCGCTACAACCGACCGTGTCCGTGCCTTAGTTAACAACAGTGCCGTACCTGAAAACAAGCCCGAGGAGGAAATTGCGGGATACAGAGAGGTCTTATCTACCATCTACCAGAACTATTCCTCTATCGTTATCTGTCCACAAACCATATTGCAGTTGCATAAGCAGCTGTTCGGATACTCCGCTTCGGTAGAAGGTGGTAAATTCAAGGACACCAACGACCTGTTGTTTGAGATATGTGACGATGGGAAAAAAATGGAACGCTTCCGTACCGTTTCAGCTGAAAATACAGAGAAAGCACTTACCGAATTGTGTAAAAACTTCAACGAAGCGATTATGGCGGGAACTTACGATCCGCTGCTCCTTATCTCACAATTCGCACTCGATTTCCTCTGCATACATCCGTTCCATGAAGGGTCGGGACGAATCAGCCGCCTGTTGATTCTCTTACTGCTATATAAAGCTGGTTTCTTTGCGGGTATGTATGTTAGTTTGGAACGCATTCTCGAAAAATCGCGCGATGTATACTACGACGCTTTACGCCGCTGTGTTAACGGATGGCACGAGAACAGCAACAACTACCTGCCTTTCGTACGCTATTTCTTAGGACTCTTTTTAAAAGTATACCGCGACTTCAACGAAAGAGTGGTTTCCAACAAGAAAGGCTCGCTTACAAAAGCCGACCGCATCTGGATGGTTTTTGAAAAGAAGATGGGACAAGTTCGCAAAAGCGACATTCTTGCTTTTTGCCCCGATGTAAGCCAAACCACTATTGAAAGGGCTTTGTCGGACTTGCTGAAACAGAAAATGATTATTAAAGTAGGCAACGGTCGTGGCGCCGCCTACATAAAAAATATACAGAACTAAAAATCGCGATTATAAAACAAATACAATAATAAATGGAAAAAAGACTATTACTCGGCGACGAGGCTATTGCCTTAGGTGCTATTCACGCTGGACTTAGCGGTGTTTACGCCTACCCTGGCACTCCTTCAACCGAGATTACTGAGTTCATCCAGTCTAATCCATTGGCTAAGGAACGTAACATCCACAGCCGTTGGAGTACAAACGAGAAAACAGCCATGGAGGCTGCCCTTGGCATGAGTTACGCAGGTAAGCGCGCGCTAGTGTGTATGAAGCATGTGGGCATGAATGTGTGTGCCGACGCTTTTGTCAACAGCGCTGTAACGGGAGTAAACGGAGGTTTAGTGGTGCTTGCAGCCGACGACCCTAGCATGCACAGCAGCCAGAACGAGCAAGACAGCCGTTTTTACGGCAAATTTGCAATGATTCCTATTTTCGAGCCATCGAACCAGCAAGAGGCTTACGACATGATGTCGGCCGCTTTCGAATTGAGCGAGTCGCTCAAACTGCCGGTTTTGATGCGTGTGGTTACCCGTTTGGCGCACAGCCGCGCTGCTGTTGAAATTAAAGAGGCTACTGCAGAAAATGGGTTGAACCCAGATACCGACCGCCATTGGGTTCTGCTTCCAGGCATTGCCCGCAAACAGTACCTACTGCTCGTTGAGAAACAGAAAGACATGCTGAAGGCTGCCGAGGCTTCTAAATACAATTTCCTGAACAAGGTTGCTGGCAAAAAGACAGGTATTATTGCCTGCGGTATCGCCTACAACTATGTATGTGAATCGGTTGGACCTAATGTTCCTATCGTGAAGATCTCACAATATCCGCTTCCTGAAGACAAGATTCGCGAACTGGCTAGTGTATGCGACGAACTGATAGTTTTTGAAGACGGACAGCCTGTTGTTGAAAATGACATCCGCGGACTGCTAGGTGCCAACTATTGCATTAAGGGCCGCTTGACTGGCGACCTTCCACGCACAGGCGAGCTCGACCCTGATAATGTGGCTAAAGCCTTAGGCGTGGCTGCGGAACTTTCGTTCGGTACGGCTAAAAATCTGGCCAACCGTCCTCCTCAACTGTGTAACGGATGTGGACACCGTGATGTTTACACCGCCCTTAACAAAGTGGCTGCTGAATATCCGAACCACCGTATATTTGGCGATATAGGCTGTTATACGCTTGGTGCACTGCCTCCATTCCAGTCGTTGGCAAGTTGTGTTGACATGGGCGCCAGCATAACGATGGCAAAAGGAGCAGCCGATGCTGGTTTGTTCCCTTCTATCGCCGTAATTGGTGACTCGACTTTCACACACAGCGGCATGACCGGCCTGCTTGACGCGGTGAACGAGAATTCGAACATCACTGTTGTTATCAGCGACAACCTGACCACCGGTATGACTGGCGGACAAGACTCTGCCGGAACCAACAAGTTCGAAGCCATCTGTTTGGGTTTGGGCGTTGCTCCTGAACACGTGAGAGTGGTTGTTCCATTACCTAAGAACATGGATGAGATTACAAGAATTATCCGTGAAGAAATTGAATATAAGGGTGTCAGTGTCATCATTCCTCGTCGTGAGTGTATGCAGACATTGCAGCGTCATTTAAGAGAAAAGAAGAACAAGTAATGAAAAAAGATATTATTTTGTGTGGTGTAGGCGGACAGGGAATCCTTTCCATCGCCACAATCATCGGACAGGCTGCTACTGAAGCTGGCCTGTATTTGAAGCAGGCAGAAGTTCACGGCATGAGCCAGCGTGGCGGTGACGTGCAG